>NZ_JAXAVW010000037.1:0-118252 GCF_033949945.1 Lentzea miocenica
GCCGGGCGATCCGGTCCTTGCTGAGCAAAGGCACAGGCGTGATCACGGTGCTCTTCTCCAAGGTCAGAGGGCTTGACGCTGGGTGAGAGTAAGCACGTGATTTCCGTCTGGCCAGAAATTTGCTCGTCTTTTCTCGAAATACTTTGAGATCACCTAACAGAAGAAATCAGGAGCCAAGATCTTCTTCGGTTTCGTCTGCCAGCTCCCTCATCACACGGCTGATGATCGCCCGCGCCTCACCGCCGTAGCTGGCGACAGCGGCCAGGTGTTCGAAGATGTTGGTGTAGAGCTCGATCTCCTGAGGCTGCCGAAGGTTGATCTCTGCCGAGTACGACTCGAACCGCACGAGATGGTCGTCCAGTACCCAGAAGCCGTGCCGAGGGTCGGTGACGTACCGGGTCTTGAAGCCGATGATCCCGAGCTTCACGTTGCGCATGGAGGTCATGGCCATCAAGCGGTCGAGCTGGCCGATCATGATGTCCGGGCTCACCAGCCGGTAGCGCAGCGCAGCTTCTGTTAGCACGAAGTGGAAGCGCTTGTCCGGCTGGTACAGCATCTCCTGGCGCCGCATACGCGCCTTCACGGCTTCGTTGATGTCGTTGGGCACCTTGTGCACGGCCACAACTTGAGCAAAGCGAGCGCGAGCGTACTCGGGCGTCTGGATGAGTCCAGGAATCACCGTGTTGTCGAACCCGCGATAGAGCCTGGTCTTCTGATCCACCTGGCTCAGCGTGGCCTGGTGAGACTTCATGCCGGCTCGGAGCACGCGCTGCCACTCGGCGTGCTGAAGCTCAAGATTTTGCAGCGCCGCCAGAAGACTGGCGGTTTCCCCCTGCGATTTCGTGGCCTTGGTCCACGCCCGGATGTCTTCCTCGGTCGGGGCCTGGTGCCCATTCTGGATCTTGGAGACCTTTGAACCTGGCCACGACAAGGACTCCGCGAGCTGTTGACCGGTCAGCTCGGCGGCTACCCGCAGCTCGCGGAGTCGTTTGCCCAAGGCGCTGCGCATCTCGTCAACGCCCGATGTCCCGCTATTACTCATAGTCTGGCTACGAACTCGTCTCGGATCGTGGCGTAGTGCTTCGCCGCATCACGCCAGTAGTTGTGTTCAACGACGACGGCCGGATCTTCGATCACTTCCCCGTGAGCGAAGCGGCCATCGTCGCCGAAGTGCATCTTCACCAGCTTGCGGGAGTCGAACAGCCAGTAGTCGTACTGCGGGAGTTCGACCGCCTGCTCACGAGTGACATAGCGGATGTCGTCCCCGGCCTCCCTGGTGAACCCGGCGACCCACATACCGAAGTGGATGTAGTCGGAGAGAGGCAGGCTGACCACCCGCACCCGAGAGAACAGGCGTCCTTCCGCGGTCGCCTGCCGCACCATGCTCAGCCAGTTCTCGTGGTACGAGGCGTCACGCTCTCCGGCGAGAAACTTGCGATACGCCTCGGCCTCGCGCGGCGAGTTGTACTGATCGCGCGTCTCCAGGCGGAAGGCGGTGTGCTCGAAGCTCGTGAAGAGCTTGGCGAACTCCGGCCCCGGCTCGATGAGGGTCAGTTCCCCGTCTCCCTGTCCTGGGCGTAGCGGCGGACGTACATCTTCAGGACGTCCTCGGGGATCTCGATCAGGGTCTCGTGATCCGGCACCGACCCGACATCGGCAAGCACCTGGGGGTCGGTCACCTTCCAGCCCTGGGCGATGTAGGTGACACGGTCGGCGCGGTCCGTGGCGAACAGCGTCGGGGAGTCGCCTTCGGTGGACTCGGGATCTTTTCCGAGAAATTCAGCGCGCATGGCCAACCTTTGCTCGAAGGTCGAGAAAACTGCTCGACCATGGTGGGACACGAGCAAAGTCGGCGTCAAGGCTTGAACAGGGCGAAGTGGCCGTCTCGCCTCGAATGACTCGGCCCCGGCGGAGTGGTGGAGGTGTGGCCGTTGGAGTCAGCGCAAAGGTGACCTGTCGCCCACGGACCACTTGTGGCCGAACGGATCCGTGAAGCCGCCCTGCCGATGCGTCCCCCACGGCATCTGATGCTCCACGACCGCCGATCCGGCGACCGCCCCGGCGGCGAGAGCGCGCCCCACCAGACCCTCGGGGTCATCGCAGAACAGCTCGACGCGCACGTTCGTGACCCCACCGGGGCTGGTCTCCGCCGGGTTGTCGGGGTTCACCTGGTGGATGAAGAAAGGCGCTCCACCGATCGAGAGACCGGCGACGCCGCCGAGGTTCCACAGCTCCGTGGCGCCGAGCGCGGCCCTGTACCAGGTGACCGCGGCATCGGCGTCCGGGACGATCAGCATCACTGAGATCACCGCAGGCTCGCCCATGCCGGACAGCCTGCCGGATCCGCTCAGAGATCGCTGAGCAACCAGGCCACGTCGCGCACCAGAGCGTGCCGCCAGCCCACGCGGTCGTGCCCGGCAGGAGACCGGTTCACCCGCACGGTCGCACCCGCCTGCGCGGTCAGCTCTTCCACGGCCTCGCAGTGGCGGTGCATCTTCGGCTCGTGCTCGCCGACGTCGAACGCGACCCGCAACCAGGACAGGTCCGGAGCCGAACGCAGGCGCTCAGCGGTGTCACCACCGGCCGGGCCGTCCAGCGCGAGCCCGGCCTGGGGCAGCTCGCGGGCGTACCAGAACGACCCTGACTGGCACGCCACCCGCGACACCAGCGAAGGGAAGTCCAGCGCTGCCTGGAAAGCGCTCAGACCGCCCAGACTCTGCCCCGCGACCACGAACCGTGAAAGGTCCACGGTCACGCCGTTCTCCGCCAGCAACGGCAGCAGCTCGTCCCGGATCGCCTCCCACAGCGCGGAAGAGCCGTACTCGGCATCGCGATCCCGTGGCGTGGGCAGGAAGATCAGGGTGGGCATCGCATCGCCCATCGCCGACTCGAACGCGGCGACGGCTGGGTGCACGTACATCCAGTCGTCGCCGTCGAGCAGCAGCACGACCGGCTCGCCACCCTTGTGCACGCGCACTGTCTTGCGCCCCAACGCACCCGTCCAGCGGATCCGCGACGATGGCACGTCCAGCACCTCGTCCGGCCCGACGACCGGCCAGTGCGGTTGCGGTTCCAGATCGGGCGTGGTGAAGATCGATCGGTTCGGCCCGGCACCGGCGGGGTTGGCCGGGTCGGCGTGCTCCTCGCCGTCGAAGAAGTGGTAGGTCACGCGCAACCGCGGCGGCATCTCGACCTCTGCCGACCACAGCGAACCGGATTGCCTGAACGGCACCGGGTCCAGCGCGCTCTCGAACCGCACCTCGCCGGGACCCGTCCACCGGAACGTCGTCATCGGGCCACCGCCAGAAGGTATGAGGAGTCACGGCCGAGGAGTTCGCGGTGCGTGCCCTCGCCGGTCACCGTGCCGTCGGACAGCACGATCACCCGGTCGGCCACGTCGAGCAGCGCCGGGCTGCTGGTGATCACGATCGTCGTGCGGCCGCGGCGCAAAGCCGTGACGTTGCGGGCGATGAGCTGTTCGGTCACCGCGTCGACGGCCGTGGTCGGGTCGTGCAGCACCAGGATGTCCGGGTCCGCGGCCAGCGCGCGGGCCAGTGACAGGCGCTGTCGTTGCCCGCCGGAGAGGTTCGCGCCGCGGTCGCGCACGGCGTAGTCGAGGCCGTCGGAGTGCAACGCCACCACGTCGGTCAGCATCGCGGCGGACACGGCTTCCTCGACCGACGAGCTGGTCCCGGACGGATCCACGTTGTCGCGCAACGTTCCCGCGAACACCTCGTGGTGCGACGGGTTCACCAGCAGCGCCGTCCGCACGCTCTCGATGGACAGCGAGGCGATCTCCCGCTTGCCCACCCGGACGACACCCGAGTACGCGGAAGGCGGCACCTCGACGGAAAGCAGCGACGCGAGCTCGGCCGCAGCCTGGGGCTCGTAGGCGGCGATCGCCACGAACTCACCGGGTCGCACCGAGAACGTCAAGTCCCGCAACGTTCCGTGCGTGACAGCCGAGACCTCGAGGCCGCTCGACGGTCCGGGTACGTCGACGCCGGGCGTCATCCTGGCGGGTGCGGCCAGGATCAGCGCCATCCGCTCGGCGGAGGCCCGCGCGATCATCACGTACTTGGGCATCTCGGAGAACAGCTTGAGCGGCTCGATCAGGAACTGCGCCAGGCCGACCACCATCACCAGCTGGCCGATCGTGATGGAACCCTGGAACGTCAGCACACCCGCCCACAACGTCACCGCCGCGGCGAGCAACGAGTTCAGCGCCAACGCGAGCCCGGCATAGATGCCGTTGACCCGCGCCACGACGATCGACTGCTTCTTGGCCTCGGTGCTCACCCGGCGATAGGCCTGGAAAGCCGCGTAGCTGCCGCCGAAACCGTGCAACGGCCGCAGACCTGCGATCAGGTCGGACACCTTGGCGCCGGCCCGCGCGACCTTGGCCTGCTGCGTCTGCGTGCTCGCCCCGATCCGCCGCGACATCACGCTCAGCACGCTCAGGATCGCCGCGGTACCAACGAACACCAGCACGCCGAGCGGGACGCTGATCACCGCCAGCACCACGCCCGTGATCACCACGGACACGAGCGAGCTGACCAGCAGCGGCACCACCTCGATGATGTCCGCGGTCTGGTCGGCGTCCTCGGTGGCGATGGTGAGCACCTCGCCGGACTTGAGGTCGACGTCGCGCGCCACCGGCTGCAGGCCGTGGTCCGCGACCGCGACCCGCCATCGATGCGCTTCCGTCGTGTTCGCCTTCTGCAGGATGCGCATGCCGAACCGCCACGAGTACGAGACGGTGGCCATGACCAGCCCGAGCGCCAGCAACGCCAAGCCCAGCGAACTGAGCTGACCGCCGCGCAGGGCGAACTCGACGATCACGCCGAGCAGGATCGGCACGGCGGTCTCGGCGGCCTGGTAGCACCCCATCAGCAGGGTTCCCGAGGCCATGGCGCCGCCGTTGCGGCGGAGTGCGACCCGCAGGATGTCCCGGCCGGTCCGTACTTCAGTGTTCGTCAACGTGGCGCGCAATCGCTTCGGGGGTGGACAGGGCCAGAAGGTCGCGGATCGTGACGACCGGGCCGAACTCGCGGCGCAGCAGGCCGATGAGCCGGACCGCGAGCATGGAGTGCCCGCCCAGGTCCGTGAAACCGCTCGCCATGCCCACCTCGTCCTCGTCGAGGTCGAGCGCCTCGGCGAACATCTCCCTCACCACGAGCTCGGTTTCGGTGAGCTCCCTGACCTCCTGCTCGACCAGGGTGCCGAGCGGGCGGGCCTCGGGCAAGGCTGACGTGTCCGCCTTGCCGTTGACCGTCAACGGGATCGCGTCCACCTCGGCGAAGTGCGACGGCCGCAGGTAGTCCGGCATCCCGGCACCGACCTCCGCCGCGATCGACGGGATGTCCGCGCCTTCGGCCAGCACCAGGTAGGCCGCGAGCCGGTACGCGCCGTCGACCTGCGGGTCGGCCTGCGCGACGGCGGCGACGAACCGGACGCCCGGATGCGCGGCGAACCGCGCCTCGACCTCGCCCAGCTCCACGCGGTGGCCGCGGATCTTGACCTGCTTGTCGGTGCGGCCCAGGTAGAGCAGGTTCCCGTCGGGCCGCCTGATCACCAGGTCGCCCGTCCGGTACATCCGCTCACCCGGCACCCACGGGCACGCCACGAACCGTTCCGCGGACTGCCCTGGCTGGCCGAGGTAACCGCGCGCGATGCCCACGCCCGACACGTAAAGCTCACCCGCGACCCCGTCCGGCACGTGCCGCAGCCACGGGTCCAGCACGTACACGTCGGTGTTGTCGATCGCCACGCCGACCACCGGGTCGACGCAGTCGAACGTGCCGACGCCCAACGTGTTGATCGTGTACTCCGTTGGCCCGTAAAGGTTGTAGCCGATCGTGCCGGGGGTGTCGGCGAGCTGCTGCCACAGCGTCGGCGTCACGGCCTCACCGCCCAGCAGCACCAGCGCCGGCTTGTGCCCGGCACCCAGCAGACCCTCGGCCACCAGCTGCTGCGCGTAGGTCGGCGTCACGTTGATGACGTCGATCTCGTGCTGGAGGCAGTACTCGACCAGCCCGGTCGCGTCGCGGCGCAGCTCCTCGTCGCAGATGTGCACCTCGTGCCCGTCGGCGAGCCAGAGCAGCTCCTCCCACGACATGTCGAAGGCGAACGACACGGTGTGCGCGATCCGGAACATCCGGTGCCCGTGCTCGGCCAGCACCGGCTCGAAGATCCGCCGCTGGTGGTTGACCAGCATGTTCGTCAGGCCCGCGTACTCGGTGACCACGCCCTTGGGCTTGCCGGTCGAACCCGAGGTGTAGATCGTGTAGGCCGCGTGCTTCAGCCGGTTCGGGTCGCCGGCCGCGAACGTGATCACCGGTTCGGCGTCCGGCCACGGCTCGTCGAGCTGGAACACCTCGCCCCGGATCCGCGGCGCCACCGCGCTGGTCGTGATGATCAACGACGGCTGCGCGTCCTCGATGATCGCGGCGATCCGCTCGTCCGGGTGGTCCAGTTCCAGCGGCACGTACGCCGCACCGCACCGCAGGATTCCGAACAGCGCGACAACCCAGTCCAACGAGCGCGGCACCGCGATGGCGACCGACGTCTCGACGCCGATCCCCTTGCCGGACAACACACCCGCGAGGTGCCGGCTGCGGTCCCTGAGCTCCGCGAACGTCATCGTCTTGCCGTGCGCGACCAACGCGATCCGGTCCGGGTTGCGGTCGGCCGCGGTGTCGAACAGGTCGACGACGGTCTGGTTGCCGAAGTCGTTGGCGGGGTTGAGTTCCGGCTGCGGCCCGGTGCCGCGGATCGCGCCAAGTGCGCCTTCAGCGGTGGCAAGATCGCCGAGCACCCGCAGGTAGTCGTCGAACAACCGCTGGGCCAGCGCGGTGTCGGTGACCTCTGGCCGGTACTCCAGCTTGACCGTGAGCTGCTTGCCCGGCGTCACCACCCAGGTGAACGGGTAGTGCGTCGAGTCCTCGGACTCGTGGTCGATGATGCCGTTCGCGGTGTTCAGCTCGTCGAACGTGCTGTCGTCCAGGAAGTTCTGCAGCACGAACAGGTTGTCGAACAGCTGGTCGTGGCCGCTCGCGCGCTGGATCTCGCCGAGCCCGACGTGCTCGTGGTCCATCGCGTTGACCCGCGACGCCTGCACGTTCGCGAGGAACGTCGCCGCCGTGTCGTCCGGCCGCGCGGTGATCCGCATCGGCACGGTGTTCAGCAGCACGCCGACGATCCCGTCCGTGGCCTCTTCCTCACGTCCGGACACCGTGACACCGAACGTCGCGTCGCCGCGTCCGGTCTCGCTGCCGAGCAACAACCCGAGCGCGCCCGTGACGACCGAGTTCAGCGTGACGCCGTGCCTGCGCGCGGCTTCCCTGACCCGATCGGAGTCCTCAGCGGACAGTGTCCGCACGATCTTCGTCGGCAGAGCGTCCGAAGTGGACCCGTCGCCGAGCAGCGTCGGGCCCGGCAGGTCCGCGAGGTAACCGGCCCAGAACCGTTCGGCTGCTCGGGCGTCCTTGGCGGCGAGAGCACGGGTGTAGCTCTCGAAGCTCGGCGTGGCGGGGGAGGAGTCGAGCGGTTCGCCCGCGAGGAACGCCCGGTAGGCACCGAACAGGTCGCGCAGCACGATCTCGCGCGACCAGCCGTCCCACAGCAGCAGGTGGTAGCTGAACAGCAACGCGTCCCTGCCCTCCGGCAGCCGCAACACGGTGAGCCGCACCAACGGCGGCGCGCCGAGGTCGAAGCCCGTCCGGCGGTCTTCGACGCGCAACGCGTCCACGGTGTCCTGGTTCAGCACGTCGACCGTGCGGACCTCCACCTGGCCGCCGGGGGTGAGGACCTGGACCGGTGCGCCGTCCTCGTCCTCGAAGCCCGCGCCGACGACCGGGTGCCGGGCGATGACGTGCGCCATCGCCTTCTGGAGCGCGTTGACGTCCAGCCGGCGGTCGAACGTGAAGTAGCTCTGCGCCACGTAATGCCCGGCGTCGCCCGCGAGCTCGGCCTGGAAGTACAGGCCGCGCTGCAACGGCGAGACCGGCGCGGTGCGGCGCGCGTTCACCGAGGCGTCCGCGATCCGTTCGAGCGCGAGCAACCACCGTGCGGCGATCTCGTCGGACACGTCCTCGCTCAGCGCGAACGTGGCCCGCAGACTGCCGGTCGTCGTGTCGACCCAGGAGTTGACCTCGACCGCGTACGGGCTCGGCTGCGATCCGGCGTCGACGTGCAGGGCCTGCGCCTCGCTGCCCCGGCCGAGGTAGTTGAACAGCACCTGCGGCCTGGGCAGCGCCGCCAGCACCGGCGCGGTCTGCGGGTTGAGGTACCGCAGCTGCCCGTACCCGACGTGCGCCTGCTCGTCCGGCTGACGTGCCACGAGCTCGCGCGCCGCCTTGACCGGGTCGGTGTGCGGGCTGAGCCTCACCGGCGCGATGGAGGTGAACCAGCCGACCGTGCGCGTGTAGTCGTGGTGGTCGAGCACCGGCACACGGCCGTGGCGTTCCAGCTCGATCACCAGATCCGTGGGGTTGCCCTGGATCTCGGTCAACGCGGTGCGCAGCGCGCCGCACAGGAGTTCGGTCAGGCCGACGCCGAGCGCGGTCGGTGCGGTGTGCACGACGCGGTCCGTGATGTCGGCGGACAGGTTGACCGTGACCTCACGCTGGTCGCCGATCTGCGGCGTGAGCACCGGGGTGTCCAGCACCTCGATCCAGCGGCGCAGGTCGCCGCCGGTTTGTGCGCTCAGGGTGAGAGCACTGGTGTAGGCGGCGAACGAGGTGGTCGCGGGCGCCAGGTCCTCGCCGCGCAGGGCGGCGGCGATGTCATCGAGGAGGATCAACCAGGAGACGGCGTCGACGGCGAAGTGGTGCACGACGATCACGAGCGTCCGGGTGGACTCCAGCCACGTGAACGCGACCATGACACCGGCTTCGGGGTCGAGGCGGCGAGCGGCCTCGTCGGCGGCGACCTGCGGATCGTCAGAATTGTCAGACCCGTTTGAGACGATAGGAGTGGGGACCCGATCCCCCCAGGGGGCCTGCGAATCGGGATCGATTCCGAACGCCCACACCCCGTGCTCGACCCGCAATCGCATCCGCAGCGCGGGGTGAGCGTCGATGACGGCCTTGGCCGCCCGTTCGATGCCCTGCAGCTCAACGCCTTCGGGCACCTGCAGCTGCCGCGCCTGGGCGAACGAACGAAGGTCGCCGCCCAGCTCCCGCTGCCGCAGCACGATCGGCGTCGGCACCACCGGCCCGTCCGCTCGCTCTTCGAGCGCACGCGGGGAGCTTTCGTGCGATTGGAGCGCACGGGAGGGCCCCGCGTGCGAGGCGAGGGCGCGCGGGGTTTTGTGGAGGAAGAGGTCTCGGGGAGCGATGCGCAGGCCGATCGCGCGCGCCCGGTTGACCACGCCGATCGCGATGATGCTGTCGCCACCGGCCACGAAGAAGTCCGTGTCGGCGTCCACAGTGGACCCCGGCAGCACGTCGGCGAAGATGCCGACCAGCGACTCCAGCGCCGGCGAGTCGCCAGCCACAACAACGTCCTCGGACGAGCGGGCGCGCTCTTCCAAGGCCTTGCGGTCCAGCTTGCCGTTCACCGTCAACGGCAGCGCGTCCAGCGGAATCACCCGCTGCGGCACCATGTGCACCGGCAGCTTCGACCCGAGAACCGCGGCGACATCGGCAGAAGGCGTGCCCACGACGTGCGCGATGAGGTGGTCGGCGGTGTCGGCCACCGTCACGGCCACGTCGACGACGCCGGGCACAGAACGGATCGCCGACTCGACCTCGCCCAGCTCGATCCGGAAACCCTTGAGCTGCACCTGGTTGTCGGCGCGGCCGATGAACTCCAGTTCGCCGTCGAGGTTGCGGCGCGCGAGGTCGCCCGAGTTGTACATGCGCGAACCGTCGGCGGCGAACGGGTCCGCCACGAACCGGCTGGAGGTGAGGTCCGGCCGGTTGTGGTAGCCGAGCGCGAGTTGGGAGCCCGCCACGTAGATCGCGCCCACCTGGCCCGGCGCGACCGGCTGCAGCCGCGAGTCCAGCAGGTACGTGCGCAGGCCGGGGATCGGGCCGCCGATCGGGCTGACCTCACGGCCTGAGGCGAAGTCCGAGGAGTCCAGCACCCGATGCGTCACGTGGACCGTGGTCTCGGTGATGCCGTACATGTTGACCAGCTCGGGACGGCCGGTGCCGTACCGCTCGACCCAGCCGCGCAGGCGGGAGAGTTCCAGCGCCTCGCCGCCGAAGATGACGCGGCGCAACGCGGGCAGCGGCTCGGCCAGCCGGTCGGCCTCGATGAACTGGTAGAACGCCGACGGCGTCTGGTTCAGCACGGTGACGCCACGGGCGCGAACCAACTGGTGGAAGTCGACCGGCGAACGGGTCAGGCCGTGGTCGGGCACCAGGAGTTCGCCGCCGTACGCGAGGGCGCCCCACAGCTCCCACACCGCGAAGTCGAACGAGTACGAGTGGAACTGCGTCCACACGTCGTCCGGTCCGAAGTCCATGTCCGGCTGGGTGTTCGCCAGCAGCGACACCACGCTCGCGTGCGGCACGACGACGCCCTTGGGCTTGCCGGTCGAGCCGGACGTGTAGATCACGTACGCCGGGTTCTGCCAGTCGAACGCCGGCAACTCCGCGTCGCCCGGTACCTCGTCGCCGTAGACCAGCACCCGCGCCGGGACGCCGGCGTTGGCGAGCAGGCGTTCGAAGCGCTCCCGGTGCTCGCGTTCCACCAGCACGACCTGGGGTGCGGAGTCGGCGAGGACGTACTCGAGGCGTTCGTCCGGGTACGCGAGGTCCAGCGGCACGTACGCGCCACCGGCCGACACGATCGCGACCAGCGCGACGACCTGCTGCAACGAGCGGGGGATCGCGACCGCGACCCGTTGCCGCGGACCGACACCCGCGTTGGCCAAAGTCCGGGCGAGCCGATTCTTGGTGTCGGCGAGCATGCCGTAGGTGAGGCCCTCGGAGCTGCCGTCCAGGTGGCACATCGTCACGGCGCGCGCCGACGGGTCGCGCTGGGCGGCCGCGTCGAACAGGCCGGCCAGCGTGACGGGCTCGATCTCGGCCGCGGCGCGCGCGGTGGTGAGCGATGGCGTCGGAACAACACCGCCGCTGAGCAACGAGTCCACCGTGTCGGCGAACGCGCGCAGGATCGTGCGGGCGCCCTCCTCGCGGACGACGGCGGTGTCGTAGATGAGGTTGAACCGCAGCGTGCCGTCGTGGTGCCGCTGGACCTCGATGGTCAACGGGTAGTGCGGCGCGCCCTCGTTCACCGCGTTGGTGATCTCGAACCCGGTGGCCGAGCCGAGCGCGGTCACGTCCGTCGCGATGTCGAACACGACCAGCGTGTCGAACGCCGACCCGTGCGGTGCCTGCCGCCCGATCCGGGTGAGCGAGACGTGCTGGTGCGGCAGCACAGCGGTCTGGTGGCGTTGCACCGACGCCAGCAGTTCGGCGGCGGTCGTGCCGGCGGACCACCTGGCGCGCACCGGAATCGTGTTGATGAACAGGCCGACCAGCGCGTCGATGCCCGGCACGTCGGCGTCCCTGCCGGACACCGTGGAGCCGAACACGACGTCCTGCCTGCCGAGGATGCCGCCGAGCGTCACACCCCACGCGCTGTGCACGGCGACGCTGAGCGACACCCCGGCCGCCCGCAGCTTCTCGTCGAGACCAGCGGGTGCGTCGATCGCCGTGTCGGTGAAGCGGTTCGACGGCTCGTGCCCCTCGATGGTGAGCGACGGACCGGGCAGTCCGGCGAGTTCCTCCGCCCAGACGCGGTCGCTCTCCGCCGCGTCGGCCCGCACGAGCCACCGCACGTAATCGGCGTAGCTGCCGCGCACGTGCACCGAGCCCGGCGCGTCGTACTCGGCCAGCAGCGCGCGCCACATCGGCGGCACCGACCAGCCGTCCGCGATGATGTGGTGCACGGTCTGCACGAGGACATACCGGCCAGGCGCGGTGCGGATCAGCGTGAAGCGCATCAACGGCCCGCGGGCGAGGTCGAACCCGGCGACCCGGTCCTGCTCGGCGAAGGCCGCGATGTCCTCCTCGGTCATGCCCTGACCGTCCACAGTGGAGAACTCCGGCCGCACACCGGACTCCAGCACGGAGACGACCCGGCCGTCCGGCAGACCGACGAACCGCGCGGCGAGGTTCGGGAACAGCTCCAGCACGCGCGTCGCGGCTGCTTCGAGCCTGGAAGCGTCCACCGAACCAGTCAGCGTCAGCAGCTGCTGCTCGACGTACCGGTGTGCCGACTCGTCGTCGAACACCGAGTGGAAGTACAGGCCCTCCTGCAACGGCGTCAGCGGCAGCACGTCCCGCAACGCCGGCGAGTCCAGGGAGTCGACGTCGGCCTGGGTGAGCGGCAGCAGGTCGAAGTCGCTGGGGGAGTGGCCGCCCTCGGCCAGAGGGGAATGTGCCAGCGCGGCCAGGCCCTCCAGCGCGCCCACGAAGTACTCGCCGATCTTCGCCGTGTCAGCGTCCGTGAACACCCCGGACGGCCACGAGATGACCGTGACCAGTTCCAGTTCGCCGTCGGCGCCAGGCTCGGCGGAGGCGTTGAACTCCAGTGCCCGCGGCAGCCGCATCGCCGGGTCGCGCTTCTCGCCGAGCTGGCCTGCGTTCTCCGCGAGCTGCCAGTCGCCGGTGGTGCCACCGTTGAACCGGCCGAGGTAGTTGAACAGCACCTGTGGCCGTCCGACACCGAACTCGTCGCGCCCCAGGTACTTCAGCGCGCCGTACGAGACGCCGTTGCTCGGCACCCGCGCGAGGTCTTCCTTGACCCGCTTCAACGCCGAAGCCAGGTCGCCCGCACCCGGATCCACGGTGACGGGGAACAGCGTCGTGAACCAGCCGACCGTGCGGGAGAGGTCCGGGTCGAGCGGCACGAACCGGCCCTCGCGGCCGTGGCCCTCCAGTTCGATGTGCGCGAACGTCTGGTCCTGGCCGTTGTCCCGGCGCCACCGGGCCAGCGCGACCGCGAGACCGGTCAGCAGCACGTCGTTGACTTTGGCGTGGAACAACGCGGGCACGTCGCCGAGCAGCGCGGCCGTGGCGCGGGAACCGACTGTCACCGTGCGGACCTGTTCGCCCGCAACGACGTCCTCGTCGGTGAGCTCACGCCGGCCGAGCAGCTGGTCCACACCCGGCAGCGCGCGCTGGTAGTACTCGCGATCGGCCTCGAACCCGGCCTGCTCCAGCAGCTGGGTCCAGCGGCGGAACGACGTCCCGACCGGACGGAGTTCCACGGAGGCACCGGAAAAAACCTGTTGCCACGCCTGCGCGAGATCGTCGAACAGGATCCGCCACGACACACCGTCGATCACCACGTGGTGGATCACGATGACGAGCTGCCGCGCCTCGGAACGCCACACCGCGCGCAGCATGATGCCCGCGTCCGGGTTGAGCCCCTCGGTCGCGGCGGCCACGCACTCGTCGAGCGGCGCGTTGCTCTCCTCCCACAACGCATGGCCGTCGGCCGGGATGTCGAACGACCAGCGCTCGCCCCGGACCAGCTTGGCGCGCAACATGTCGTGCCGCTCGACCAGCGCGTGGAGGATCTCGCTCAGCTGGGAGGCGGTGAGCGCCGCGGGCGTGTTGAGCACGACCGACTGCACGAACCCGTCGACGGCGTCCGTGGTCTCGCCGAGCCACTGCACGATCGGCAGACCCGCCACCGGCCCGGTCGGCACGTCGTCGTGGTCGACGGTCGAGGCACCGTCGCGTGACGCGACGGCGGCCAGCGCGCGGGGAGTGCGGTTGAGGAAGATCTGGGTGGCGGTGACGAACACGCCCTCGGCACGCAGCGCGGACAGCAGCGAGATCGCCAGGATGCTGTCGCCGCCCAGCTCGAAGAAGTCCTGGTCGGCGCCGACCTGCTCGACCCGCAGCACCGCCGCGATCGCGGCGCAGATCACGGCCTCGTCGTCGTTGGCAGCGGCGGTGACCGGCCCGGTCTCGACGGTCGGCTCGGGCAGTGCGCGCCGGTCGAGCTTTCCGTTGGCGGTCAACGGGAACTCGTCCATCACCACGATGTGCGTGGGCACCATGTACTCGACCAGGTGCTCGGTCGCCCACTGCTTCACGGCGTCCGCGGTCAGGCTCCCGACGGACGGCACGACGTACCCGACGAGATAGTTGCCGCCGGCGGAGTTCTTCCTGACCACGACACAGGTGTGGCGGACCTCGGGGTGTTCGGCCAGCGCGACCTCGACGTCCTCCAGCTCCAGCCGCATGCCGCGGATCTTGACCTGGTTGTCGACGCGGCCGAGGAAGTCGAGCGACCCGTCCGGCGCGAACCGCGCCAGATCACCGGTGCGGTAGAGGCGCGACCCGTCGGACGCGAAAGGGTTCGCCACGAACCGTGAGGCGGTGAGGCCGGGCGCGTTCACATATCCGCGGCCCAACAGGAATCCGCCGATGTACAGCTCGCCGCCGACGCCGGGAGGGCACGGCCGCAGCTGGTCGTCCAGCACGTAGAGGTCCGTGTTCGGGTTCGCCTTGCCGATCGACGTCGACAGCCGCTCGGCCTCGCTGCGGTAGATCACGTGCGAGACGCCGATCGTGGCCTCGGCCGGGCCGTAACCGTGGTACATCGGGATGTCGAGCTGCGTGCGGAACCGGTCGTACAGCTCGGGAGTCAGCACCTCGCCGCCGCACCACACGTGCCGCAGGCTGTCCAGCTCACCGTCGCCCGCGATGTTCAGCAGCACGTCCAGCATCGACGACACCAGGTACACGAACGTCACGCGGTGCTGGGAGATCGTGCGCAGCAGGTGGTGCGGGTCGCGCTCGCCGCCGGACCGCACGACGACGGTGCGGCCGCCGCACACCAGCGGCAGGAAGATCTCGTTGATGGAGATGTCGAACGACAGCGGCGCCTTGAACAGCGACGCGTCGGAGTGTCCGAAGTGGAGGATCTGGTGCACCTGCCACAGCAGGCGTTCGCTGATCGCCTCGTGCCGGATCATCGCGCCCTTGGGGCGGCCGGTCGAGCCGGACGTGAACATCACGTACGCCAGCTGCGCGCCCTGGATCGTGACATCCGTGGGTTCGCCCGAGTAGTCCCCGAAACCCCACGAGCCGAGGTCGACGGCGACCGCTTCGGGTTCGCCTTCCTGTCCTGTCCCGAGAAGTAACACGACCTGTGCGTCGGTGATCACCGACTCACGCCGCGACGCCGGCCACTGCGGGTCGAGCGGTACGAACGCGGCCCCGGCCTGCAGCACGGCGAGCAGGCTGATCACCATCTCGGCCGAGCGGTCCAGCGAGATGCCGACGACCTGCTCAGTGGTCAGGCCGCGGTCGATCAGGTGGCGGGCCAGCTGGTTGGACCGGGTGAGCGCCTCGCCGTAGGTGAACGCGCGCTCGCCGTCGTTGATCGCGACGGCGTCCGGGCGCTGCCTGGCCTGCTCGCGGAACAGTTCGACGATGCTCGGCCGGTCTCGTGCGAACTCGTTGTCGTTCCACCGCGCCAGATCCGCGAGCCGTTCGTCCACGGTCTGGGACGTCAGCGTGCCGATCGCGCGGTTCGGGAACTCGGCCAGGTCGTCCAGCGCCCGCTGCGCCTCGGCCGGATCGACGCCCTCTGGCAACGGGATCAGCCAGCCATCAGGCCGCTCGACGACGTCCGACTGCTGGCCTTTGTCGGCCCAGACGAGCAGATCGCTGAAAAGCGTGGCAGCGGTGAGCTCAAGTCCATCGACCGCTAGACCGGGGTTCGCCCAGTGCGTCAGGGCGACGGCACTCGCGACGGCGATGGTCCGCTGAGGGTACTCACCGGCACGGCGCCGAATGGAGGCGATCCGGGCGGTCGAAAGAAGTACGTCACGCTCGGCCATCAGTTCCATCGACGACTCAGCCATCCCTTCACGATCGGTGAAGGTAGCCTAACCTAAGTATTTGCGGATCCGAATCGCCAAGCGGCCCAAAGTGCCGCGTAACGCCCGTCACGCGCGACAAGTTCTTCATGTGTGCCCTGCTCGATGACGCGTCCTGCGTCGAGCACAGCGATCCGGTCCGCCGCGATGGCCTGAGTCAACCGGTGGGCCACCAGAAGCGTCGTACGGCTGCGACAGGCCGCCAGGGCCGCCCGTTCGAGCGCCGCGGCACCCTGGCTGCCCGCCTCGGCCGTCGACTCGTCGAGCACGACGACGGGGGAGCGGCCGAGCACGAGCCGGGCCAGCGCGATCTGGGCGATCTTGGTCACGTCGAGGCGTTCGCCACCCTCGCCGACGTCGGTCCGCAGGCCCTGCGGAAGTGCTTCGACCCACGAATCCGCGCCCACCGTGCGCAGTGCGTCCATCAACTCGTCGTCGGTCGCGTCCGGGGCCGCCAGCCGCAGGTCCTCCGCGAGCGGACCGGCGAAGACGTGCGCCTCCTGGGTCAGGATGCTGACCAGCGCGCGGGAACCCGCCTCGTCGAGTTCGGCGAGATCGGCCTGCCCGATGTGCACGGACCCGGTCTGCGGCGTGCCGGTACCGGCGACCAATGCCGCCAGCGTCGTCTTGCCCGCGCCGGTGGCACCCACCAGGGCGAGCGAGGTGCCCGCGGGGATCTCCAGGTCGATGTCCTGCAACACGTCGTGCTCGGATTCGGGATAGCGGAAGGAAAGCCCGCGCACCGACACGGGTAGCGGCTCTGCGAACGGATCGATGGCGACCGCGCTGCGGACGAGTTCGTCGCCGTCGGATTCGGTGAGCACGCCGACCAAACGCGTCAGTCCGGCACCGGATTTCTGCGCCTCGTCGAAGAACGCCATGATCAAACCGAGCGGCACGAACAACTTGTGGAACAACAGCGCCGCGACCGACACCTGGCCGAGCGAGGATTCCCCGTTGGTCACCAGGAAGTAGCCGGCCACGATGATCAGTGCGAGGCCGATGAACTCGGCGCGGTTCTCCCTGCCGATGAACCGGCCGAAGAACCGGAAGACGTCGATGCCGATGTTGCGCACCCGCCACGACTCGGCGGTCACCTTGTCCCGGAAGGCGTTCTCGAGACGATAGGCGCGAACCGTCTCGATGCCGTCCAGACCGCTGATCAACGCCTGGGCGCGGTCGGCCTGAGCCTCGGAACGCGCGCGGTAAAGCGGTTGCGAGCGCGGCAGATACCAGCGCAGCGCCAGCCAGTAGGCGGGCAGCGCGCAGGCTCCGGCGAGACCGAGCCGCCAGTCGAGCCCGAACATGCCGGCGGTGGCGATGACGACCAGCACGACCGCCGAGAAGATCGTCGGAATCGCCGTGCGGAAACCCTTGGAGATCACCGCGACGTCGTCACCGACGCGGGACAGCACGTCGCCGCGGCCGACCTGCTCGATCCGCGCACTCGGCATCCCGAGCACCGCGCGGACCGCACCTTCCCTCAACCGCGCCAGCATTTCCGCGCCGACCCGGCCGACCAGGTACGTCGAGACCGAGGTCATGGCCGCGCCGAACAGCGCGGACACGACCGTGGCGATGCCGATCGACCAGAGGATCGACGCGTCACGCCCTTCGACGACGCCGTCCACCACGGTGCCCAAGAGGAACACCGGGATGATCTGCAGCACCGCCCCGGCCACCGTCGCCACTACGGTGGCGATCGGCAGGCCGGGGGCGGCGCGGCAGTGGTCGAGCACCCAGCGCAGCGCCTCCCGTCCGGTCGCCGTGCGCAGAATCTTCGCGGACGTGCCGGACACGCTCGTGGTCACGAGGGGACAGACCTTTCGCTGGATTGTGCTGCGCTACTGGCGCGACCCGGACGCCGGCCGCGTGGCTGGGCATCTGCAAGTACCACCAACTCATGATCGAATCGCCGCCAACCACACCCAACCTGTTCGCCATTCCTCGAACCAGCGGCGGGCGAGTTGGTGGCAGGAAAGTGCTTGTTGATGTTGAGTTGGTGGTACTTGCAGGCGCCGTCAGCGACGGCCTTGCTGGATCAGCCCGCGGACTTCGCGGCCTTGACCAGCTCGTCGATCGCGTACGGCATGGACGCCAGAGTGGCCTGCGAGATCGCGGCACCGACGGCGGGGCCCTCGCTGTCGAGGATGTAGTGGACCTTGCCGGCCTTGACCGCGGGCAGGTTCGCGAAGAGCTGGAAGCCCTTGATCGCCTTCGTGTCCGCCTCGTCGTTGATGATGAAGATGCGGTCGACGTTCATCACGTCGATGCGCTCGGGGGACAGCGACACGTAGAACTTGCCGGCCGCGAGCTCGTCGACCTTCGTGTTGCCCTTGAAGCCGATGCCGGTGAGGACCTGGCCACGCACGTCGGTCGTGGCGAACGGTCCGACGGCGTCCTTGTACCAGGACGCGACGACCGCGGTCTCGTTCGCCCAGGCCGGGTTCGCCTTCTTGGCCTCGGCCAGCTTGTCGTCGATCGCCTTGATGGCCTTGGCGCCCTCGTCGCCCTTGCCGATCGCCTTCGCGACCTGCAGCGCGTTGTCCTGCCACTTGGCGGAGAAGGGCTCCTTCTCCGCCTTGGTGCGGCCGACGGTCGGCGCGATCTTGGTGAGCTTGTCGTACCACTCCTGGGTCGCCTCGGAGTAGACGGCGACGATCAGGTCGGGACGCAGCTCCGCGATCTTCTCGAAGTTCGGCTCGGTGTCACCGTTCTTCATGATGACCTCGGGCGTGGTCGAACCCCACTTGTCCTTCACCCACGGCCACTGGGTGTTGATGTCGGGCTTCTTGCCCTCGGGGTTCGGGTACTGGTCGACCATGCCGACCGGGACGACGCCCAGGGCCAGCAGCGTCTGGTCGTCGGTGTAGCCGAGGGAGACGACGCGCTTGGGCGCTTCCTTGATCTCCGTCGTGCCGAAGAAGTGCTCGACCTTGGTCGGGAACGTGCCACCGGAGGCGGTGTTCGCGTCAGGGGTCGTGGCAGGCGTGGAAGAACCGCACCCGGCGAGGACGCTGGCACCGACCACCACAGCTGCTGCCACAGCGGTCAATCGCTTCCAGGTCATGGTCGTTCTCTGGCCCATTCGGCACCTCGTTCTTCGCTGCCCACGCGGCGGGGGAAATTAGGACAGCCGAACCTTATCACCCGGTTAGGGCAGGCTAACTTGTGTTTGGTCACTCTTCGATACCACGTGGGTCCGGCCGATGGGCACGATCAACGGCCGCTCGCTCACCGGGTCGTCGATGACCTTCGCCTGCAGGCCGAACGTGTCCAGCAACAACTCGCTGGTGATCACTTCGCTGGGGTGTCCCTGCGCGACGATGGATCCCGACTTCATCACGATCAGGTTGTCGCTGTAGCGAACGGCCAGGTTCAGATCGTGCAGCACCATGACGATCGTGCAGCCGCCCTCGTGCAGGTCGTCGACGAGGTCGATCACGTCGATCGCGTGCGCGAGATCCAGATAGGTCGTGGGCTCGTCCAGCAACAGCAGATCGGTGCCCTGGGCGAGCGTCATGGAGATCCACACCCGCTGCCGCTGACCGCCGGAAAGCGAGTCGACCGGCCGGTGGGCGAGATCGGCCACGCCGGTCATCCGCAGAGCCTCGGCGACGACGTCCGCGTCGTCGCTCGACCACTGGCGCACCCAGCTCTGGTGCGGATGCCGGCCGCGGGCGACCAGGTCGGCGACCGTCAGCCCCTCCGGCGCGATCGGGGTCTGCGGGAGCAGGCCCATCCTCTTCGCGACGTCCTTGGTCTTCAGGCGCGCGATGTCGTGACCGTCCAGCAGCACGGTTCCCTGGCGCGGTTTGAGCAGCCTGGACAGCGTGCGCAGCAGGGTCGACTTGCCGCAGCCGTTGGGCCCGATGACCGTGGTGATGACACCGGTCGGGATGGAGACGTCGAGGTTGTCGAGCACGACCCGGTCGGCGTACCCGACCGTGACGCCCTCGGCCCCCAGGCGGGCGGCATCGTTGCGCAGCGCGGTCATAGGGCAACCTTACTTAACTGAGGCATACCTCAGGCCGCGTGGTGCGCGAGATTGACCGCGAGTGCGGCCAGAGCGAGGCCGAAGAAGAGTGCCCAGCCGCCGAGCCGGAAATTGCCCGCCCGCACATGTGCGCCCAGCGCACCGAGGAAGTACAGCACCAGACCGGCCGCGGCGAGCACGCCCACGACCGGCACGACGAACCCGGCCAGCAGGCCGAGCGCGCCCGCACCCAGGAGCAGTCCCAACGGCCGTGTCCATGACCGGGGGATCCGATTGCGGTCCGCCTCCTTCTTCGGGTACTCGTGGCCGATCAGGTTCGCCACGGCGGCCGAACCGTTGAGGGCTGAGGCGAGCAGGGTCACCGTGAGATAGATGGTGAACATCGACGTCTCCGTATCCGTGGAAGCGGTGGTTCGCTCACGGACGAGACGGCGACCCTGATGTGTGACACCGTGTCGCGTGTCCTGCGTCACAGCGCGATGGCTGTCAGCTTCCGCGGGTTGCTGACGACGTGGATGGTCTGAACGAGGCCGTCCGCAAGGTGCAGCGTCATCGCCAGCACCGGTGTGCTGCCGCAGCGGACGACGACACCGGGGCCGCCGTTGAGGTGGAGCACCTCGGCCGTCGAGCCCGCCGGCTGTTGCCGGGACAGGACGACGATCGCGCGGGCGACGAGGTCCGCACCGTGGACGGGCTTGCGCGGCGCACCGGTGAGGCCGCCGCCGTCGCTGATCATGGTCACGTCAGGTGCCAGAACCTCGATCAGCGCTGTGATGTCACCGCCGGAACAGGCGGCCAGGAACCGCTCGGTCACCTGCTGCCGAGTCACGAGGTTGCTGTCATATCGGCGACGGCGGCTCTCCACCGCCTTCCTCGCCCGGTGCGCGAGCTGCCGCACCGCCGGCTCCTCACGTCCTACGAGCCGCGCGATCTCGGCGTACGGGTACCCGAACGCCTCGTTCAGCACGAACACCGCGCGTTGCAACGGAGACAACGTCTCGAGGACGAGCAGCAGCGCGGTGGAGACGGAGTCGGCGAGGACCGCGTCGGCGGCGACGTCCGGTCCGGTGAGGACGGGCTCAGGCAGCCACGGTCCGATGTAGGACTCACGCCGCGCACGGGCGCTGCGCAGGTGGTCGATCGCCAGCCGGATGGTCACCCGGACCAGGAAGGCCTCGGGGTCCACGACGGTGGCCGGTTCGACGCGGGTCCACCGCAGCCAGGCCTCCTGCACCACGTCCTCGGCTTCCGTGACGCTGCCGAGCACCCGGTACGCGACCGCGTACAACAACCCGCGGTGCTTGGTGAAGAGCGGCTCGTGCTGGTCACCTGGCACGTTGCCGGTCACCTGAACCACTTCAGGCCGCGCGCTTCACGTTCGCGCGCACCAGGAGGTAGACGAGGAACGGTCCGCCGATCATCGCGGTGACGATGCCGACCGGCAGATCGTTGGGCAGCACCAGCCGTGCGATGAGGTCGGAGCCGATCAGCAACAGCGCGCCGAACATCCCGGAGGCGAGCAGCGGTGGCACCGGGCTCTTGAGCAGCCGCATGGTGATCTGCGGCGCGACCAGGGCGACGAACGGCACCGGGCCCGCGGCCGAGACCGCGACAGCTGCCAGCAGAACGCCGCACAGCAGCAGTACGGCACGCACGGCGCCGTACCGGACACCGAGACCGGCGGCCACGTCGTCGCCGAAGTGCATCGGCCGGAGCTGGAAGGAGATCACCAGCACCACGAGGACGAGCGCGATGGTGACCCACAGCGTCGTCCACACCTGGCTCCACGACCGCGAGTCGAGCGAGCCGACCAGCCACACCTGCGCGCGGGCGACGTCCCGGATGTCCGCCAGTACCAGCAGCCACGTCGTGAGCGCCTGCATGACCGCGCTGACCGAGACACCGATGAGGATCAGCCGGAAACCGTCGATCCCCTTGCGCCACGCCAGGAAGTAGACGAGCAGTCCGGTGAACAGTCCGCCGGTGAGCGCGGCCGCCGGCAGGCCGATCGAGCTCGTGATCGCCGCGCCGCCGCTGGCCGTCACGAGGAACACCGCGGTCGCGCTGGCGCCGCCGGTGATGCCGAGAACGTCCGGGCTCGCCAGCGGATTGCGTGCGATCGACTGCGTGAGCGCGCCGGAGATCCCCAGCGCGGCGCCCGCGATCAGGCCGACCAGCGCGCGTGGCATCCGCAGGTCCATGATCACGAACTCGTCGACCCGCTCGCCCTGCCCGATCAGCGTCCGGAACACGGCGCCGAGGTCGATGGTGAAGTCGCCGATCGCGATCGACACGCAGAAGATCAGGAACGTCAGCGCCGCCAGGATCACTGTGACGAGCACGATCCACGGCCGCCAGACCCAGGACCAGCCGCCGACGCGGACACCGGCGTGCATCTGTTCTGGATGCGTCTGGGTGCTCATGCCTGCCTGAACTTTCCGAGCCAGACCAGCGCCGCGAAGAACGGTGCGCCGATGAGGGCGATGACGATGCCGGCCTGCAGTTCGGCGGGCCGCACGACCAGTCGTCCCAGGACGTCGCCGCCGAGCAGCACGACCGCGCCGAGCAATCCGGCGTACGGCACCATCCAGCGGTAGTCCGGGCCGGTCATCCACCTGGCGATGTGCGCGACCATCAGCCCCAGGAACGCGATCGGCCCGCACGCCGCCGTCGCCGCGCCCGCCAGCAACGTGACGGCGACGACGCCGACGGTCCTGCCCGCCGCGATGTTCACGCCGAGCCCGCGCGCCACGTCGTCGCCGAGGTTGAGCAGGTTGAGCGTGGGGGAGTTGAGCAACGCCAGCACCAGACCGACGCCGATGAACGCCGTCGCGACCCAGATGACGTCGAACCCGACGCCCTGCACGGAGCCTGCGTTCCAGAACCGCAGCACGTCCAGCGACTGCTTGTCGGCCAGCGCCACCGCGGAGGTCATCGCGGCGAGGAAGATCGTCACACCCTGCCCGGCCAGCGCGAGGGTGAGCGGGTTGCCCGACCCCCGGCCGAGACTCGACAGCCCGAACACGAGCACCCCTGCCGCCGCGGCGCCGACGAACGCGAACCACATGTACTGGACGGGGTTCTGCAGCCCGAACAGGTAGACCGCGAGCACCACGGTGAACGACGCCCCGGCGTTGACCCCGAGCAACCCGGTGTCCGCGATGGGGTTGCGGGTGTGGCCCTGGATCAACGCCCCGGCGACGCCGAGCGCGACACCCGCCACGATCGCGAGCACGGTCCGCGGGATGCGCAGGGTGTGCACGATGAGCGTGATCTCGGTGAGTCGCTGGTCGGTGCCTGGATCGCCGAACAACCCCTGCCACACCTCGGCCGGGCTGAGCGACCGCGCGCCGATGACCAGCGACAGCACCGCCGCCGTGGCGAGCAACACCACCAGGCACGCCAGCCCGAGCAGCCGCCGCTGCCGCGGACTCGCTCCGGCCGGTGCGGACTCCAGCCCGCGTTGCTCCACCACGATGCTCACGACGGGTTACGTTAGCTTCCGCCGGTCGGTCGGACCTAGGGCACCCTTACCTAACCGTTGTGAACCCTCGTCTCGATCGCTCGCACCGTCTTGGCGAGCGCTCCGCCCAGGACCTTCCGGCCGAACAGGCCGAGCGTGAGCCCGAGCAGCCGTCCCTTGAAGTTCTTGCCCTCCCGCAGCACTTCCGCGCGCACCACGGTCGTCCCGTCCGCCTGCTTCGAGAAGGTGTAGGTGTGCCCGGAACGTCCACCCCACACGTTGGAGTCCACGGTCCTGAGCACGACGTGACTGAGGTCGGACCAGTCGTAGTGCAGGCGCTCCCAGATGCCGCCGGACCCCTCGGTGACGTCGGCGAACGCGTCGCCCTGGTCGTGGACCACCAGCGCGTCGTCGGCGCTGTTGGGGAAGAGCGTCGCGCGGCCGGGACCGAAGTCGGTGAGTCCCGCGACGAACTGCTCGGGCGTCGCGGTGGTCTGCTGGGTCAGGCTGATGGTGGCCATGTCCTCGCTCCTCGTTGTGCTGATGGAGCAAGATTCGCCTGCCAGGGCCCTCGTTCGCGCCCGTGAACAACCCTGGTCGTTCAGTCCCCGGGGACCTCGGCGAGCTGCTTGCGCATGCGGTCGGCCTCGTCCTCGCGGCCCTGCTGCTCGAACATCTCCAGCGCCTGCTCCCAGACCTCGACGGCCTGGTCGCGCTGGTCCAGAGCCAGGTGCGGGTGGCCGAGGTTCGTCAGCACGTTGGCGGTGGTGTAGTCGTCGTTCTCGGCCCGGTACAGCTCGATGGCGTGCTCGTAGAGGGCGATGGCCTTGGCGTGGGCACCCACCTGGTGCTCGATCCGGGCGAGCGTGTCGACCGCGGTGGCCTCGCCCTGCCGGTCACCCAGCTCGTGCAGCAGGGTGAGGGCGTTCGTGGCGTGTTCGCGGCCTTGGTCGGTGTCGCCGACCTCTCCGGCGCAATGGCCGATGTTGTTGTGTGCCAACGCGATCAGCATCTGGTTGCCGGTCTTCTGGTAGTGCGGCAACGCGGCTTTGGCGTGCTCGAAGGCCTTGCCGTACTCCGAGCGGCTCGCCCACAACCAGGCGAGGGTGCCGTGCGCGTCGGCCAGTTGAAGCGGTTCGCCGACCTGTTCGGCCAGCGCCAGCGACGAGGCGAGGTGGTGCTGTGCCTCGTCGAAGCGGTGCACCTGGCCGAGGCTGCTGCCCATGATCCGGTGCGCGACGACCCTGTCCTCGGGATCGTCGGCGGCGTCGATGGCGGTCTGCCACATGGCCAGCTCGTCGTCGAGGTGGCCGCGCAGCTGGTGGTAGGCGTGCGACACCCTGGCCAGCAGCACGACCCTGTCGTTCCAGCCGCGCCAGGCGGCGGCCTGCTGGACGGCCTGGCGCGTGCCCCGTTCCGCGTCGAACCACGCCAGCGCGCCGGCCCTGTCGTCCGCGGGTGTGACAACGGTCTTCGGGGCAGCCTTGCCGAGTTCGATCAACGGGCGGTGCGGGTCGATCAGCCGGTCGTTGGCGTGCGCGGTGTGCGCGTGGTGGTCGACGAGCCGTCGCAGCGCTTCGCCGCGGTCGACGGGCCGCTCCGCCGCGTAGGCGCGGACCAGGTCGTGCATCCGGGCGCGGAACCCGCTGCCGATAGAGACCAGCGAGGCCTGTTCGAGTGCCAGCAACGTCGTCCGTGTGTCCTCTGTGGACAGACCGGCGAGGCTGGCCGCCGCCGGCAGGCCGATGTCCTCACCCGGTGCGCTGCCCAGCAGGGCGAACAGTTCCTTCTGCCGGTCGGTCAACGCGCGGTACGACCAGGAGAGCACGACCGGCACGCTGACGCTCGGGTCGGCGTCGAGCGCGCCCAGGCCGAGTTCTTCCAGCTGCTGGGCGATGGCGGCCAGCGAGAGTTCCGGTTCGGTGAGAATGCGCGCGCCGACGATGCTCAACGCCAGCGGCAGCCCGCCGCACAGGTCGATCAGCCGTGCCACGGCGAGTGGTTCGGCGCTCAGCCTGGTCGCGCCGATCCGGCCTGCCAGCAACGTGCTCGCGTCGCCGTCGGCGAGCACGTCCAGCCCGACCGCGCGGGCGCCGTGCCCGGTGACCAGGCCCTGCAGCCGGTTGCGGCTGGTCACGAGCACGCGGCAGGTGTCACCGCCGGGCAGGATCGGGACGACCTGCGAGGCGTCGACGGCGTTGTCGATGACCATGAGCATGCGCCGTTGAGCGGTCAGCGTGCGGAACAACGCGGCGCGAGCGCGCCGGTCGGATGGGACGCGGTTCGCGTCGAGGCCGAGCGCGTGCAGGAACCCGCGGATGGCGACGTCCGGTTCCATCGGCGTCTCGTCGGGGCTGAAACCGCGCAGGTCGACGAACAGCTGGCCGTCCGGGAAGCGGTGCAGGTTGCGGTGCGCCCAGTGCAACGCGAGCCACGTCTTGCCCATGCCGCCCGCGCCCGCGATCGCCGCGACGCCGTCCGTGCGCATCGCGTGGTCCAGCTCGGCCAGGTCTTCCTCGCGGCCGGCGAACTGCATGGGCGCGGACGGCAACTGCCGGGGCACCTCCGCGGCCGGTTCCTGGTCGCTCAGAAGGAGCTTTTCGTGCAGTTCGCGCAGCTCCACACCCGGTTCGGCGCCCAGCTCCTCGACGAGCCGGGCCCGGACGACGCGGAACTGGTCGAGCGCGTCGGAGCTCCGGCCGGCCTGCGCGAGCGCCCGCATGTGCTGTGCCGCAACGCGTTCGTCGAACGGTCGAGCGGACGCGCGGGCCGAGATCGTCGCGAGCAGCTCGGGACCGTGGCCGAGCCGCAGCCGTGCGTCGACGAGATCCAGCTCGGCGGCGTCACGTTCCAGCGCGAGCCGGTCGCGGGTGAGATCGGCCCACTCACCGCCGACCCCGGTCAGCGGTTCACCACGCCACAGGCTCGACGCTTCGGACAGGATCCGCGCGATGGCCTCGTCATCGGTCTGCTGCCGCGCGTCGTCGCGGAGCTGCCGGAACCGCGTGAGATCCACAGCGGACTCGTCGACGACGAGCGCGTACCCACCCGCCCGGCTGGCCAGCTCGATGTCGGTGTCCGCGAGCGCCTGCCGCAACCGGGACACGTAACTGTGCAACGTCGCCCGCGATCGCGCCGGCGGATCAGCACCCCAGATGCGTTCGGTCAGCTGCGCCACCGACACGGCCCGGTTGACGTCGACCGCCAACGCCGCGAGCACGCACCGCTGCCGCGCGGGGCCCAGTTCGACGCCATGGCCGCCGACCCGCGCGCTCACCTCTCCGAGCAGGGCGATTTCGACCGCCGATCCCACCGAACCTCCCGTCAGCGCCGTCAAACCAGCCTATGACACGGAGTCGGAACGGACGGCGGAGATACAGATCAGCGCTGTCTCTTCGACGCGACCAGCGAAACGACCGGGCACGAGCGTGCGGATGCCACGCGGACACAGGCCAGGGCGGTCCGCGTGACATCGCCCAGCTTCATCCAGCCACCTCTCGTTCCGAGGCGAAGTCCAGGCGGGCGGCGAGCCACCGCTCGATGTCGTGGCGTGCTGCCCTGGCCACGTCCGTGTCCCGGTTTGTGAAGGCGTGCGGCGCCTCGGCGTAGGTCCGCAGGTCGACCTCACCACCGGCCGCCGACACGCGCGCCGCCATGGCCTTGTTGTCCTCCACCAGGACATCGGCGGTTCCGACGACCATCAGGAGCGGAGGCAGGCCGCGCAGGTCGCCGTACACGGGGGAGATGTCGGGAATGGTCCGATCCGGCACGTGGCCGGCGTAGGCCTCGATGAAGTACTCGTCGGCGATCAGCCGGCCCGCGGGCGTCAGTCCACTCAGGTCGTACGTGCCGAACTGCAGCGCGGCCCCGGCGAACCGACCGGCCAGCCCGCGATCACGCAGCCGCAGGAGCGTTGTGACGGCGAGGGTGGATCCGGCCGAGAACCCGCCGATGGTCAGCCGGGCCGTGCCGAACCTCGCTCCGGAGTGCTCGATCAGCCACAACGCCGCCGTTTCGCAGTCGTCGGGCGCTGCCGGCCAGGGATCCTCCGGCGCGATCCGGTAGTCGACGCTCACCACGACGACGCCCAGCGCCTCCGCGAGCTGCTGGTTGCGCACGTTCTCCCGCAGCGTCGGGCCCAGGTAGAAGCCGCCGCCGTGGATGTCCAGGTGGACGCCACGCGGTGTCACGGCGGGAGAGAAGACGCGCACCGGCACCTGCCGTTGAGATGTCTCGACGACCTCGTGCGAGGTGGCCGCATCCCGTCCGGCCCGCAAAGCCAGCAGCTCGCCGTGGTTGCTCGGGCCTTTCATGGTGTCTGCTGACACGTGTGTCCCCCTCGGTTGTTTCCCCGCCGTCAGAACCTGGCGCCCACGTTCGCGCCGTTCTTCGGACGCAGGAAAGTAGACGACGGGATGGCACCGTCGGCGTTCCTCTGGCCGGTGATCGTGCCGGCGTCCGTGCTCGCCAACGGCCACGAGCCGCCGATGTTCCACGAGTTGCCCGTGCCGGTGGAGTTCGAGCCCAGCGACACGTCTGTTCCGTTCGCGACCGACAGGTTCCCGTTCAGCGTGCCGGCGGACCGGTTGAAGGCGAACCCGGTCTTCGGGTTGTCCCAGGCGGTGCTGCGTTCGATCCGGTGCTGACCGGGGTTGTTGTTGTCCACGAAGCCGCCGGCCGCGTTGTCCCACGTCATGCTGTTGCGCACGGTGTGGCCGGCCGCGACGCCGTTGCCGCCGAGTTTGAGCCCGTTGCCGTCACCGGTGAATCCCGGCAGGTTCCAGCGGTTGAACCCGTTGCCCCACGCCAGGGTGTTCTCCGTGAGGATCGACGAAGAGAACATCCAGTAGTCGAGGCCGTCGTCGGAGTTGTTCCACAGGCGTGCGCCGCGCACGACGTTGCCTGTGCCGGAACCTTCCTTGATGGCGAGGCCGTCCGCACTTTCACCGTTCTTGCGTGGATCGCGATTGCCGTAGGCGTCGAGGTTGACAATCAGGTTGTTGCTCGACGAACCCTGGATGTGCAGTCCCGACTCGTAGTTGTCCCTGGTCACCAGTAGCTCGAAGATGTTGTTGTTCGTGTCCACGCCGAACACGCCGTACGGGCCGTGGACGATCTCCAGGCCGATGAGTCGCCAGTGATCGCCTTCGATGTGGATGGCGCCACGGTCGGCGCGCGGGATCGACGATCCCACAGCTCCGGGTGTGTACGGCATGTTCTCGCCGTCGACGACCACCCGCTCACCGTCGTGGTTGCGAATGGTGATGGGGCGGGCCGAAGTGCCGTCCTTGAGCAGCTTGATGGTGGTGCTCGGCGCGTAGGTGCCGCCGCGGATCGAGACGGTGTCACCTGCCTGGGCCAGGTCGACGGCTTTCTGGATCGTCTTCAGCGGGGCGGCCGAGGTGCCCCCGTTGTTGTCGTCGCCGTTGGTCGCCACGTACAGCACCCGGAAGTCTTCTCCGGCTGCCGGGAGCGTCGGCGTTGTCAGAAGTGCCGCTGCGCTTAATGCGACAAGAAGTTTCACTCGCATGGCCCATCTCCGTCCCGGTCATCATTGCGGATCAATTCTTCATCGCCGTTTTGGGGAGTGCTTTGCGCACGCTACGCACGCCGTTGAAAAGGTGCAACGTCGGCGAAGAATCGCACTCGCCCGTTCAGAATTGTGAACAGTCGAATTGTTGTTCGACCAGCTGGAAGTCGAATTTCGTCGATTGTTCGACGCCGGTCAGTTCGTCCGTCCGCGCAGGTGACGCGGAGCCGGCTCCAGGTTTGAAAATCCGGCAGACGGGTGAAATGTCGGTCAGCCGTCATGCAGGTCTCCTCCGGCCGCTCGACGATGTTTCCGGTGTGCGACGCACGTGGAGGAGGTAGACCGTCGATGAGCGGAATCGACGACGCGCAAGCCAGAGGTCTGACGCTGGCTGCCGTGGGCGCGCTGAACCGGCGCGATCACGTCTGGGCCGGCGAAGCCGTGCAGATCCTGGCGTCGGACGAGCGGTCCAGGACGGTGGTCGTCGACACCTGCGCGTCCATCCTGCTGAGGGGTGTTCCCCGCGGTTCACTCGACCCGTCCACGAAGATCCCGGTCGCCTTCCTCTCCAGGCCTGGAGACGAGGCTCCCGCGCACGCTGTCGAAGTGGCTTCGGACGTCCTGAGCGCTCTGGCATGTGATGACCAACGTCGCGTTGCGTCCGTGCTGAGGCTGTTGGCGGATGAAGAGGGATTCGACGTGTTGCTGGTGCTGGTACGCGCCGCTGCCGCGTGGATCGACGCCTATGTGGGTATAGACGGTGACACCGTTGACGCTTACTACGCGATCTCCAAGGAGGCGGAAGCCTGACCCGTCGCCCCGCCGTTGTGCAGACCCGCCGCAGCGCCCATACGGTCGTTGCGGGAGGTTGGTGATGCGGAGCCAGTACGAATACCTCGTGGTGCTGGGCGTGTGCGTGCTCATCACGGTGCCACTGGAATGGATGGGACGCGGCGTCTACCGGCGCGGCTCGGAGCTGGCGCGTGCCATCGCTCCCGTGCTGCTCGTGCTCGCGGTCTGGGACGTCATCGCGATTCTGCGCGGCCACTGGAGCTTCCACCCCGAAGCCACGACGGGCGTGCTGATCGGCGGGGTGCTGCCGATAGAGGAAGTCCTGTTCTTCGTCGCCATCCCGATCTGCGCGGTGCTGACGTACGAGGCCGTGCGCGGACGTTCGGAACGTTGGTTGCGCGATGGTTGAGGAGTACCTGTTCGCCGCGATGGCGGCGGTTGTCGTGGTGCTGCTGCTTGAGCTGTGTGTGCTGCGCACAGGGTTGTTCAAGCGGCCCGCCTACTGGATCACGATGGTCATCGTGCTCGCGTTCCAGGTTCCGGTGGACGGGTGGCTGACGAAACTCGACGCGCCGGTGGTGCTGTACGCGGACTGGGCCATCAGCGGCTTGAGGGTGCCGTGGGACATTCCGGTGGAGGACTTCCTCTACGGGTTCGCCATGGTCACCGCTGTGTTGTTGTTGTGGGAGCGGGGAAGGCTGGCACGTGAACAAGCTTGAGGTACCGCGGAAGTTCGACCGCGCCGCTCGTGGTTACGACTTCCTCGTCGGGCTCAATCCCGGCTACCACGAGGCACTGCGCCGTTCGGCTCGAGCGCTGGGCCTGCGTCCCGGCATGCGGGTGCTGGACCTCGGTTGCGGCACCGGCGCGTCCACCGCGGCGTTGGTCGCGGCCGCGCCCGGAGTGGAGATCGTGGCCGTGGACGCGTCGGAGGGCATGCTCGCGCGAGCACGCGAAAAACGCTGGCCGAGCACGGTGAGGTTCGTGCACAGCCGCGCCGAGGACGTGGACGAGGGGCAGTTCGACGCGGTGTTCGCCGCCTACCTGGTGCGCAACCTGCCCGAGCCGGACGCCACGTTGCGGCGTGTTCGCGAGCTGCTGAAACCCGGTGCGCCGTTGGTGCTGCACGAGTACTCGGTGCGGGATTCGCTGGTGAGCACGGCACTGTGGACGATGCTGTGCGGGTTCATCGTGCCGGTGGGGTGGTTGGTCACGGGCGACCGCTCGCTCTACACCTATCTCTGGCGCAGCGTGATGAACTTCGACGGTGCGACCGCGTTGCGAGACCGGTTGCGGCGTAACGGTTTCACCGGGGTGCGCAGTGCTCCGGTGCCGGGCCTTCAGCTCGGCGTGGTGCACACCTTCGCCGGCCACGTGCCAGAGCAGGAGCAGCGGTGAGGGATCGCAGGGCGGTGCGCGTTCCCGCGCCGGTCGGGCGCGCGCAGTTCGAGGGAGAAGCGCCCGCGGTCGTCGTGGTGGGTGGTGGCATCGCGGGGCTCTCCGCGGCGACGCTGCTCGCCGAGCGCGGGGCCAGGGTCGTGCTCTGCGAACGGGAGAACTACCTGGGTGGCCGGGTCGGCGGCTGGAGCACCAGGCTTGCCGACGGCAGCGAAGTCACAATGACGCGCGGGTTTCACGCCTTCTTCCGTCAGTACTACAACCTGAGAGCGTTGCTGAAGCGCGTCGACCCCGCTGGACGTGCTCTGGTCGGGCTGCCGGACTACCCGCTGCAACACGCCTCCGGCCACCGGGACGGATTCGCCGGGCTGCCGACGGCGGTGCCGTGGAACGCGCTCGCGTTCCTGCGCAGCAGCCCCACGTTCCGCTGGCGCGATCTGCCCCAGGTCAACGCACGCGCCGCACTGTCGCTGCTCGACGTGTCCGTGCCGCGGGTGTACGAGGAGCTCGACGGCATCGACGCCGCGTCCTACCTCGAACAGATCCGCTTTCCCGAGGCGGCGCACGCACTCGCCTTCGAAGTGTTCTCCCGCAGCTTCTTCGTGCATCCCACCCGGATGTCGGCCGCCGAGCTCGCGGTGATGTTCCACATCTACTTCCTCGGCTCCGGCGAGGGCCTGCTGTTCGACGTCGCGGCGGACCCGTTCCCGCACGGCCTGTGGGAGCCGCTGGGGCGCCACCTCGCATCTCTCGGCGCGACCGTGTGCACAGGAGTCGAAGTCCGGTCCGTACAACCGGGCGAGCACAAGCGCTTCTCGGTCACCATCGGCGACGGTTCGATCGAAGCGGACGCCGTGGTGCTCGCTGCGGACGTGCCCGGCTTGCGCACCGTGGTCGGTGCCTCACCCGCGCTCGGGGACGCGGCGTGGCGCGAGCAGGTCGGCGAGCTGCGCACCGCACCCCGGTTCCTCGTGTCGAGGTACTGGCTGGACACCCCGGTGGATCCGGACCGGCCCGGGTTTCTCGGCACCAGCGGACATGATCTGCTCGACAACATCAGCGTGCTGAACCACTACGAGCACGAGGCACGGGCGTGGGCCGCGCGCACCGGTGGCGCCGTGGTGGAGCTGCACGGGTACGCGCTGCCGTCCGATGTGGACGAAGGTTCGGCGCGCACCCGGCTCTGGGAGCAGCTCACCGAGGTCTACCCGGAGACCAAGCGGGCCGCCGTGGTCGACGAACGACATGAGCTGCGTGAGGACTGCCCGTTGTTCCCGGCGCGCGGATACACGCGCAGGCCGGCCGTGGTGACACCGGACGACTTCCTGGTGGTCGCCGGAGACCTGGTGCGCATCGACCTGCCGGTCGCGCTCATGGAACGCGCTGCCACCACGGGTTTCGCGGCCGCCAACCACCTGCTGCAACGCTGGGGCGTGGCGGGCACCGACCTGTGGACCGTGCCGGTCGAAGGTCGCGTGCCGTTGCTGCGCTCGGTGGCCCGTCGCTGGAGGACGCTGTGATGTTCTAGTGCCGCACGCGATCCAGCACCAGCCCGAGCGCTTCGGTCAGGGTGCCCGGCCGGCGCACGAGCGGTGGCAACGACAGTCCGGCCCAGCCGGGTCCCGCGACAGCGAGCAGCGCGCTGGACCTCGCGCCGAGTTCGTCCAGCGGCACCTGCTGGGCGAGATCCGCGCGATGTGCCCAGATCAGCACGACGGTGGGGCGCAGCCGGTGCACGGCGTCGCACAACGCCTCCGCCGGCACTCGCGCGCCGAGGGCCCGCCAGGAGCAGTCCTGTTCGGACAGTGCGCCGCCCAGTGCCTCCAGCGCGAGCACGTGCTGTTCGTCCGGCGCACAGGACAGCAACGCGGACAGCACACCGGGCCTGCTCGGGCGCGGAACCGCACGCAAGGCGCTCTGCAGGCTCGCGCTCGCCACGTGCTCGACGTCCACACCCCGGCCGCTCTCGGCGACCAGGTGGCCCAGTTCCACCAGGCACGGAACGAACACCGACTCCCAGGCCGAGACGACGCCGTGCTCGGCGATGAGCCCGGCGGCGAGTTCGAGCATGAGCGACTCGTCGAGGCGTTTCGCCGCGGTGAGGAATCCCCGTCGCGCTGAACGCGCCGTCTCGTCGCTGATCGCCGCGCGCTGAGCGTCCGGTCTCGCCACCGGTTCCTGCCGAGCCAGGACGGCGGCGGAGGCGGGAGCCACTCCCTGTCCGGTCCACATCACCATGCGGCGCAGCACTTCGACATCCGCCTCCTGGTAGCGGCGATGCCCACCTTCGGTGCGGCCGGAGGGACCCAGGCCGTAGCGCTGGTCCCACGTTCTCAGCGTGGTGGGGGCGATCCCGAGCATCGCCGCTACCGCACGTGGCGCATAGATCATGGTTTGGGCGTGCGCCCCGCGAGGATCGCTCTCAACTCGCTCTCACCGAGCCCTCCCCAGATGCCGAAGGTCTCGTGCACCTCCAGCGCGTGTGATCGGCACTTTTGCATGACCGGGCACCGTTGGCAAATGGCCTTGGCGGCGGCTTCGCGCTGCTCACGGGCTGCGCCGCGCTCGTTGGGCCGGTGGAAGAAGTAGGCGCTGTCCATGCCGCGGCACAGACCGGACAGCTGCCAGTCCCACGACTCCGTGACCGGCTGAGGCAGACGGGACAGTTCTGGCATGACGCACGTCCTCTGCTGGGTCGACGCGGATGATGCCGCCATCCTAGAATCGACTCAGAAACGTTTCAACTCGACGTGGTCAGTCTGGGAAACGGCCCGCCTGGCGCAGTGCGTACCGGCGTTCGGCGTAGGCGAGGTCGTCGCGCCACAACCGTGCCGCTGCCCACCGCATGACCGGCCGCAACACCCCTGCGGCGGGCCTGGCCAGGGCGAAGCCGCGGCGGCCGGAGTGCGCGATGGTCGCCTCCACCACGGCGGTGCGGCCGTCGCGGATCGGGGTCGCGTGCGTTTCGACCACGCTGCCCTCGCCCTCGCCCTCGACGATGTGCATCACCACGGTTCGCGGTTCCGGGCAGGTGAACGCGGCGACGACCGGCACGCCGACGCGGCCGGCGAGGCGGAAGGTGACCTCGACCAGGAACCGGTCCTGCGCCTCGGTCGGGGTTTCCAGGACGTGCAGGTTGGCGAACGAGTACGGGTGGAACCACGCGCCGTGCCAGGGATCGAGCCGGTTGGCGACGACGTCCTCGGGGTCGCAGCGGCCGATGAGCGTGGCCACCGCGTCGATCGAACCCGGCGGCGGGCGTTCGGGCAGCACCGGCGCGGGCAGCGGTTCCTCACCGCCCGCGTGGTCCAGCCGGACCCACACCAGCACGCCGTCGTCGTGCGCGGGGTAGGGCGTCCACGCGCCGAACCGCGTGCCGTCGAGCGCGAGTCCGTGCCAGCGGCAGATCAGCTTGCCCTCGGCGACAGCGCCGTCGCACAGAAGCGCGCCCAGGTGCGGGCACGAGCCCGACCCCGCCATCAGCACGCCGTGCGGTCCGCGCCAGAGCACGACCTCGTGACCCGCGATGGTGCGACCGCACGGCTTCCCCTTGACGACGTCACTGCTCGCCCCTGCCACGAACCAGTTGCCGGACGGCCGGGCGACGGCGCGCTTGAGCGCCGCCTCGATCAGGGCCGGCTTCGCGTCCTGCCACGTCGGCCGTTGTGCCCGCCACGGCGGGCTCGAATAGATCCGCAACGGAATCCGGTCGCTCATCGGAGTCCCCTTCTCACGCCGCACGGGCGAACACCGCCCTCGCCAACGCCGGTAGCGCCACGGCAAGCCGCCTTCCGTTGGACACGACGACACGGCGCGACAGCACGTCGTAGTCCGCGTTCTCCACGAGATCGAGAATGCGTCCGTACAGCCGATACGCGGTCGACACGCACGGGCGTGATCTCGGCGCCAGCATTCCGATGCCGGGCAACGCACGCGTGTACACCTCGCGGGCCCGCCGCACCTGATCCCGCAGGGCGGCCCTGACCTGCTGGTCGGCGCGCCCCGCTGCCCGCGCGTGCAGCAGGCGTTCGCGGTCGACGCCGAACTCGGCCAGCTCGTCCGCGGGCAGGTACACCCGGCCGCGGTCGAGGTCCTCCCCGACGTCGCGGATGAAGTTGGTGAGCTGGAAGGCGATCCCGAGCGCGGCGGCGGCGGGCTCGGCGTCCTCCCTGGGCACGCTGGTCCCGAGCACCGGCAGCATCTGCAGGCCGATGACGGCGGCGGATCCGTGCACGTACCGTCCAAGATCGGCGTAGGTGGGGTAGTCGGTGACGGTGAGGTCCATCCGCATCGAAGCCATGAAGTCGTGGAAGTGCCGGACCGGGATGTCGTAGCGGTGCACGGTGTCGATCAACGCCGCCAGCACGGGCTCATCGGACGTACCGCTTTCCAGGGCTGCCTGAAGGCGGGTGTCGGCAGCTTCCAAAGCCGCGGCCTTGTCGTCCGGTCCACTGTGGATGTTGTCGACCACGTCGTCCACCCATCGGGCGAACCCGTAGAGCGCGTGCACGGCAGGACGTTGCTCCGCGCTGAGCAGTTTCGTCGCCAGGTAGTAGGTGCGGCCGTGCTGGGCGTTGAGCGCACGGCAGCGCCGATACGCGTCGCGCAGCGCCGGTGCGGTGACGCCCGCGGCGTCCAGTTCGCGCTCAGCCGACATGAGCGTCCTTTCGCGGAGAAGATTCCTCCACGCTAAGTCGGCGAGTTGCCCTTCGCACAACGGCGGCGCTCATCATGCAGACCCCTCGGCGCGCTGCTTAGCTCGAATCACCGAACTCCGACCGAACTCCCGAGGGAACGCCGATGTCGCTGTTGACCAGCGTGCACGCTGGCACGTCGCAGGTGGACGACTTCCGCGTCCTCCTCGACGAGGCGTTGCACGACTTCGTGCGAGCCAGACAGGATCTGGCGCCAGAGCTCACCGCGGAGCTGTCCCGGCTGATTCTGGCCGGTGGCAAGAGGATCCGGCCCACCTTCGCGTGGTGGGGATGGCGTGCGGCGGGCGGCGCACCGCGTGCGGACGCCGTGGTGCGGGCCATGGTGGCGTTGGAACTGCTGCAATGCTGCGCGCTGGTGCACGACGACGTGATGGACCGCTCGACGACCAGGCGCGGCAGGCCCTCCGTGCACGAGTCGTTCGCGGCGCGGCATCGGCGCGAACGCTGGGCGGCCAGCGCCCGCCAGTACGGCGACTCCGCGGCGATCCTGGTCGGCGACCTGGCGCTGGCCTGGGCGGACGACGCTCTCGTGACGGCCGGCCTGCCCGCCGACGCGCTGAGCCGTGCCTGGCAGCCGTGGCAGGCGATGCGGACGGAGATGATCGCGGGACAGCACCTCGACCTGCTCGCCGTCGCCCGGCGCGAGGAGTCCCTGGAACACGCCGTTCGGGTGGCCGCGCTGAAGACCGCCGCCTACACCGTGGAACGGCCGCTGCACCTCGGGGCCGCTCTCGCGGGTGCTGATGACGACGTCGTGGAGTGCTTGCGCGCGTACGGACACGACATCGGCGTGGCCTTCCAGCTGCGGGACGACCTGATCGGTGTGTTCGGCGACTCCTCGGTCACGGGAAAGCCGGTGGGGGAGGACCTGCGGGAGGGCAAGCGGACGACGTTGATGGCGATCGGGCTGTCGCGCGCGCAAGGCAGGACCTCGGCGCAGAGGCTGCTTCGCCGATGCCTGGAGAGCGGGAGCATCAGCGAACAGGCCGTCGGCGAGGTGAGTGCGCTGCTGGTGGAGCTGGGAGCGGTCACCGCGGTGGAGGAGCACATCGAGGCGCTGGCCGGCTCCGGGCTGGCCGCCCTGAAGCGAGCCGAGATCGACGACGGGGCACGCCAGGAATTGATGCGCCTCGCCGGCCGTGCCGTCACGAGAACGACCTGACCAAGGAGATCGCAGTGGTGCACGTGGTGAAAGGCCGCACGGACCGCGTGGTCGTGGTCGGGGCGGGGCTCGCCGGGCTGTCGGCTGCCCTGCACCTGCGCGGCGCGGGGCACGAAGTCACCGTCCTCGAACGGAACGCACACCCTGGTGGGCTCGCGGGCCGTCTGGACATCGGTGGCCACCGGATCGACACGGGTCCGACCGTGCTCACCATGCCGGAACTGCTCGACGACGCGTTCGCCGCTGTCGGCCGACGGCGAGAGAACTACCTCGAACTGCTGCCGCTGCATCCCGCCTATCGTGCGACGTTCGCCGACGGCACGGCGCTGGACGTGCACACCGACGCGAACCGCATGGAGCAGGCGGTGCACGAGTTCGCGGGCGGCCGGGAGGCGCAGGGGTACCGCGACCTGCGGACCTGGCTCACCAAGCTTTACGAGGTCGAACGCGACAGGTTCATCGGTGCGAGCTTCGACTCGCCGTTCGACCTGGTGGGACCTGATCTGGTGCGGCTCACCCGGCTCGGCGGCTTCGGCTCACTCGCCCGCGCCGTGGGGAAGTTCCTGCACGACGAACGGCTTCGGCGGGTCTTCACCTTCCAGTCGCTCTACGCCGGCGTCGCACCGCGAGACGCCCTCGCGGCCTACGCCGTCATCGCCTACATGGACACCGTGGCCGGCGTGTGGTTTCCGCGCGGAGGCATGCGCGCCGTGCCACAGGCACTGGCCGACGCTGCTTCCGACGCAGGGGTTCGGTTCCACTACGGCGTCGAAGTCGAGGAGCTCGAACGTGCGGGACACCGGGTGACCGCCCTGCGCACACCCGACGCCCGATTTCCTTGCGATGCGGTCGTTCTCGCCACCGGGCCCGCGCAGAGCACCCGTCTGCTGCGCGGCGAGCCGCGCCGGATCAGGCCGCTGCGCTGGTCGCCGTCCGCCGTCGTCGTGCACCTGAGCGCTCGCCGCGTGGTGGACGACCTCGCACACCACACGATCTCCTTCGGCGACAAGTGGAACGGCACGTTCGACGAGATCATTCGTCAGGGGAAGCTGATGAGCGACCCCTCGTTGTTGCTGACCACGCCGACGCTGACCGACCCCGCACTCGCCCCCGAGGGAAAGCACCTGCAGTACCTGCTGGCGCCCTGCCCGAACCTGGACAGCGCTCCGATCCGCTGGGACGCAAGGGCACGCGGGTACGCCGAGCAGCTCGTCGAGGAGATGTCCGCCCGCAAGCTCGTCGTCGACGCCGAGCCGCTCGCCGTGGTGACACCGGATGACTGGGCACGCGACGGCCAGGCCGCCGGCACGCCGTTCTCCGCCGCGCACACCTTCGCGCAGACAGGCCCGTTCCGGCCGAACAACCTGCCGTTCCGCGACGGCAACGTCGTGCTCGCCGGCAGCGGCACCACGCCCGGTGTCGGAATCCCTCCGGTGCTCATCTCCGGCAGGCTCGCCGCGGAACGGCTCCGGCGCTAGTTGGTGTTATCGCTAACGCGACACGCGGGGATTCTGCATCTGGCCAGTCTGCGTTGGCGTGTCTGGACAGAAGGCCATTGCCACGCGGTCAGTCATGCCACATAGTGTTAGCGCTCACTATCCGGTGCCTCTCAACGTTGCAAGGAGCCGGTCCATGCGCTCGTCCCTGCCGCGCGCCGCTCGTTTCGCGCGAAAGTCCGTGCTGATCGCTGCCACGATCACCCTCGCCGTCGTCGCGAGCGTCCTCGCCCCGTCGGTGGCTTCGGCCGTCGGCCCTGTGCCGCACTACCTGATGACGGCGTTCACCAACAGCAGCGAGTCGAACATGTACGTCTACGACTCGGCGAACGCGACCAGCTTCACGCAGGTCAGGGCCAACGCCTACACGCCACCGTCAGGCCTGATCCGCGATCCCAGCGTGCTCCGGCACACCGATGGCTACTACTACATCGTCTACACGACGAACTGGACAGGCGACACGATCGGTTTCGCCCGCAGCGCCGACTACGTCTCCTGGACGTTCTTGCGCAACGTCAAGGTGGGCCTCAACGGGGCGACCGGTAGCACGTGGGCGCCGGAGTGGTTCAAGGACTCCGACGGCAGCGTGCACGTGATCTTCTCGGCGTCGACGACAGGCACGGCGGGACAGTTCCGCCCGTATCGGATCACTGCCACGAACTCGGACCTGTCGGCGTGGACCAGCCCGGTGGCGCTCGGCATCCCGGCCAACTTCATCGACAGCTTCGTGGTCAAGGTCGGTGGCACCTATCACAACTTCCTCAAGAACGAGTCCACGAAGTACATCGAGCACGCGACCGCCACCTCGTTGAACGGCCCCTGGACGTTCACCGGAACGGGCAACTGGGCGGGCTGGGGCTCCGGCCTGGAGGGCCCGGCGCTGGTGCGGCTGCCGGACGGCCGCTGGCGGATCTACTTCGACCAATACGGTCAGCGGCGCTACTTCTACGCCGACAGCGCGAACCTGAACTCCTTCGGCGCCAAGGTCGAACTGCCCGGTCTGTCCGGTGTGGCACGTCACTTCACGGTGCTGCGGGAGGACGCGGGCGACAACACCGCGGTGCCGACCGGCAACCGTTCCCTGCGCTCGATCAGCGTTCCCGACCGCTTCGTCCGCCACCGCGACAACCTGGCCTACATCGAGCCGGTGAGCTCCTCCAGCAGCGTCACCGCTCGCCAGGACGCGACGTTCACCATCGTGCCGGGACTCGCGAACGGCAACTGCTACTCGTTCCGCTCGGTGAACTTCCCGGACCGCTACCTGCGGCACTACGCGTTCCGCGTCCGGCTGGACACCAACTCCGGTGACTCGGTGTTCGCGCGCGACGCCACGTTCTGCGGCCGCGCCGGCTTGGCCGGTGGTACGAGCACGTCGTTCGAGTCGTACTCCCATCCGGGTCGCTACCTGCGTCACCACAACTTCGAGGTGCGGGTCGACTGGCGCACCTCGGATGCGGCGTTCGCGGGCGACGCGTCGTTCACCGTGTCGGCGCCACTGGCCTGAAAGGACAGTCGCGGGGCGGAACTGGTGGACTGCCTGCACAAAGCGGGCACGGGTCGAACCGTCGAATTCGCTCGTCGAATGCGAAGTCGAACCAGGTCGAATTGCGACCGCGGTTGAAGTCGAATGCCGTGTCGTCGGCCGATCGCAATGTTGACCGGCCTTGACCGCTCCTCTACCTTCATTCTCGGAAAGCGCTTTCCCGTTGCCTTCTCAATCCCTGGACGGTTCCCTGACTGGACGGTAGAAATGAAACGGTTCAACAGATCGGCGCGGATCTGTGTCACCCCTGTGCTGGCGATGGTGCTGACGGCCGCCGCCCTCACCGCCGCCACCGGGACGGCGGTCTCCGCACCGGTGAGCAAAAGCGGGCAGTCCCTGGCTCAGAGCGAACGGCTGGATCGTGGCCTGACAAGCATCCGGACGGCCACCGGAAACGGCAACTTCGTGTCGTGGCGGTTGCTGGCGACGGACGCGGCAGATGTGGCGTTCAACGTCTACCGCGACGGCGGGAAGGTGAACAGCACGCCCATTTCCGCGGCGACGAGCTTCCTCGACGCCGGGGCTCCCGCGGGGGCGAGGTATTCGGTGCGGCCGGTGGTCGCCGGCGTCGAGTCGGCACTGGCGGACGAGGTCGGCACGCTGGCGACGAGCCAGGACGTTCCACTGCAGATCCCGCCGGGCGGCACCACGCCGAGTGGTGAGTCGTACAGCTACCAGGCGAACGACGCCTCCGTCGGTGACCTGGACGGCGACGGCACCTGGGAGATCGTTCTCAAGTGGGATCCCAGCAACGCCAAGGACAACTCGCAGGCCGGATACACCGGCAACGTCCACCTCGACGCCTACAAGCTCAACGGCACCCGGTTGTGGCGCATCGACCTCGGCCGCAACATCCGGGCGGGCGCGCACTACACCCAGTTCCAGGTCTTCGACTACGACGGGGACGGCAGGGCCGAGGTGGCGGTGAAGACCGCCGACGGCACCCGGTCGGGTACGGGTCAGACGATCGGCAACGCGAGTGCTGATCACCGCAACTCGAGCGGCTACGTCCTGGCGGGGCCGGAGTACCTGACCGTCTTCCGCGGCACCGACGGCGCTGTTCTCGACACCGAGAACTACGTCCCCGCCCGCGGCACGGTGTCGTCGTGGGGCGACAGCTACGGCAACCGGGTGGACCGGTTCCTCGCTGGAACGGCCTATGTGGACGGTTCGCGGCCGAGCATCATCATGGCTCGCGGCTATTACACCCGTGCGGTCGTCGTCGCGTGGGACTTCCGCAACGGCGCTTTGACGCGCAGGTGGACCTACGACTCGGGAACGGGTGGTGGCGGCGCCTACGGACAGGGTGCGCACAGCCTGTCCGTGGCGGACGTCGACGCCGACGGCCGGGACGAGATCATCTACGGCGCCGCGACGATCGACGACAACGGATCTCTTCTGTACCGGACCGGTTTCGGCCACGGTGACGCGCTGCACGTCGGTGACTTCGTGCCGAGCAGGCAGGGTCTGGAGGTCTACATGCCGCACGAGTCCGGCAACCAGCCCGCGGAGGATCTGCACGACGCGCGCACCGGCGCGGTCATCAGGCAGGCGGCTGCCTGCAACTGCGACAACGGCCGCGGTGTGGCCGCGGACGTGTGGGCGGGCAACCCCGGCGCGGAGGTGTGGTCGAGTGCCGTCGGCGGACTGCGCAGCGCCACCACGGGCGCACAGGTGGCGAGCCGCAAGCCGGGCTCGGCCAACTTCGTGATCTGGTGGGACGGAGACGCTCAGCGGGAGCTGTTGAACGGCACGACGATCGACAAGTACGGCACCTCCGGCGACACCCGTCTGCTCACCGGTTCAGGTGTCTCCTCGAACAACGGGACCAAGTCCACTCCGGCGCTTTCGGCGGACATTCTCGGTGACTGGCGCGAGGAAGTCATCTGGCGGACGTCGGACAACACGAAGCTGCGCATCTATTCCACCACGGAGCCGACGAGCATCAGGCGCGTGTCCCTGATGCAGGACCGGCAGTACCGCGTCGCGGTCGCATGGCAGAACACCGCCTACAACCAGCCGCCGCACGCGAGCTTCGCCTCTCCGTGAGGAACGCGGGCAGGTGGGACGAACTCGTTGTGCGGTAACCGGATCACGCGCTGGGCGGGGAGACGAGCGCCGGTTCGTCACCGGTGAGGTTCTCCGGCAGCCGCTGGGCCGCGTGCAGGGGTACGAGTTCGGACTGCAGCACCATGGCGGCAGCGCCGATCGCGGGCGCTGTCGCCGCCGTGTGGGAAAGCCGCACGTCGACCTCGTGCACGCCGCGGGCGAAGAAGCCCCGGTCGAGCTCCTCGCGCACGATCGGCAGGTAGATCGATCCGGCGATGGCGAAGCTCGGTCCGGTGAGGACGAGGAAGTCCACGTCCATCACGTTGGCCAGGGTGCGGGCGGCGACCGCGACGTACCGCGCGGAGCGTTCGAGGATCGCGGTGGCCTGCGGCTCGCCTCGCCGGGCGGCGCGGCTCACCGCCGCGAAGTCCGCTGCCAGGGAGTGGTGGGACCGGCTGGTGCCGACGAGGCGGGCCAGTGCCTGGTCGGCGCGTGCCGCGGCGACCACGGCGCCGGGGCCGGCCAGCGCCTCGACGCACCCGCGCGCCCCGCACCAGCACTCGGGACCCATGACGTCGACGCAGGTGTGCCCGATCTCGCCGGCGTTGCCGCTCGTGCCGCGGTAGGTGATGCCGCCGATCACGATGCCCGCCCCGATACCGGTGCCCATGTAGAGCGCCGCGGAAGTGGAGGAACTGCCCATGCCGCCCGACCAGTGCTCGCCGAGCGCCGCTGCCGTGGCGTCGTTGTCCAGCACCACCGGCAGGTCGGTCGCCGCGGAGAGCTCGCGGTCGACGGGATAGTCCTCCCACTGGCGCATCGCGGGCGGGGCGAGGGCCATCCCGGTGCTGGCACCGAGCGGGCCGGGGGACACCAGTCCGATCCCCAGGACCCGGCTGGGCTCGACGCCGACCCTGGTGACGAGCGTCGAGACCTCGTCGGCCATGCGCTGGACGATCACGGAAGGTTCCCGGACTCCGGCGCCGGGCCTGGTGATGCGCGCGACCACGGCACCACCGAGATTGGTCAGCACGTACGTGATGCGTCCGTGGTCCAGGTGCACGCCGACCGCGTAGCGGGAGTTGTGGTTGAGCTGGAGCAGCACCCTGCGTTTGCCGCCGGTGGACTCGGCGCGGCCGGTCTCCACCACGAGGCCCTCGTCGAGCAGCTTGCGGACCGAGATGGAGATCGTCGCACCGGTCAGTCCCGTGGCGTTGATCAGTCCGACCCGGCTGATCGTGCCCGCCGCTCGGATGACGTCCAGCACCGCGGCCTTGCTGCTCGCGTGCGGGGTGATGCGGGCCGGGCCGTTCACGGTGACCTCCCCGAGGTTACTTCGCCTGCCGATCAAAGGTTAGCAACCGGCGGTGTGGGCACCGCGCGTTAACACCAGTGATCCGACAGGTATTGACTTTGTTTCTTCATCTACTTAAGAATCTCACCCGATGGTGTGATGCAGCCCACTCCAAGGTCTCCCGGTCAGTGAGAGGATCCACGATGTCCCTGAAGTCACAGCGGGTGCGCGTCGCCGCAGCCGGCTTGGCGGTGCTCGGCCTGGTGGCGACCGGATGCGGCTCGTCCACCGGCACCAGTTCGGTGGACGCCGAGACGCTGGTCGTCTTCACCGGGCAGGCCGGTGACTACCAGGGCAACTTCAACCCGTACTCGCCGACCGTCAACGAGGGTCCCGGCACGATCTTCGAACCGCTGTTCTTCTTCAACGCCGTCAAGCGCGACGCGGAGCCGAAACCCCGGCTGGGCAAGGAGTTCTCCTGGAACGCCGACGGCACGGAGCTGTCGGTGACCTTGCGCGACGACGTCAAGTGGTCCGACGGGCAGAAGTTCTCCGCGAAGGACGTCGTGTTCACGCTCGACATGGTGCGCAAGAACAACACCATGAACTCGACCGGCTATCGCGGCACGGCGACGGCCGTGGACGACACGCACGTCGTCATCAAGTTCGACGAGCCCGCGTTCATGGAAGGCCCGCAGGTGCTCGGCAGGCTGTGGATGGTCCCGGAGCACCTCTGGAAGGACCTCGCCACACCGGCGACCGACCCGATCAAGACGCCGGTCGGCACGGGCCCCTTCCAGCTCGAGGAGTTCAAGGCGCAGGCCATCACGCTGAAGTCGAACCCCGGCTACTACGGCGGAGAGCCCGCCGTGAAGAAGGTCCGTTACCTGTCCCTGTCCGGCAACCAGGCCGGAGCCGACGCGCTCAAGGCCGGCAAGATCGACTGGCAGACCGGACCGGTCCCGGACATGAAGAACGTCGAGAAGAACTACCCCGGCTACAAGGCCATCACCATTCCGCAGAACCAGACGGCGCTGTTCACCTGCTCCAGCGCCGAGCTCGGCTGCGCGGGCCCGCAGACCGATCCCGCCGTCCGCAGGGCGATCTACTACGGCCTCAACCGCGGGCAGCTCAACGCGCTCGCGTTCCAGGACACCTCGAGCGAGATCTCGCCGGGATTCGCGCTGCTCGACCGGGACCAGCCCTACATCTCCGGGAAGCTGCGGGAGAAGTCCGCGCCGATGGGTGCCGACGTGGCGAAGGCGACCCAGCTGCTCGAGAGCGCGGGCTACGCCAAGGGGCCGGACGGCATCTACGCCAAGGGCGGCAAACCGTTGTCGCTCACCCTGAAGGTCGTGTCCGGCTGGACCGACTACATCACGGCGGTCAACACGATCGGTCAGCAGCTGCAGCAGGTCGGCATCAAGGTGACGCCGCAGCAGCTCTCCTGGAACGAGTGGTCGGATCAGCGCAACCAGGGCAACTACGAGCTGTTGATCGACGCGGTCGACCAGGGGCCGGCGGCGGACCCGTACTACACCTTCAGCTACTTCTTCGACAGCGGCAACACGGCGCGCGTCGGTGAGACCGCCAACCCGAACTTCGGCCGGATGAAGGACGCGCAGGTCGACGCCGCGCTGGCCGCGCTCAAGCGCATCAACCCCGAGGACACCGCGGCCAGGCAGCCCCACTTCGACGTGATCCAGACCCGGATCGAAGAGGTCATGCCGTACATCCCGGTCCTCACCGGCGGCACGACCAGTGAGTACAACGCGAAGAAGTTCACCGGCTGGCCGACCAAGGACGACCTCTACGCCTTCCCTGCGGTCTGGTCGCGGCCGGCGCACTCGGAGATCTTCATGAAGCTCAAGCCAGCGGGCAAGTGACGAACAGATGGCGTACTATGGCAGGAAGCTGCTGTTCTACCTGGTCGCCCTCTGGGCGGCGGTGACGCTGAACTTCATCATTCCCAGGCTGATGCCGGGCAACCCGGTGGACATCCTGCTGGCGAAGCTGCAGCAGCGAGGTGGCTCGGTCGACCCGTCCGTGCGGCGCTCGTACGAACTGCTGCTCGGCACCGGCGGCGGTGGATCTCCGGTGAGCGAGTACTTCTCGTACCTCGGCAACCTGGCCCGTGGCGATCTCGGCATCTCGGTGAGCGTGTTCCCGTCGCCGGTGTCCGAGGTCATCATGGCCTCGCTGTGGTGGACCATCGTGCTGGTCGGCATCGCGACGCTGCTGTCGTTCCTGCTCGGCGTCTCGCTGGGCGCCGTGGTCGGCTGGCGGCGGGGCACCTGGCTCGACAACCTGGTGCCCTCGACCACCGTGCTCGCGGCGGTGCCGTACTTCTGGCTCGCCCTGCTCCTGGTGGCGCTGTTGTCGTCGGCGCTGGGCTGGTTCCCGCTGCTCGGCGGGTACGACGTGGTGCTGTCGCCCGGATGGAACGCCGAGTTCCTCTCCTCGGCGATCTACCACGGCACGTTGCCCGCGCTCACCATCGTCATCTCGTCGGTGGGCGGCTGGCTGCTGGGCATGCGCAACATGATGGTGTCGGCGATGTCCGACGACTACGTGCTGACCGCGCGGGCGAAAGGCTTGCGCGGCAGCCGGGTCATGATCCGGTACGCGGCGCGCAACGCCGTGCTGCCGTCGGTGGCCGGTTTCGCGATCTCGCTGGGTTTCGTGGTCGCCGGCTCGATCGTCACCGAGCAGGTCTTCTCCTATCCCGGCATCGGCTCGCGGTTGCTGCAGGCGGTGCAGAACAACGACTACGCCCTGATGCAGGGCATCTTCCTGGTGATCACCATCGCCGTGCTCGGCGCCAACCTGGTGGTCGACCTGGCCTACGCCCTGATCGACCCCCGAACCCGCGTGAGCGGCTGAGAGGAGCTGGCCGTGACCAACATCAGCACAGCCACCACCCCGTCCGCCGCGGCAGCCTCCCGTGCGGGGTGGCGGTCGATGCTGCCGCGCTGGACGCCGAAGCTCGGCGTCGGGCTCGGCCTGATCATCGTGATCACCCTGTTCGGGGTGCTCGGGCCGCTGTTCGCGGGCGATCCGGACGCGGTGCGCGACATCGGGCTGACCGCGCCGAGCGGCGAGCACCTGGTGGGCACCACCCAGACCGGCCAGGACGTGCTCTCCCAACTCACGCACGCCACCAGGGGTTCGTTGCAGATCGGCCTGCTGGTGGGCGTGATGGCCACGATCCTGTCCGCCTTCTTCGGCATCATCGGCGCCTACGTCGGTGGCTTCACCGACGAGTTCTTCTCGTTGTTCTCCAACGTGATGCTGGTGATCCCAGGCCTGCCGCTGGTGATCGTCATCGCCGGGTTCGTGCCGGCCGACCAGCGCGGGGCGTGGACGATCGCGATCGTGCTGGCGGTCACGAGCTGGGCGGCGTCGGCACGCGTGTTGCGAGCGCAGACGCTGTCGTTGCGCAGCCGTGACTACGTCGCCGCGGCACGGGTGGCGGGGGAGAAGTCCTGGCGGGTGATCACGGTGGAGATCCTGCCGAACCTGCTGCCGTTGCTGGCTTCCCAGTTCGTGTTCGCGGTCATCGCGGCGATCCTCGGTGAGGCCGGGCTGTCGTTCCTCGGGCTGGGGGCCTCGAACTCCTCGACCCTGGGCACGATGCTCTTCTTCGCGCAGAACGGTTTCGCGTTGCAGCTCAACGCGTGGTGGTGGTTCATCCCGCCGGGCCTGATCATCGCTTTGTTCGGGTGCGGCCTCTCGCTGGTGAACTTCAGCATCGACGAGATCATCAACCCGAAGCTGCGCCACGTGCCGCTGCGCACGAACGAGGCTCCGGTGGCGTCACAGGCACGACCGGCCGCACGTGCGAGCGAGGACGCGGTGCTCACCGTTGAGGATCTTTCCGTTGTGTACCAAGGACCTGCTCCGGTGCACGCGGTGCGCGACGTGTCCTTCACCCTGCGCCGCGGCGAGATCCTCGGCCTGGCGGGGGAGTCGGGGTGCGGCAAGACCACCCTGGCCTACGCGGTCAACCGGTTGCACCGTCCGCCGGCCGAGGTGACGTCCGGGTCCGTGACCTTCCACGACCGCGACGGCGAGGACGTCGACGTGCTGGCCTTGGAGCCGGAAGAACTGCGTGTTTTCCGGTGGTCGAAGCTGTCCATGGTCTTCCAGGGAGCCATGAACGCGCTCAACCCGGTGACGACCGTCGGCGCGCAACTCGACGACGTGCTCACCACGCATCGTCCGGAGATGTCCCGCGACGACCGGCGGCAGCGGTGCGCCGAAGTGCTGGAACTGGTCGGTGTCGACCCGCGGCGGCTCAGTTCGTTCGCGCACGAGCTGTCCGGCGGGATGCGGCAACGGGTCATGATCGCGATGGCGCTGCTGCTCGACCCGCAGGTCATGATCATGGACGAACCGACGACCGCACTGGACGTCGTGGTGCAGCGCGGCATTCTGCAGGAGATCCTGCGGTTCCGCGACGAGCTCGGCTTCGCGGTCGTCTTCATCACCCACGACCTGCCGCTGCTGCTGGAGATCAGCGACCGGATCGCGGTCATGCGCGACGGCCGCATCGTCGAGCTCGGCACGGCCGAGGAGATCCATCGCGCCGCCGAGCACCCCTACACCCGTGAGCTGCTCGCCGCGTTCCCGAGTCTCACCGGTGAACGCGACGGATTCCTGCGCGACGCGGAACCCGTGCTGCACGAAGGAGGAGTGCGATGACCACGCTGCAGGCACGCGACCTGGTCAAGGACTTCACCGTCCGCAACGGACTGCGCCGCACGGCTCTGCGTGCGGTCGGCGGTGTGTCCTTCACGCTCGAACCCGGCAGGACCGTGGCGCTCGTCGGCGAGTCCGGCTCCGGCAAGTCGACGATCGCGCGGATGATCGCCCGGCTGGAGAAGCCGACCTCCGGGGAGATCGTCGTCGCCGGTTCCGACGGCACCCCGGTGCCGGACCGCGACTACCGGCACCGCGTGCAGATGGTGTTCCAGGACCCCTTCGCCTCGCTCAACCCGTTCCACACGGTCGAGCACCACCTCGTGCGCCCCTTGCTCCTGCACGGCAGGGCACGGGGACGGGCGGAGTCGGCCCTGCTGGCGGAGGAGCTGCTGCAACGGGTGACCCTGCTGCCGCCCGGCGACTTCCTCCAGCGGCGGCCGCACGAGCTGTCCGGCGGCCAGCGTCAGCGGGTCGCCATCGCGCGTGCGCTCGCTCCTGGCGCGGAGATCCTCGTCGCCGACGAGCCGGTGTCCATGCTGGACGTCTCGATCCGGCTCGGTGTGCTCAAGCTGCTCGCCCGGTTGCAGCGCGAGGAGAACCTCGCCGTCCTGTACATCACGCACGATCTGGCGACGGCCCGGCACTTCTCCGACGAGATCCTGGTGCTGCACCGGGGCCGGGTGGTCGAACGCGGCCCTGCCGACGCGGTGATCCTCGATCCCCGCCACCCCTACACCAAGCTGCTCGCCGCCGCCTCACCGAATCCCGACGCCCGCGGGCGCACGTTCGACGCCGGGCGCGATGTCGTGGCGGAGGCCGGTGCCGCCGCGGCGTACGACCACCACACGGGTCAGTGGGAGGGCGCGGCGTGATCTGGTCCGCGAGTGGTGTGCGACTGGAGCACATCGCCTGTGCGGCAACACCCCCGACTTCCGCCGTCGTCCGACTCGCTCGCAAGTGATCAAGGGAGATCTCATGCGACACCTCTCCAGGGTGGGTGCGGTCCTGTCCGCTCTCGTCCTGACAACCCCTCTGCTCGCGCTGATCGACCAGGGCGTCGCGGTCGCGGCACCCGCGGCCTACGTCAGCGCGGCGTCCGGCCGATGCCTGGACGTCACCGGCGCCTCCACCAGTCCGGGCGCGCTGGTTCAGATCTACGACTGCAACGGCGGGGCGAACCAGGCCTGGGACCTGACCTCCGCGGCGGAACTGCGCGTGTTCGGAGGCACCCGGTGCCTGGAGGTACCGGCGGGCCAGACCGCGCCCGGCACGCGCCCGCAGATCGCGAACTGCACCGGCGGCGCCGGCCAGAAGTTCCGGCTCAACTCCGACGGCAGCATCGCGTCCACCCAGGTCGGCCTCTGCCTGGACGTCGCCAACGCGGCCACGGCGAACGGGTCGGCGGTGCTTCTCTGGAACTGCAACGGACAGTCGAACCAGCGGTGGTCGGCGGGCGGCGGTACACCACAGCCCGTGTGCTCGGCCAACCCGGTCGGCCCGAACTCGACCACCCAGGCCCGCAAGCTGTTGTGCTACCTGTACAGCCAGTACGGCAACCACATCCTGTCCGGCCAGCAGGAGTCGACGTGGATCGGCGGGCCCGACTACGAGATCAACTACATCCGGAACAACACCGGCAAGCTGCCGGCCATCCGGGCCCTCGACTACGGCGACTCCAAGGACCTCGCGCCCAGGGCGATCGCGTGGTGGCAGGCGGGTGGCATCCCGATGATCGGCTACCACATGGGCGCGCCGACCAAGCCGGACACCTACGAGGGCACCCAGATGACGGTGTCGATCAATGCCGTGCTCACGCCCGGCACGGCCGAGTACGCCTCGTTCATCCAACGCCTGGACGGCGCGGCGGGCATGCTGCAGCAGCTGAAGAACGCCGGCGCCGCGGTGATCTGGCGGCCGTTCCACGAGGCCGGCGGCACCTGGTTCTGGTGGAGCAAGGAGGGCGGCGGCCAGTACAACCGGCTGTGGCGCTTCATGTTCGACTACTTCACCAGGGTCAAGGGGCTGAACAACCTGGTGTGGCTGCACGGGTACAACGGTGCTCCGCAGTCGTCGTTCTACCCAGGTAAGTCCTATGTGGACGTCGGTGGCGCGGACACCTACGCCGGTGACGGCAACTACGACCCGCTCAAGCCGATGTTCGACTCCGTGCGCAACATCGTCGGCGGCACGATCCCGATCGCGCTGCACGAGAACGGTCCCATCCCGGACCCGGACCGCATGCAGTCCACCGGCGCGCGCTGGGTGCTGTTCGGCACCTGGCACGGCAACCACCTGACGCAGAGCAACTCGGTGAGCCACCTGCAGAAGGTTTACGGCCACAGCTATGTGATCACCCGCGATGAGCTGCCCAGTCTGAGGTAGCCCGCGCGGCTGTCGCGGGCACACGCGGGCGCGGCGCCCGCGACAGCCGGTCCCACATCGCGTTGACTTACTTTACTTGCCAACGTAAGAATCGCCGAGGGTTGACCGCGGCATCGGGGAGCGAGGAAACGATGGAGCGCCAGACGTTGCACGACGGGTGGCAGCTGAGCGTGGCGGCGGGCCCTGCGTCCGACAGCGTGCCCGACAGCGTGCGGGACGCCCGCGTGCCTGCCGCGGTGCCCGGCAGCACACACCTCGACCTGCTGGCCGCGGGACTCATCCCGGATCCGTTCCTCGACCGGAACGAGGAGTCGGTCACCTGGATGCACCGCGCGGACTGGCGGTACGAGCTGACCTTCGAGACCAGGGCGCCCGCCGGGAACGAGCGGGTCGACCTCGTGTTCGAGGGACTCGACACCGTGGCCACCGTCGAGCTGAACGGCATTCCGGTCGGCGCCGCGGCGAACATGCACCGAACGCACCGGTTCGACGTGCGCCCTCTGCTCCGCAACGGCGCCAACGAGCTGACCGTCGTCTTCTCGTCCGCGTTGACGCACGCCCAGCAGGTCGAGCAGGAACTGGGCTGGCGGGACCACGCCTACCCGCACCCGTTCAACATGATCCGCAAGATGGCCTGCTCGTTCGGCTGGGACTGGGGTCCCGACCTGCAGACCGCGGGCATCTGGCGGCCGGTGCGCCTGGAACGCTGGCGCACCGCGCGGCTGGCGTCCGTGCGCCCGCTGGTGACCATCGACCCCGACGGCACGGGCCGGGTCGAGGTGCACGCCGACGTCGAGCGCGGCGAGCCGGGGACGCGGCGGCTCTGGCTGGTGGCCGAAGTGGACGGACGCACGGCACGGGTTCCGTTCAGCGGTGACAAGGCCGTGGCGACCGCGTTCGTGCCGGACGCGCGGTTGTGGTGGCCGGCGGGACACGGCGAGCAGCCCCGGTACGACCTCGCCGTCTCGCTGGAGTCCGACGGCGAGAAGATCGACGCGACCGAGCACCGCATCGGGTTCCGCACGATCACGGTGGACACCGAACCCGACGAGGTCGGCACGCCGTTCACCTTCGTGGTCAACGGCAAGCGGATCTTCGCCAAGGGCGCGAACTGGATCCCGGACGACCACTTCCTCACCCGCGTCACCCGCGACCGGCTGGCGGGCCGGATCGACCAGGCCGTCGAGGCGAACTTCACGATGTTGCGGGTGTGGGGCGGCGGCATCTACGAGACCGAGGACTTCTACGACGTCTGTGACGAACGCGGAATCCTGGTGTGGCAGGACTTCCCGTTCGCGTGCGGCGCCTACCCGGAAGAGGAGCCGTTGTGGAGCGAGGTGGAGGCGGAGGCACGGGAGAACGTCGCCCGGCTGACCGGCCACCCGTCGCTCGCGCTGTGGAACGGCAACAACGAGAACCTGTGGGGCTTCGCCGACTGGGGCTGGCCGGAGCAGCTCGGCGGAAAGACCTGGGGCCTGCGGTACTACACCGAACTGCTGCCCGCGATCGTCGCCGAGCTGGACCCGACCAGGCACTACTCGCCGGGCAGCCCGTACAGCCCTGGTGAGCGGCATCCCAACGACGCCGACCACGGCACCCGGCACGACTGGGAGGTGTGGAACCGCGTCGGCTACCAGCACTACCGCGACCACGTGCCGCGCTTCTGCTCCGAGTTCGGCTTCCAGGGCCCGCCCACGTGGGCGACGCTGTCGAGGTGGGTGCACGACGAACCACTCACCCCGGCCTCCGCGGGTTTCCTGACGCACCAGAAGGCGGACGACGGCAACGGAAAGCTCGAACGCGGGCTGGCCGCCCACCTGCCGGTGCCGGCCGACTTCGCCGACTGGCACTGGGCGACCCAGCTCAACCAGGCACGTGCCGTGTCGTTCGGCATCGAGCACTACCGGTCGTGGTGGCCGCGCACGGCCGGCGCGCTGGTCTGGCAGCTCAACGACTGCTGGCCCGCGACGTCGTGGGCGGCGGTCGACAGCGACGGCCGGCGCAAACCGCTCTGGTACGCGCTCCGGCACGCGTTCGCGCCGCGCTCGCTGACCGTGCAGCCGAGGGACGGCCGGTCCGTCCTGTTCCTGGTGAACGATCACGACGACCAGTGGAGCGGCGACGTGCGCGTCGAGCGGCAGTCCTTCGCGGGAGCGGTCCTGGACTCCGCCGCCGTCCCGTTCTCGGTGGCCGCCCGGTCCGTCGTCGGCGTCGAGCTGCCGGACGCCCTGCTCACCCCGTCCGCACCGGCGGCGGAGGTGCTCGTCGCGACCACCGACGAAGCACGTGTCGTGCACCTGTTCCGCGAGGATCTCGATCTGGCCTACGACCCGGCACCGCTCACCGCGCAGGTGGTGGCCGTCGAGGGCGGATATCGTGTGGACGTGCGTGCCACGTCGTTCGCACGTGATGTCGCGGTGCTGGCCGACCGGGTCGCCCCGGACGCTGTTGTCGAGGAGATGCTGGTGCCGATGCTCGCCGGTGAGTCCCGTTCGTTCTTCGTGCGGACCGAAACACCGCTCGCCGACCCTGCCGTGCTCGCCGGGCCGCTGGTGCTGCGCAGCGCCAACGGACTTTGCGCACCAGTGGTGAGGTCCTGAGTGGCTGTCGTGAATTCCTCTGGCGTGGCTTCCTCCGGTGCCGTCGGGCTGGTGCTGGCCCGCCCGACCCGGCTGCTCGGCGCCGAGCCGTTCTTCATGGAGTTCATCGCCGGCATCGAGGAACGCCTCACCGAGCACGACCTGTCCGTCCTGCTGCACACCGTCACGACGCACGACGCGGAGCTCGCCGCGTACCGGCGCTGGGCGGCAGGAGGGCTGGTCGACGCGGTGGTGCTGGTCAACCGGTCGGTCCACGACCCGAGGCCCGCGCTGCTGCACGAGGTCGGCTTGCCGTTCGTCGTCGTCGGCGAACCCGCCGCCGGCCTCGACGCACCCGCGGTGCGCACCGACCACGCCGGCCCGGTCGTGGAGGCGCTGCGTCATCTGCTCGACCTCGGTCACTCGCGCATCGCCAGGATCAGCGGCCCGGCAGGCCTGCTGCACACCGAGGCGCGCACGGCGGCGATGATCGACTGCTGCCGCGCCGCCGGTGCTGTTCCGATGATCCTGGAAGGCGACTACTCCGAGGAGTCGGGCGCGAAGCTCACCGCCGCGTTGCTGGGACTCGCGGAGCCGCCGACCGCGATCCTCTACGACAACGACGTGATGGCGGTCGCCGGACTGGGTGTGGCGAAGGAGCTGGGCGTCCCGGTACCGGGCAGGCTCAGCCTGATCGCCTGGGACGACTCGACGTTGTGCCGGCTGGCGTCGCCCGCGCTGACGACGATGAGCGTCGACGTCCACCAGTTCGGCATCTCGGTCGCGGAGTCGGTGCTGGAACTGACCGGCGGACAGCAGGTCGCTGAACGGTGGTCGCCCACCGCCACGCTCCTCGTCCGGGAAAGCTCTTCTGTCGTGCCCTCTCAACAGGACTGAACAAGAAGCTCGACACAGCGCTGCGCACGGGAACCATTCGTGACGCACGCCGGTTTTTTGCTGCGCGAAAAGCATCCCTTCACTTGATGGAAGGTGCCATGTCCGCGAAAAAGATCACCAGGTGGTTCGCCTGTGCGCTCGTCGCGCTGCCGTCGACATCGTGCGCGGTGCCGAGTACGTGACCGTGTCCTGGAACTGGTTCCGCGGCACCGACAAGTCGATGCTGATCGGGCACTCGGACGGCAGCGCGAGCACCGACAAGGGCCACCCTCGTGTGCGGTTCGGCGAGCCGGTGCACGTCTACAACAACTACTTCCGCGCCAACGAGCTGTACGGCGTCGCGTCCACAATGGATGCCGGAGTGATGGTCGAGGGCAACTACTTCGACAACGTCCCGCACCCGGTTCTCGTCGGCTACGGCGACAGCGGCCCCGGCCGCGTCGTGCAGCGCGACAACGTCTTCGCGGGTTCGGGTGTCCCGCAGACGGCGGGCAGCGTGCAGGAACCGCGCTCCTACTACGCCTACACCCTGGATCGCGCTGCCGACGTGCCGCGCATCGTCCGGGCGAGTGCGGGTGTGAGCGTGCTCAGTGGTTGAACCGGTACGTCGTCAGGCGCGTATCCAGAGGTGGGATTCAGCGCGATCGCGGAGGTACGCACAGTAGGAGCATGGAACCAGTCACCAAGCGGAATCGGGCCGCGTGGGAAGTGGCGTCGGAGAAGCACGTCCGCGAGTACCGGGACTTGCTCGACCAAGCCAGGAACGGGTCGTCTCTTTTCGCGTGCGAACTCGATCTGCTGCGCCCCATGCTCATGAGCTCGCCCGACATCGTCCATCTGCAGAGCGGGCACGGGCTGGACGACATCGCTCTCGTCGCCGCCGGCGCGAAGTCCGTACTGGGAGTCGACTTCAGCGAGGTCGCCGCGACCGCGGCACAACGCCGGGCGGACGAGCTCCGTGTGCCGTGCCGCTACGTGGTGGCGGAACTGCCGGGTGCTCCGCTGTGTGACGAGTGCGCAGACCTCGTCTACACCGGCAAGGGGGCGTTGATCTGGATGCCTGATCTGCGCGCGTGGGCGAAGGACGCCGCTCGTCTGTTGCGACCGGGGGCCAGCCTGTTCGTCTACGAGGCTCACCCGGCTGTGCCGCTGTGGACCTGGGACGAGGACGAGCCCCGGATTCGGCCTGACCGCGGGTACTTCGAGCGTTCCCACGTCAACGACACGTTCCCCGCCAACGGAGCCGTGGAGTGGCAGGCGAGCCTGGGCGAGATCATCAACGCGGTGATCTCCGCCGGCCTGCGGATTCAGCACGTCGCCGAGTACGCCGAACCGTTCTGGCGACCCGATGACGTCTCGGCGGCCGCCTGGCGAGGGCGGCTGCCGAACTCGTTCTCCCTTGTCGCGCGACGGGAGTGAAAGGAGCTTTCCTCGTGAACAGTCCCCATGCCCAGATCGCCTTTCGTGCGGCGATCACGCTGGCGGCCGTAGGACTGGGCGGAGCACTGCTGGCCGCGCTCGTGGGAGTGGTGCTGTCCGTGGTCGGTTCGTCGGCGAGCGCCACCACCCGGCTCTGCGGCAAGGTCGACGTCGCGCCCGCCGGCGGCAGGGACTACCTCGCGCAGAACAACGTCTGGGGCGCGGACACCCCGCAGTGCGTCGCCGTCGGCGACCAGTCGCTGCAGGTCGAGAGCGCCGGCCACAGCCGCCCGCCCGAAGGTGCGCCGGCCGCGTCGCCGTCGCTGATCAGGGGATGTCACTGGGAGGAGTGCACGGACGTCGGAGATCTGCCGGTCCAGGTGTCGGCCATGCCGGAGGTCACGAGCGACCTCGTCACCAGGCAGGTCGACACCGGCGTCTTCAACGCGGCCTACGTCGTGTGGTTCCACAGCGGACCGGTCGCGAGCGGCACACCGGACGGCGCCGAGCTGGTGATCTGGATGCGCAGCAGGGGCGGCATCCGGCCCGGGGGCTCGATGGTGGCCGAGAACGTGGAGGTCGCCGGTGCCCGGTGGAACGTGTGGCTGGCCAGGGATGGCGGGCGCACCCGGATCACGTACGAGCGCGTGGTCGAGGTCACCGCGGTCTCCGGGCTCGACATCCGGGCGTTCACGCTGGACTCGACCAGGCGAGGTCACATCGACCCCAGGTGGTATCTCGTCGCCGTCGAGGCTGGGTTCAACCTGTGGCGCGGCGGCGCGGGCAACGCCATCGAGAGCTTCTCCGTCTCCGTCGGAGATCAGACGCCCTGACCGCGTGACCTGGCAGACACGGATCTGATCGGCCTCGGACGCGAATCAGCTCTCCGGCACGCGCCCCAGCACGTGCCGGAGAGCCGTTTCGAGGTCCGGATGCCGGAACGTGTGACCGGCCTTGGTGAGCACGGCCGGCCGGACGAGCTGGCTCGCCTCCGCCAGTTCCCTGGCGTCCTGCTCGCCGAGCAGGAGCCGCGGCCCGAACGACGGCACCGGCAGCAACGCGGGCCGGTGCAGCACTTTCGCGAGCGTGGCGGTGTAGGCGCTGTTGCGCACGGCGTGCGGGGCGACGGCGTTGACCGGCCCGCTGAGCGAGGTGTCGTAGAGCGCGCGGTGGTAGACGTCGACCAGGTCGTCCATGCCGATCCAGGACTGCCACATCCGGCCGTCGCCGAGCTTCCCGCCCAGACCGGCGGCGAACAACGGGTGGAAGAGCCGCAGGGTGCCGCCGTTGGGCGACTGGACCAGCCCGGTGCGCACGGTCACCACGCGCACCCCTGCCGACGCGGCGGGCTCGGTGGCGGCCTCCCAGTCGGCGACCACGTCGGCCAGGAAACCCTCACCGCGCGCACTGTCCTCGGTGAGTTCCTCGTCACCGCGGTCGGCGCCGTAGAAGCCGATCGCCGACGCGCTCACGAACACCTGCACGCCACTGGTCGCGGCCAGGCCGGCGAGCGCTCGGGTCGGCTCGATCCGCGAGGAACGGACCTCCCGCCGATGGTTTTCGGCGAACCTGCCCGCGATCGAAGCGCCCGCGAGGTGCACCACGGCGTCCACATCGGACAACAGATCGGGCTTCGGCCGTGCGGGGTCCCACTGTCGCTCGTCCGGGCCGGCGGGGGTGTGGCGCACCAACCTGATCACCCGGTGCCCCGCCGTGCTGAGGAACGGCCACAGCGCGCCGCCGACGAATCCGCTGCCGCCGGTGATCGCCACCGTCATCGGCCGGTCGCCTGCCTGCCGCGCGGCCGCCTGCGCGGCGAGGTCGGCGGCGAGCTGGCGGTGCCGGTAGGCGAACATCGACCGCAGCAACGCACCGGGCACCGGCGTGTCCACCCGATCCGTCATCCGCGTCCGATCGCCCTCGGCCTCGAACTCGTGGGTGTGCCGCCACCGCAGCGCCCAGCGCAGCGGCGCGGAGTCGAGCTCGTCGACGAACCGGTGCGGCGGCGCGTACTCGGTGTGCTTGGCGCCCCAGCGCAGTCCCAGCGGCAGCCCCAGCACCGCGCGGCCACCGTCCAGGGAGCCCGCCTCGCGCACGACTCCCACCGGCTGCCACGGCGGCGTCAGCCGGTGCACGGCTCCAGGTCGCTCGTGCCAGGCGAACACTTCGTCCAGCGGCGCGTCCACGACGCTGGAACAGATCAGGGACATGGCTCAACGCTAGGTGCGGCGTCGCGCGGCCGCATGATGAGCGAAGGGGCAGATGAGCGATGTGCCCGCCTGACTAGGTTGGGCACGTGACGACGATGCTGGTGGCTGTGGAAGCTGAGGTCGGGATGGGGAACCGGCACTGCTACGTCGAAGATGTCGCCGTTGAAGAGCCGATCGACGCCCTCGACTTCTCCCGTCCAGGTCGTTGGCTGGTCGCCATGACGAACCGCCTGGCGTTGCTCAGTGAAGCGCACAGCTACCACCACGCACTGGTCCGGATCGAGGCTTGGACCGCGGAACCGCCGACCGAGGTCGAGTGGGGCGAGGCGCAGGACGTCGCACTGTGGCTGGACGAGGGTCAGGTCGAGATGTGGGAGCTCGGCGCGGGCCGGGCGACCGCGGGGCCTGTCGCGCTGGGGTTTCGCGGCGAGGTGCGGGCACGCGGCTACCGCAGGGGTGGGCGGGCGGTCGACGCGCACGAGGGCGTTGCCCGCGGGGTGGAGAAGTTCCTGGTGCGGTTCTGGCCGGCGCGGTGAACCGGCCAGAACCGCCCGTGGAACCAGAGGTCAGGACGCGAGTATCGCCCGTCGTCGTGGGCCGCGCGCCATGCCTCGCTGCACCGCGATGAAGACCAGCAGCAACGCGCCGATCACGATCTTGGTCCACCACGAGCTGAGCGTGCCCTGGAACGAGATCAGCGTCTGGATCGTGCCGAGCACCAGCACGCCGGCCAGCGAGCCGAGGACGTAGCCGACACCGCCCGCGAGCAGGGTGCCGCCGATGACGACGGCCGCGATCGCGTCCAGTTCCATGCCGACGGCGTGCAGGCCGTAGCCGGACAGCATGTAGAGGCTGAACAGCAGGCCGGCCAGCGCCGAGCAGAAGCCGCTGATCACGTACACGCCGACCTTGGTGCGCGCGGTCTTGAGGCCCATCAGCAACGCCGACTGCTCGTTGCCGCCCACCGCGTAGACGGACCGGCCGAACCTGGTGCGGTGCAGGACGTAGAGCGCGGCGAGCACGACCAGGAGCGCGATCACGACGTTGTAGGTGATCGTGACGCCGCCGGGCAGTTCGATGACGGCGGTGGCGACCGCGCGGAACGTGCTGTCCTTGATGGACACCGACTCCACGCTGATCAGGAAGCACAGGCCGCGGGCGAGGAACATGCCGGCGAGGGTGACGATGAACGGCTGGATGTCGAACTTGTGGATCACCAGGCCCATCAGCAGGCCCAGCGTGCTGCCGATGACCAGCACGGCGACGACCACGAGCGGGACCGGCCAGCCCGCCTTGAGGCCAGCCGCGGTGACCATTGTGGACAGTGCCACGACCGAGCCGACGGACAGGTCGATGCCGCCGCTGAGGATCACGAACGTCATGCCGGCCGCGAGCACGATCAGGAACGCGTTGTCGATGAACAGGTTCGCGATCACCTGCCCGGACGCGAAGCCCTCGTAGCTCGCCGAGCCGGCGCCGAACGTGAGCACGAACAGCACCACGGTCGCGAGGACGGGGAGGAACCGCGCCGGAATCCGTTCGGTGAGAGCGGTCATGACACGGCCACCTTCCGGAAGCTGAGCATTGCACGGGCCTTCGGCGCCTGGACCAGGCACACGGCGATGACGACGACCGCCTTGAACACCAGCGTGATCTCGGGCGCCACGCCGATCGTGTAGACGGTCGTGGTGAGGGTCTGGATGATCAACGCGCCCAGGAGCGTGCCGGTGAGGGAGTACCGGCCGCCCGCGAGGGACGTGCCGCCGATGACGACCGCCAGGATCGCGTCCATCTCGATCCACAACCCGGCGTTGTTGGCGTCGGCGGCGTTGACGTTCGAGGCGATCATGAGGCCCGCGATGCCCGCGCACACCGCCGCGAACACGTACACGGTCCAGATGATCGTCCGTGACCGCACACCGGCCAGCCTCGACGCCTCGGGGTTCACGCCGACCGCTTCGATCAGCATGCCCAGCGCGGTCTTGCGCGTGGTGAGGGCCACCAGGCCGAGGACCGCGAGGCTGATCAGGATGGAGATCGGGAGTCCTACGAACCCTGCTCCGACCTGCCGGAACGCGTCGTTGTTGACGGTGATGATCTGGCCCTCGGTCACCAGCATCGCGATGCCGCGGCCCGCGGTCATCAGCACCAGGGTGGCGATGATGGGCTGGATGCCGAGTCCGGCGACGAGGAAACCGTTCCACAGGCCCAGCAACGCGCACAGCACCAGTGCGATCGCCATGCCCGCGAACGCCGTTCTCGCGTCTCCGGACGTGCCGATGTGGACGCACGTGACCGCGCCCGCGATCGCCGCGACGGCGCCGACGGACAGGTCGATGCCGCGGGTGGCGATCACCAGCGTCATGCCCAGCGCGATGAGGAGCGTCGGCGCGCCGTTCTTGAGCACGTCGACCAGGCCGCCGTAGAGGTGGCCGTCCTGGATGCGCAACGAGAAGAACGACGGCGTGACGACGAGGTTGAGCAGCAGCAGCGCGACGAGCGCGATCAGCGGCCAGAGCAGGCGGTTCTTCATGACGCCGTCCTCTCCGGGACCGGGTCGCCCGCGATGAGTTCGACGACTTCGTCGATGCTCGCGCCACCGTCCAGTTCGGCGATCTTGTGCCGGTCGCGCAGCACGACGATCCGGTCGGCGATGCGCACGACCTCCTCCAACTCCGCAGAGATGAACAGCACCGCTGTCCCTTCCGCGGCCAGGGTCGTGACGAGCTGCTGGATCTGGGCCTTCGCGCCGATGTCGATGCCGCGCGTCGGCTCGTCCAGGATCAGCAGTCGTGGTTCGGTCACCAGCCAGCGGGCCAGCAGCACCTTCTGCTGGTTGCCGCCGGAGAGCGTGCGCACCAGCGCGTCCGGGTTGGCGGGCCGGATGTCCAGCGCTGCCAGGTACTTCTCGACGAGGCTGTCCTTGAGCCGGCGCGACACCGGGCGGCTCCACCCGCGGGCGGCCTGCATGGCCAGCACCAGGTTGTCGCGGATCGAGAGGTCCGCGACGAGCCCTTCGCCCTTGCGGTCCTCCGAGCAGAACGCGATTCCGGCCGCGATGGCCGACCGCGGTCCGCGCAGGTGCAGCGGCGCGCCGTCGACCAGCAACCGGCCGGTGTCGGCCTTGTCGGCACCGAACAGCAACCGGGCCATCTCCGTGCGACCGGACCCGAGCAGGCCGGCCAGCCCGACCACCTCGCCCGCGCGGATCTCCAGGTCGAACGGCGCGATCGCGCCGCGCCGGCCGAGCCCTTCCGCGTGGACGAGCACGGGACCGGAAGCGGTTCGACGCTCACTCGCGTCCTCGATCGCCTCCAGCACGCCCAGCTCGCGGCCGATCATGGCGGAGATCAGCGCACGCCGGTCCAGTTCCTTGGTGAGGTGCTCGCCGACCAGGGCTCCGTTGCGGAGCACGGTCATCCGGTCGGAGATCTCGTAGACCTGGTCCAGGAAGTGCGACACGAACAGGATCGCGACACCTTCGTCGCGCAGCACCCGCATGATCCGGAACAGCTCGGCGACCTCGCCCGCGTCCAGGCTGGACGTGGGTTCGTCGAGCACGAGCACCCGGCAGTCAACGGCGATGGCCCGCGCGATGGCGACAAGTTGTTGCACCGCAATGGGGTGCGTGCTGAGCACGGATGCTGGGTCGATGTGCACGCCGATGCGGGCCAGCACCTCGGCTGCCCGCGCGCGCATCGCTGGGAAGTCGATGCCGCCGAACCTGCGGGGTTCTCGGCCCAGCAGGATGTTCTCCGCCACCGTGAGGTTCGCGCAGAGGTTGACCTCCTGGTACACCGTGCTGATCCCGGCCTGCTGAGCCTGTCCGGGAGAGGAGAACGCGACGGCGTCACCCGCCAGCAGCACTGAGCCGCTGTCCGGGCTGTGCACGCCCGTCAGCGTCTTGATCAGGGTGGACTTGCCGGCGCCGTTCTCGCCCATCAGAGCGTGCACTTCGCCCGGGAACAGCCGGAAGTCGACGTCCTGCAACGCCTTCACGCCGGGAAACGCGAGGCTGATGCCCCGCATTTCGACGAACGGCGGCGGTGACTCGGTCATGGCGGGAGCCTTCGTCGCTGGAGTGCGGGGCCCGGCACCGGATGCGCAGTCGGTGCCAGGCCCCGCAGTCTGTGGGGGAGATCAGTACTGGCGCTGCGGGAGTGCGGCCTTGGCCTGCTCCGGCGTGAACGTGCCCTCCACGGTCACGACCCGCGCCGGCACCTCCTCGCCCTTGACGACCTTCTTCGCGAGCTCCATCAACTGCTTGCCCAGCAGCGGGTTGCACTCGACGATGAAGTTGATCTCGCCGTTGGACAGTGCGGTCATGCCATCCTTCACCGCGTCGACGGTGATGATCTTGATGTCCTTGCCGGGCACCTTGCCGGCGGCCTTGATGGCCTCGATCGCGCCCAGGCCCATGTCGTCGTTGTGCGCGTAGACGACGTCGATCTTCGGCTGGGACTTGAGGAACGCCTCCATGACCTGCTTGCCGCCGGACCGGGTGAAGTCACCGGTCTGCGAGGCGACGACCTTGATGTCGGGCTTGGCGGCGATCTTCTCCTCGAAGCCCTTATTGCGGTCGATCGCCGGCGCGGCACCGGTGGTGCCCTGCAGCTCCACGACGTTTGTCGGTCCGGTCGCGTTGGCGACCATCCAGTCGCCGGCCTTGCGGCCCTCTTCGACGAAGTCCGAGCCGAGGAACGTCTTGTACAGCGACGTGTCGTCGGAGTCGATCGAGCGGTCGGTGAGGATCACCGGGATGTTGGCGCGCTTGGCTTCCAGCAGCACGGTGTCCCAGCCGGTCTCGACGACCGGGCTGAACGCGATCACGCTGACCTTCTGCTGGATGTACGAGCGGATCGCCTTGATCTGGTTCTCCTGCTTCTGCTGAGCGTCGGAGAACTTCAGGTCGATCCCGGCGGCCTTGGCCTCGTCCTGGATCGACTTGGTGTTCGCGGTGCGCCAGCCGCTCTCGGCGCCCACCTGGGCGAAGCCCATCGTGATGGTGTCGCCGGAAGAGGCGGCGGTACCACCGCCAGAGCCAGAGCTGCAAGCTGTCAGCACGAACAGCGCGATCACGCTGGCGGCTGTCGTGATCTTCTTCAACACAGGGATTCCTCCGAGGTGACTACGGTGTCGCGGAGCCCGACCGCGTTGACGCGGCTGTCAGGTGGACAAGAGTGAACGCTCACATCAGTCCCGTCAAGCCTTCAACCATAACGACTTGTGAGCGTTGACCTGATCTGTCGGCAATCGTATGTTAGCGCTAACTTTCGCAGCGAACCCACGAACGCCGGGAGCTCACCCCCCATGTCCCCCAGGCACGTTCTGCTGTCCGCGGCACTCGCGGCCTCCCTGCTCGCCGCCGTCCCCGGTTCGGGAGCGGCGGCAGAGACCGATTACACGATCAAAGTCGACGCCACCAAGAAGGGCGCGTCGATCGACGACACGATGTACGGCGTCTTCTTCGAGGACATCAACCGGGCCGCTGACGGCGGCCTGTACGCCGAACTCGTGCAGAACCGCTCGTTCGAGTACGACAAGGCCGACAACGCCTCGTACCACGGCATGACCTCGTGGGCACCGCAGAGCGGCACCCTCGACGTGGTCGACGACAGCGGCCGGATGAACGAGCGCAACCGCCGTTACCTGAAGCTCGGCCTGCCCGCCGGCGTGATCAACTCCGGTTACAACTCCGGCATCGCCGTCCAGGAGGGCCAGCGCTACGACTTCTCCGTCTGGGCTCGCACCGACCAGGGCAGCGGCGTGCCCCTCACCGCCGCGATCACCGACCCGGCGGGGAACCCGCTCGGCGACCCGGTGAAGGTCCAGGTCAAGGGCGACGGCTGGACCCGCTACACCGGCACCGTCCGCGCGAAGAAGGCCACGACGACCGGCCGGCTGCTGGTCACCGGCGGCGGCACCGGGACCCTGCGCCTCGACATGATCTCGCTGATGCCGCAGGACACCTTCAAGGGCCACGGCCTGCGCCGCGACCTCGCCGAGAAGATCGCCGCCCTGAAGCCCGGCTTCGTCCGGTTCCCCGGCGGCTGCCTGGTCAACACCGGCAGCCACTACGGCTACGACGCGCCGGACTACGAGCGCCGCCGGTCCTACCAGTGGAAGGACACCATCGGGCCGGTCGAGCAGCGCGCCACGAACTCGAACTTCTGGGGCTACAACCAGTCCTACGGCCTCGGCTACTACGAGTACTTCCAGTTCAGCGAGGACGTCGGCGCCATGCCGCTGCCGGTCGTGCCCGCGCTGGTCACGGGCTGCGGTCAGAACCGCGCCACGAACGACCCCGCGCTGTTGCAGCGGCACATCCAGGACACCCTCGACCTGATCGAGTTCGCCAACGGGCCCGCCGACTCCACCTGGGGCCGCAAGCGCGCCGAGATGGGACACCCGAAGCCGTTCAAGCTGACCCACCTCGGCGTCGGCAACGAGGAGAACCTGCCGGACGAGTTCTTCGCCCGCTTCACCGAGTTCCGCAAGGCGATCAACGCGAAGTACCCGGACATCACCGTGGTCAGCAACTCCGGCCCCGATGACACCGGCGGCACGTTCGACCGGTTGTGGCAGCTCAACAAGCAGGCCGGCGTGAAGATGGTCGACGAGCACTACTACAACAGCCCGAACTGGTTCCTGGAGAACAACAACCGCTACGACTCCTACGACCGCAACGGCCCGAAGGTGTTCCTCGGCGAGTACGCCTCGCTGGACAACAAGTTCTTCAACGCGCTGAGCGAAGCCGCGTTCATGACCGGCCTCGAGCGCAACGCCGACGTCGTGAAGCTCGCCTCCTACGCGCCGCTGCTGGCCAACGAGGACTACGTGCAGTGGCGGCCGGACATGATCTGGTTCAACAACCACGCGTCGTGGGGCTCGGCGAGCTACGAGACGCAGAAGCTGTTCATGAACAACGTCGGCGACCAGGTCGTGCCGAGCACCGCATCGGCCACGCCGTCCACCCAGGGCCCGATCACGGGCGCGATCGGCCTGTCCACCTGGGCGACCGCGGCGTCGTACGACGACGTGCGCGTCACCAGCGCGGCCGGTCAGCAGCTGTTCAGCGACGACTTCTCCGGCACCGACGCGCAGTGGACCAGGACCGGGCCGGGCGCCTGGAACGTGGTCAACGGCGCCTACGTCCAGTCCGACGCCGCCGCCGAGAACACCCTCGTCACGGCCGGCTCGCGGGACTGGCGCGACTACACGCTGAACCTCAAGGCCACCAAGCAGGCCGGCCGCGAGGGTTTCCTCGTCGCGTTCGGCGTGCAGGACACCGGCAACTACTACTGGTGGAACCTCGGCGGCTGGAACAACACCCAGTCCGCCGTGGAGAAGGCCGTGGCGGGCGGCAAGAGCACGTTGATGAGCAACGGCACCAGCATCGACACGGGCCGCACCTACGACGTGCGGATCGACGTGCGCGGACGGCAGGTCACGCTGTTCCTCGACGGCCAGAAGTGGGGCGAGTTCACCGACGACTCGCGCGTTGAACCGTTTCGACAGGTCGTGACCCGCGACAACGCGACCGGCGAACTGATCGTCAAGGTCGTCAACGCCCAGGACAACGCCGCCCGCACGAACATCGACCTCGGCATGCCGGTGGCGTCGACCGCGCGGGTCACCGTCCTGCAGGGACGCCCCGACGACGTGAACACCGAGTTCGCCCAGCCGATCAGGCCGCGCACCACCCAGATCAGCGTGCGCACGTCGTTCAGTCACACGTTCCCGCCGAACTCCATCACGGTCTTCCGCGTCAAGGACAGGAGCCGCAAGTGATCGACCGCAGAACCCTGCTGCTGGGCACGGGTGGCGCGCTGGCCGTGGCCGGCACGCTCACCGCCGCCGCTCCTGTCGTCGCCGCGCCGGAGACTCCCGCGGAACTGCCGACCCGCAACCCGCTCGTCGAGCAGCGCGCCGACCCGTTCATCACGCCGCCGACCGACGGCATGTACTACCTGACCGGGTCCGTGCCGGAGTACGACCGGATCGTCGTGCGCGGCGCGTCCACGTTGGACGGTCTGAGTTCCGCGCGGGAACGGACGATCTGGCGCAGGCCCGCCACCGGCAGGATGGGTGGCTACATCTGGGCGCCGGAGCTGCACCGCGTCGACGGCAAGTGGTACGTCTACTTCGCCGCCGGGGACAAGGACGAGCCGTTCCGCATCCGCACCTACGTGCTGGAATCCTCGAACGCTGATCCGCGTGCCGACGGGTGGGTGCTGCGTGGCCAGGTGGTGACGCACCTGGACACCTTCACGCTGGACGCGACGACGTTCGAGCACCGCGGGAAGCGCTACTTCCTGTGGGCGCAGAACGATCCCGCGGTCGGTTCCGGCACCAACCTCTACATCGCCGAGATGGCCTCGCCGCTCGCGTTGAGGACGACGCCGGTCCGCATCGCGACGCCCACGCTGTCGTGGGAGGTGCAGGGTTTCCGGGTGAATGAGGGGCCCGCGGTGCTGATCCGCAACGGCCGGGTGTTCGTCACGTTCTCCGCGAGCGCCACCGACGCCCGTTACTGCATGGGTTTGCTCACCGCCGACGAGAACGCGAACCTGCTCGACGCGCGGTCGTGGACGAAGTCGCCGAACCCGATTTTCGCCACTCACGTGCCGACGTCGCAGTACGGACCGGGGCACAACTCGTTCACCACGGTCGGTTCTCTCGACGTGCTCGTCTACCACGCACGCGACTACCGCGACATCAGCGGAGATCCGCTGTTCGACCCGAATCGTCACACGCGAGTGCAGCGGTTGCACTGGAACGACGACGGCACACCGAGTTTCGGCGTGCCGGTCGGCAAGGGCGGGCCGATCGTGCGGCTGACCACGTTGGACGGTCTGTTCGTGCGGCACTACGAGTACCGGATGCGGGTCGACGGCAACGTCCGCGAGCTGGCCGACTCGCAGTTCCGTTTCGTACCGGGGTTTCTCGGCTCCGGCACGGTGGCGCTGCAGTCGGTGAACTTCCCCGACCGGTACGTGCGGGTGGACGGGGATGCCATCCGCATCGACCCCTTCGAGGACACAGATGCTTACGGTCGTGCGGCGAGCTTTGTTCGCGTACCAGGACTCGCTGACAGCAAGGCGATTTCGTTGAATGTTGGAGCAAACTCTTATCTCATTCACGATCGAGGCAGACTGGTGGTCGCCAGCCCGGGCAACGACCGCGACGCGCGCCGACGTGCGACGTTCCGGCTCGGATAGACGTCACAATGGGTGCGCTGCAACGAGGCCGAGAGGTGTGATCGCTAACATCATCGGTCTAGACCAAGGATCGGAGCCCGTCCGTGGACCAGAAGACCCAGCGTGATCCCGCGATGACCGATGTCGCCCGCCTCGCCGGGGTGTCCCACCAGACGGTTTCGCGCGTCCTCAACGACCACCCGAACGTCCGCGAACAGACTCGTCTGCGCGTGCGCGCCGCCATCAAGGAACTGGGCTACCGCCCCAACCGCGCGGCGCGCGCGCTCGTCACCGGCAAGACGCAGCTGATCGGCGTGGTGGCGCAGAACTCGACGCTCTACGGCCCGGCCTCCCTGCTGTCCGCCTTCGAGGAGGCGGCGGGCGAGGCCGGGTTCGCGGTGAGCATCGGCCGGGTGAAGGTCCTGGACCGCGAGTCGATAGCGGCCGCTGTCGAACGCCACCGCGACCAGCGCGTGGCGGGCCTGGTGGTGATCGCCCCGAACGCCTCGGCCGCCGACGCGCTTGCCGACGTCCCCGCCGGTCTGCCGCTGGTCACTGTGGACGGTGATCCGGAGCGCACGACCGCGCTGGTCACGGTCGACCAGGCGGCCGGTGCCTTCGAGGCCACCACGCACCTGCTGGAGACGGGCCACCAGACCGTCTGGCACGTGTCGGGCCCGCAGGACTGGTTCGACGCGGCCGGTCGCGTGCAGGGCTGGAAGCGCGCCCTGGACGCGGTGAACGCCGAGGTCCCGCCAGTGGTGGCGGCCGACTGGAGCGCCGCCGCCGGCTACAAGGCGGGCCAGATGCTGGCCAGGATGCCCGAGGTCACCGCCGTGTTCGCGTCCAACGACCACCTCGCCCTGGGCGTGCTGCGCGCCATGCACGAGCGCGGCCGCCGGGTGCCGCACGACGTCAGCGTGGTCGGGTTCGACGACGTGCCGGAAGCGGCCTACTTCATTCCGCCGCTCACCACGGTCCGCCCGGACTTCGCGGCGGTGGCGCGGGAGACGCTCGGGCTGCTGCTCGAGCAGGTCACCGCGGGCGAGTCCACGACGTCGAGGCGGACCATCGCGCCGGTGCTGGTGCGGCGGGAGAGCGTGGCGTTCCCGTCCTGACCGAGGGGCCGGCTGGCGGGCGGTCCAGCGGGCGGGCGATGGCGTGTGCCAGGTCGTTGGGCTGTCAGCTGCGGGGCTGCTGGCGGGTTGGGTGTGATGTGCGGTGCTGCTGGCGCGTGCTGTGCCGCCGGGCTGGCCGGTGGTCGGCGGGCGGCGATGGCGTGTGCCAGGTCGCTGGATTGTCAGCTGCGGGGTTGTCGGCGGGGTTGGGTGTGACGTGCGGTGCTGCTGGCGCGTGCTGCGCCGCCGGGCCGGCCGAGGGTCGGCGAGCGCGTGACCTCGCGGGCCAGGCCGGCGGCGATGCGGTGGGGTTGGGCGTGCCGGTGCTGCTGGAGCGCGGTGCCGGCGTACGGCGACGGGTGGCGTGCTGGTGCGGCCCGAGCACGCGGCACCGCTGACCTGACCGCAGGGCCTGGCTGGCGTGCGTGCGACGGCGCAGGCCGGGTCGGCGGCGATGCGTGCGGTGCCAGGATCACCGTGCCGCAGGGCGAAATTCCGGACGGCGCGGTCCTGCTGCTCACGGGACCTGTGGCAGCGCATCCGGGTACGCCGGGCGGCGGGGCGTGACACCGCGGCCCCGAGCGGCGATATGCCGGTCATGGCACTTCAGCACGTGGCCGGCGATCGTTCTGACGTCGCTCGCCCGGGCAGGGGCCGGGATCAGCTGACCGGGGGCTTTGTCGTGCGTTCACTCTCCTGCGCATTCCGTGGTTCATCACGGGTTTCGCGACGTTCGGCCCGCATCTTGACGCGCAGAATGTTAGCGATAACACTCATCTCGTGACTGACGAGACGATCCATCCCGACGCCTGTGTGGTGGGCGTCGACTTCGGTACGTTGTCCGGGCGCGCGGTGGTGGTCCGCGTCCGCGACGGCGCTGAGCTCGGCACCGCTGTGCACGACTACGGCCATGGTGTGGTGGACCGCGCTTTGCCCGGGTCGGGCAGGGCGCTGCCGCCCGAGTGGGCGTTGCAGGTGCCGTCCGACTACGTCGACGTGCTGCGGACCGCCGTCCCGCAGGCCGTCGAGGCGGCCGGGGTCGCGCCGGAGCTGGTCATCGGGATCGGCACCGACTTCACCGCCTGCACCATGGTGCCGGTGACCGCGGACGGGACGCCGTTGTGCGAGCTGCCCGAGTTCGCGGACAACCCGCACGCCTACATCAAGCTCTGGCGCCACCACGCTGCCCAGCCGCAGGCCGATCGCATCAACGAGCTTGCGCGGCAACGGAAGGAATCGTGGCTGCCGCGGTACGGCGGGCTGATCTCCTCGGAGTGGGAGTTCGCCAAGGGCCTGCAGGTCCTGGAAGAGGCGCCCGAGGTCTACGAGGCGATGGCCCGGTGGGTCGAGGCCGCCGACTGGATCGTCTGGCAGCTCACCGGTGAGTACACCCGCAACGCGTGCACCGCCGGTTACAAGGGAATCCTCCAGGACGGCGAGTATCCGAGCGAGGACTTCCTCGCCGCGCTCAACCCGGCGTTCGCGAAGTTCGTCGCGGACAAGCTCGATCACCCGTTGTCCGCTCTCGGTGACAAGGCCGGCAGCCTGACCGCGGAAGCCGCGGCCTGGACCGGTCTGCCGCAGGGGATCGCGGTGAGCGTCGGCAACGTCGACGCGCACGTCACCGCCCCCGCCGCGCAGGCCGTGGAGCCTGGGCAGATGGTCGCGATCATGGGCACCTCCACCTGTCACGTCATGAGCGGCGACGTGCTGCGCGAGGTGCCGGGCATGTGTGGCGTCGTCGACGGCGGGATCGTGCCGGGCTTCTGGGGTTATGAGGCCGGGCAGAGCGGTGTCGGTGACATCTTCGGGTGGTTCGTGAAGAACCAGGTGCCGCCCGCCTATCACGAGCAGGCGAGCGAACGCGGGATCACCGTGCACGAGCTGCTCACCGAGCTCGCGAACGAACAGGCGGTGGGCGAGCACGGGCTGATCGCGCTCGACTGGCACAGCGGCAACAGGTCCGTGCTCGTCGACCACGAGCTGTCCGGTGTGGTCCTCGGGCAAACGCTGGCCACGAAGGCGGAGGACGTCTACCGGGCGCTGCTGGAGGCCACCGCGTTCGGCACGCGGGTGATCGTGGACGCGTTCACCGACGCCGGTGTCCCAGTGACCGAGCTGGTGATCGCGGGCGGCCTGATCAAGAACAAGCTGCTGATGCAGATCTACTCCGACGTCACGGATCTGCCGCTGTCGGTCATCGGGTCCGAGCAGGGACCGGCGCTCGGCTCGGCGATGCACGCCGCGGTCGCCGCGGGTGCGTTCGCGGACATCCGCGAGGCGGCCGCGGCCATGGGATCGGTGCAGCGTCACGTCTTCACGCCGATTCCGGAGAACGTCGACGCCTACGAAGCGTTGTTCCTCGAGTACCAGGAGCTGCACGACCACTTCGGACGCGGTGGCAACGATGTCATGCGCCGGTTGCGCAGGTTCCGCCGTGAGGCGCTGGAAGGGAAGCTGAACTGATGTCCGCCACGGCAGAGCTGCGCCAGACGGTCGCCGACCTGCACCGCGAGCTGACCCGCTACGAGTTGGTGATCTGGACCGCGGGCAACGTCTCCGCACGGGTGCCCGGCCACGACCTGATGGTCATCAAACCGTCCGGTGTGTCCTATGACGAGCTCGGGCCCGATGCGATGGTCGTGACCGACCTGCACGGCAATCTCGTCGAAGGCGAGCTCGCCCCTTCCTCGGACACCGCGGCGCACGCGTACGTGTACCGGCACATGCCCGAGGTGAACGGGGTCGTGCACACGCATTCCCCTTACGCCACAGCGTGGGCGGCGCGCGGTGAGCCGATCCCGTGCGTCCTGACGATGATCGCGGACGAGTTCGGCGGCGACATCCCGATCGGCCCGTTCGCGTTGATCGGCGACGACTCGATCGGCCAGGGCATCGTGGAGACGCTCAAGGCCAGCAGGTCCCGGGCGGTGCTCATGCGCAACCACGGCCCGTTCACGATCGGCCCGACGGCACGGTCCGCGGTGAAGGCCGCGGTGATGCTGGAGGACGTGGCGCGAACCGTCCACTTCGCACTCCAGCTGGGCAAGGCCGAAGTGATCGAACAGCAGCACGTCGACCGTCTTTACGAGCGCTACCAGAACGTCTACGGGCAGTGAGCCCACGAGGAGAGCACATGTCGTTCGCGGGCAAGCCGCAGATCTGGTTCCTCACCGGCAGCCAGCACCTCTACGGCCAGGAGACGCTCGACCAGGTGGCGGCGCAGTCCCAGCAGATCCAGCGGATGCTCGGCGAGTCCGGGCGGATCAGCGCGGAGATCGTGTGGAAGCCGGTGCTCACCGACGCCTCCGCGATCCGTTCCGCCATGCAGCACGCCAACAACGACCCGTCCTGCGTCGGCGTGATCGCGTGGATGCACACGTTCTCGCCGGCGAAGATGTGGATCACCGGCCTCGATCTGCTGCGCAAGCCGTTGCTGCACCTGCACACGCAGCTCAACGAGGCACTGCCGTGGTCCACGATCGACATGGACTTCATGAACCTCAACCAGGCCGCGCACGGGGACCGCGAGTTCGCCTACGTCCAGACGCGCATCGGCGTGGCCCGCAAGACGGTGGCCGGGCACGCCAGCGACCCGGAGCTGGCCGGCCGGATCGACGGCTGGGCCCGCGCCGCCGCAGGTCTTGCGCACCTGCGCACGTTGAAGCTCGCGCGGTTCGGCGACAACATGCGCGACGTCGCGGTGACCGAGGGCGACAAGGTCGAGGCCGAGCTGCGGTTCGGCGTCTCGGTCAACACCTACGGCGTCAACGATCTCGTCGCCGTGGTGGACGCGGTGCCGGACGAGGACATCGACCTGCTCGTCGCCGACTACGCCGAGGCCTACCGGCTTGCCCCGGAGCTCGCGCGCGGGGGAGAACGGCACGCGTCGCTGCGGTACGCGGCCCGCATCGAGATCGGCCTGCGGTCCTTTTTGGACGAGGGCGGGTTCGGCGCGTTCACCACGAACTTCCAGGACCTGGGCGGACTGCGGCAGCTCCCGGGAATCGCGGTGCAGCGGCTGATGGCCGACGGCTACGGCTTCGGCGGCGAGGGCGACTGGAAGACCTCGGCGTTGCTGGCCGCGGTGAAGGTGATGGGCGCGGGAACGGGTCGCGGCACCTCGTTCATGGAGGACTACACCTACCACTTCGGGCCGGGCGTGCCGAAGGTGCTGGGCGCGCACATGCTCGAGGTGTGCCCGACGATCGCGGACGGCCTGCCGTCGTGCGAGATCCACCCGCTCGGCATCGGCGACCGGGAGGACCCGGTGCGGCTGGTGTTCGACGCGGCGGCCGGTCCCGCGGTGGTGATCGGCCTCGCCGATCTCGGCGACCGCTTCCGGTTGGTGGCCAACGAGGTCGAGGTGGTCGGCCCGGACGAGCCGCTGCCGAACCTGCCCGTCGCTCGCGCGGTGTGGCGGCCGGCGCCGTCGCTCTCGACGTCCGCGGAGTGCTGGCTCACCGCGGGCGGCCCGCACCACACCGTGCTGACCCAGTCGGTCGGCTCGGAGTCGTTGCGGGACTTCGCGACCATGGCGGCCACCGAACTGGTGCTGATCGACTCGTCGACCACCCCCGATCAGTTCGGCGACCGGCTGCGCTGGAACTCCGCCTACCACCGCCTCGCCGCGGGAATGCGCTGACTGACCGTGCGCGCGTAGAACTCGGCGATCCGCTTCCAGGTCGCGACGGGGTTCGAGTAGATCGGGAGGTGCCCGCTGTGCGGGATCTCGGCGAGCTCGACCCCGTTCGCGTCCAGCAGCGGCAGGTAGGACAGTGACGCACACTCCTCGCCGTAGAGGTACATCCGCGGGCAGGGCAGCGAGAGGAACTTCGGCAGCAGGTCGCCGTGGTCGGCGAGTTCCACCACGGACCTGAAGATGCTCGGCACGGCGCCGCGGCGGACCTTGTGCGGCAGACCGGCGGCGTACAGGCCGCTCGAGTAGCCCTGCCCACCTCGGACGAGGTCCATGAACCGGGTGAACACCTCACCCGGTTCCTGGTTCGACAACACGTGTCTGGTCGGCGCACAGTCCTCGGGTGCCAGCGTGCCCTTGATGTTCACGAAGCTGAGCACACGGCCCGGTTCGCGGTGCGCGAGCAGCAGCGCGGTCAGTCCGCCCAGCGAGTGCCCGACCAGGTGGTAGCGCCCGATACCGGCCCGGTCGAGCACGGCTCTGGCCGTGTCGACCAGGAACGGCACGTCGATCGCCCCGAGATCGGCGCACTCCGTGGCACCGCAGCCCGGTGCGTCGTAGGCGAGAAAGGCGCGGCCGGTGAACTCGTGCCGCTGCGTGATGTCGGTGTAGTCCTCCTTGCTGGTCCCGAAACCGTGCATGAAGACGATCGGTTCGTCCGTGCCGCCGCGGTGCGTCGCGGCGATCTTGAGATTGACGCCCTGGACTCTCAAGCGAAGTTGTTCGTCCACGACTCTGTGCCCCGATGGCATGGTGATTTCCCCGAATTCTGCGCAGGTGCGGGTCTGCGTGACGAGACGGCCAGCATGCCACCGACTGTGAACGCTCACAAGTAGTTGAACCCCGTACGGTCCCGGTCCGTATCCCGGTATGCCGGCAAATGACGTCCACCGATTCGTGAGGGTTCGAACATGTCGAGAGCACATGCAAAACCAGAACGGCGCAAGAGGGTGCTCGTTGCCGGAATCGCCGTCGCGGCCACTTTGACCGGCGTGACCGCGGTCGCCGCGTTCGCAGGTGGGGAGAGCGGAAGCACTCAGTCGATCGCCTGTCCGCAGCCCGTCGTCCCCGCGGTCCCCGCCCAGGCGCAGGCCGAGGTGCAGCGCGAACTGGCCAATCTGGACAAGCAGATCGCCGAGGCGAACAACCGGTTGCGCACCTCCGCTGGCGAGGGCGGGCCGAACTTCGTGCAGAACGCGATCCTCGGCCCGCTCGCGAGCAAGCGGGTCGCGGCGCTGAACCGGATCGAGACCGCGATCGGCCGCGTCGCCGAGAAGCCGGAAGGTTTGGAACGGTTCGCGACCTGCGGACTCGGTCAGGCGCCCGCCGTGTCCGCGGCGCCGGCGACGACCTCGCGCTCCTCGTCCGCTGGAACCGGTTCCGGTACTGGTTCGTCGGCGTCGGGGAAGACGATCGAGTGCCCGTTGCCGGTTCTGCAGAACGTGCCGGCCAAGGCTCAGGCCGAAGTGGACCGTGAGCTCGCGAACCTGAGCAAGCAGCAGGCGGAGGCGAACGAGCGGCTGCGCACGTCGGCCGGTCAGGGTGGGCCGAACTTCGTGCAGAACGCGATCCTCGGTCCGTTGGCCGGCAAGCGGGCCTCCGCGCTCGACCGGATCGCGATCGCCATCGGCCGCGTGGGCGAGCGGCCTCAGGGACTGGAACGTTTCGCCACCTGTTCGCTCAAGTAACTCTCCTCGGGGTTCGAGCGTCCAGGGCCCGCCTCTCCTCGGGGGTGAACGTCCCAGGGGGTCTGCCGAGCGGAACGCGCCACCGCTCGGCAGGCCCTTGACGTGCAGGGTGGTCCTCGGTAGTTGTTAGCGTGAACATCGCCCGTTCAACGGAGAACCGATGACCAGATTCCCTGCCTTTCTCGTCGCTTCGGCGCTCACACTGTCCACAGTGGTCTTCGGCGGCGCACCTGCCTCCGCCGCCGTGGAATCCGTGACCGTGCGGCCGGATCCGACCTACCAGCAAGAGCCTTTTCAGGGTTGGGGAACGAGCCTCGTGTGGTTCGCCAACGCGACCGGGGGATACCCGGACGAGATCCGCAACCAGCTCGCGGAGTTGTTGTTCGGAGAGGACGGGCTGAACCTCAACATCGCCCGCTACAACATCGGTGGCGGCAACGCGCCGGACGTCCCGGAGTACCTTCGCGCGGGTGCCGCCGTGCCTGGTTGGTGGAAGGCGCCGGCGGGCACGACCCGCACGGACACCGACTGGTGGAAGCCAGGCGATCCCCGGTTCTTCGACGCCGCGGCGGATCCCCGCCAGCGCTGGTGGGTCGACCGGATCAAGTCGCAGGTGACCAAGTGGGAGGCGTTCAGCAACTCGCCGCCGTGGTTCCAGACCGTCAGCGGGTACGTGTCGGGTGGCTTTGACGCGTCCGCGGACCAGCTGCGCGAGGACAGGATCAAGGACTTCGCCTCGTACCTGACGCAGGCGACCGCGGAGCTGGAACGCGCACACGGCATCAAGTTCGCGACGCTCGACCCGTTCAACGAGCCCAACACCCCGTACTGGAGCACCAAGCTCGGCCCGGACGGCAACCCGACCGGCGGCAGGCAGGAGGGCGCGCACATCGGCCCGGCGCTGCAGGCGAAGGTCGTGCCCGCGGTGGCGGACGCGTTGCGCGCCAAGCGGTTGAAGGCCGTCGTCTCCGCGCCGGACGAGACCAACCCCGGCATCTTCGCCGACGACTGGGCCGGCTACCCGGCCGCCGTGCGGTCGCAGGTCGGCCAGTTGAACGTGCACACCTACGGCCAGGACCGCCGCACGTCCGCCCGTGACATCGCGAAGGCCGCGGACAAGCCGTTGTGGATGAGCGAGGTAGACGGCTCGTGGGGGACCGGGCAGAGCTTCACCGCCATGGACTCAGGGCTGGGCATCGCCGCGCGCGTGATCGACGACGTGCGCGAGCTGGAACCGCGCGCCTGGCTGCTGTGGCAGGCGATCGAGGACTACGACAACATGAAGCCCGGCGGTGAGACGCCGAACGGCATGAACTGGGGCGTCGTCCAGATCCCGTTCAACTGCGGCCCGCAGGACACGCTCGCGACGTGCCCCGCGCGGGTCAACAGCAAGTTCCACACGCTGCGGAACTTCACCCACTACGTCAAACCGGGCGACCGGATGATCAAGGTCAACACCAGGACCGACGTGGCGGCGGTGCGCAACACCGAGCTGAAGACCGTGGTGCACCTGAACCAGTCCGAGCAGCCGCGGTCCGTGACGCTGGACCTCTCGGCGTTCGGGTCGGTGCGGCCGAACGCATCGGTCCGGCCGATCGTGACGGACATGTTCGGCGCGCTGGTCAAGGGCGCCGCGGTGCGCGTGAAGGACCGCAAGGCAACGCTCAGCGTGCCCGCGCGGTCGGTCGTGACGTTCGACGTGTCGGGTGTCAGCGGTCTCGACCGGTCGGCTGCCCTGAACGGCGCCTACCGGCTCACCGGCGCGCAGAGCGGCAAGTCCCTCGCTCCGTCCGGCACCACGCTAGTCCAGCGCACGACGGACACCGGTGCGCGGGACCAGGTGTGGCGGCTTGAGCGGAAGACGGGCGGGTACGGCAACGACGTCGAGTTCTCCGTGGTCAACACCGCCACCGGGCAGCGAATCGCGGCTGTGGACGGTAACGCGACGTTGATCTCCAACGACAGTCCTGCCGCCAGGTGGGTCCTGTCGTCCACCGGGGACGGCAGCTGGACGTTCGTCAACGCCGTCACCGGATCGCTGCTCGACGTGGTCGGCGAGTCGCGTGAGGACGGTGCCAGAATCGGTTTGTACCACGCGACTTCCGGTGCGAACCAACGTTGGTCAGCTTTGTCGGTCAGGTAGTCGGGAGTGACGGTGGCACGCAAGCACTTGCTGGTGATGTTGGTTCTGCTCAGCGGAGCCTGCACGGCTGATCCGGTCGCGCCGTCACCGTCCTCCCGCACCCCGCCCAAACCACCCACGCTCATCAACGAGGTGGTGCCACCACAGAACGTGATCACCGTCGTGCGAGACGTGATCGACGGCCGCACGATCGAACTCGCCGACGGCTCGAAGGTCCGCGTCACGTCGCTGGCCGCGCCCGCGCCCTGCTGGGCCGAGGCCGCACTGGCGTTCGCCAGGAAGACCCTGCTGGCCAGCTCCGTCCGGTTCACCGGCCTCGCGCCCGGCGAGATCACCCTGGAGCTGGAGGACGGCACGGACTACGCGGTGCTGGCCGTGCAACAGGGCGCGCTGCGGCCGGAAGGTGTCGACGGCGGCCCGCTGATCAACGCCCAGTCCGAGGCGGCCGCGGCCAAGCGGGGACTGTGGGGACCGCCCTGCGACGGCTCCGAGAAGTCGAAGCCCGCTCCGCCTCCGGCGGCCACGACCACCACGCCTCCCGCCGCGCCACCGCCTCCTCCTCCGGCGCCGACGACCACTCCGCCGCCCGCCAAGCCGTGTGCCGTCGCCTACCGGATCATCGGCCAGTGGCAGGGCGGCTTCCAGGCCAGCGTGACCGTGCGCAACACCGGCACGAAGACGGCGAACGGCTGGTCGCTGCGCTGGACCTTCGCCAACGGTGAGTCCATCAGGGAGATGTGGAACGCCTCGCCGCGGCAGTCCGGCGCGACGGTCACCGCGGTGAACGCCGACTACAACCCGCAGATCGCACCGGGCGGTTCGGTGCAGATCGGCTTCAACGGCAACTCACGCGGTGCGAACTCTGCGCCCGGAGCGTTCTCGTTCAACGGGGCTCAGTGCTCGGTCGAGTGACCGTTACGGGCAGACGTTCGACGTGCTGTTGTTCAGCGTGAGGTTGCGGAACGTCGTGTTGGTGCCACAAGGACTTTCGCGCACCGACGAGTTGGTCACCGTCAGGTTCTGGACGGTGATGTCGCTGTTGTTCGGGAACTCGGAGCGCGCGGCCAGCCGGATCTCCCCGCCGCCGCTGACCGTGCCGCTCTGCGCCGCGAGGTTCACGTTGTAGCAGTTCTCGATCAGGACGGCGTTGTTGCCGGTGTTCGCGAGGTCGATCCGGTCGATGGTCAGCCCGCCGCTCTCCGACACGCAGAAGACACCACGGCCGCCACCGCGGGCCCGTACGGTGCCGACGCGGATGTTGGCCGGGTAGCTGGAGCCGATGCGGCCGTTGCGGTTCGCCGTGCGGAAGGCCGCGTAACCGGTGCCCGCGCCGGCGTTCTCGGCGTCGACGGTGCCCACGGTGGCGTTGATGGTGTCGTTGAGCAGCAGGCCGGACTCGCCGACGTTGCGGGCTGTCACGGTGCCGATGGTGATGGTGTCGACGCCGTACGTTTCGACGGCGTGGCTGCTCGCGCCGGAGACGAAGACGTTGTCGATCCTGATGTTCCGGCTGCGCACGCTGGTGTTGCCGCGGTTGTCGACGCGCACGCCGAGGCCGCCGGACAGGCGCATGTCGATCTGGCCGAGGACGAGGTTGTCGACGTTGCGCATGAAGATCCCGTACAGCGGGCGGCCGGTGACGGTGAGGTAGCGCACCTCGACGTCGCGGGTGCCCCTGGAGTAGATCGGGGCCTGGTCGCCGGAACCGGTGCCGGTCACGTTGATCGTGCCGCAGACGTCGATGCCGGTGTAGCTGGGCAACGAGATGCGCGAACCCGCGCTGATCGAACCGCTGCCGCGCACCAGAACCCATTGCTTCGACGTGCGTCCCGCGGTGAGGCTGCCGACCGCGGCCTGCACGGCGGACCGCATGTCGCCGCCGGTGTAGACGGTCCGGGCGCCGTTGCGGGCGGTCCACGTGCTGCCGCTCAGCACGGCCTCGGCGTTGAACGAGCGGTCACCGCAGGCGAGAATCCGGGTTTCGGCCGCCGCGGGAACACCGCCGAGCAGCGCGGACACGGCCACGACCGCGCCCAGCCGCCACCTGGTGGAAAGCATGGGAAATCTCCGTCCGGTAAGGGAATGCGGGAATCGGCGGGGCTTCCTCACCAGGCACGTTATCGCTAACGTTTGCCGCGGGAAAGCGTGTCGAAACGGTTCGATTCGAATTCGAACGGCGAAAGCGGTCGAATGAAGTTCAGCAACGGGTACTGGCTGCTGCGCGATGGTGTGCGGGCGGCGCATCCGGTCGAGGTCTACGACATCACCCAGTCGGCGGGGGAGCTCGTGGTCCACGCGCCGACGCGCCCGATCCGCCATCGCGGCGACCTGTTGCAGGGACCGGTGGCGACGGTCCGGTTCTCCTCGCCGATGCCGGACGTGATCGGCGTGAGCCTGACGCACTTCGAGGGCGAACGGCGCAGGCGGCCGGAGTTCGCTTTGGCCACCGGCGACACGGACGTCCACCTCACCGGCGAGAGCCTCACGTCCGGCGCGCTGGAGGTGAGGATCGGGCGTGACTGGAAAGTCGAGTTCGTCGCAGGCGACGAGGTGCTGACCGCCAGCCCGGCCAAGGGCATGGGGTTCATGACGCTGGACGGTCAGCACTACGTCCGCGACCGGCTCGACCTCGGCGTCGGCGACGTGGTGTACGGGCTCGGCGAGCGTTTCGGGCCGTTGGTGCGCAATGGTCAGGTGGTCGACATCTGGAACGCGGACGGCGGCACGAGCAGCGAGCAGGCGTACAAGAACGTGCCGTTCTACCTGACCAACGCGGGTTATGGCGTGTTCGTCAACCATCCCGGCCACGTCTCGTTCGAGGTGGCGTCGGAAAAGGTGTCGTGCGTGCAGTTCAGCGTCGAAGGGCAGTCGCTGGAGTACTTCGTGATCTACGGCCCGAGCCCCAAGGAGATCCTGCGCAAGTACACGTTGCTGACCGGCCGCCCGGCGATGCCGCCGACGTGGTCGTTCGGCCTGTGGCTGTCCACCTCCTTCACCACGTCGTACGACGAGCAGACGGTGTCCGGCTTCATCGACGGCATGATCGAGCGCGATCTGCCGTTGAGCGTGTTCCACTTCGACTGCTTCTGGATGCGCGAGTACAACTGGTGCGACTTCGAGTGGGATCCGCGCACGTTCCCGGATCCGGTGGGCATGCTCGACCGGCTCAGAGCGCGCGACCTCAGGATCTCGGTCTGGATCAATCCCTATGTGGGACAACGATCTCCGCTGTTCGCCGAAGGCGTCGAGGGTGACTACCTGCTCAAGCGGCCCAACGGTGACGTGTGGCAGTGGGACCTCTGGCAACCGGGGATGGCGCTGGTGGACTTCAGCAACCCGGCCGCGCGTGAGTGGTATGCGTCCAAATTGGACGCACTGCTCGATCAGGGCGTGGACTGCTTCAAGACCGACTTCGGCGAACGCATCCCGACCGACGTCGAGTACTTCGACGGCTCCGAACCCCAGCGGATGCACAACTACTACGCCTATCTCTACAACAAGACCGTTTTCGATGTGCTGCGCAAACGCCGCGGCGACGGTGACGCGGTGGTGTTCGCCCGTGCGGCCACGGCGGGATCGCAGCAGTTCCCGGTGCACTGGGGCGGTGACTGCGAGTCGACCTACGAGGCCATGGCCGAGAGTCTGCGCGGCGGGCTTTCCCTGGGGTTGTCCGGTTTCGGCTTCTGGAGTCACGACATCGGTGGCTTCGAGGGCACCCCCGGTCCGGCGTTGTTCAAGCGGTGGATCGCGTTCGGCCTGTTGTCGTCGCACAGCCGCCTGCACGGCAGCTCGTCGTACCGCGTGCCGTGGCTGTTCGACGAGGAGGCCGTCGACGTGCTGCGGGTGTTCGCCAAGCTCAAGGCGCGGTTGATGCCGTACCTGCACCACGCCGCGCTGCAGGCGGCCACCGAGGGCACACCGATGATGCGGGCGATGGCGCTGGAATTCCCGGACGATCCGGCGTGCACGCACCTCGAACGGCAGTACATGCTCGGTGACGGCCTCCTGGTGGCGCCGGTGTTCTCCGACAGCGGCGAGGTGTCGTTCTACGTGCCGGACGGTGTGTGGACCGACTACTTCAGCGGCGCCGAGGTGCGAGGCGGCCGGTGGACAACGATGACGTGCGACTTCCTCACCGTGCCGTTGCTGGTGCGGCCGAACACCGTCCTCCCGCTCGGTGCCGTCGACGACCGCCCGGACTACGACTACGCCGACGGCGTCACGTTGCGGATCCACCAGCTCGACGACGGCGCCTCGATCACGACCGAGGTGGCCGGTTCGACGTTCCGCACCCGCCGTCGCGGCAACCGTTTCGACGTCGAGGTCGAGTCGTCGCCGTCCGGGTGGCAGGTCCAGTTTCCGTCCGGTGACCCGATTCCCGGTGCCGGCAACGCTCTCACCGTCGAGCACGTCCGGTGAGAGCGTTGCACGTCACCTCACTTGAGGTAGCTGGAGAGGGGAATCCGCTGGTCGCGCAGGGCCTTGGCGACGACACCGGCGATCTGCCTCGCTCCGGCCGCCTCGAAGTGGGTGTGGTCGTTGCAGAAGAAGGCGCCGACCGGACCCTTGGTGTAGTCACCGTCGTTGGGGCACAACTTGAGCGTGTTGTAGAGCGTGTAGCTCAGCTTGTGCAGATCGATGACGGTCGCTCCGCCGGCCCGGCCCGCGTTGGCCGTCTCGGTGAGGAAACCGCGGGTGCCGACGGCCGAGTTGCCGCTGCACCTGATCGCCGAGACCGGCGTCAGGAAGATCGGGGTGACGCCGCGATCCCTGGCCGCCTTGGCCATCATGGTGAGGAGTTCCTGATACCGGCCGGAACCCACGTGGCGGGGGCAGTTGGGGTCACCGTCGTTGATCCCGAACTGGATCATCAGGTAGTCGCCGGCCTTCATGCCGGTGGCCGGGTCGAGCATGTTCTGCCAGCGCTGGTGGAACGTCCGGGGACTCACCACGCATTCGCCCGCGGAGTCTTTGGTGCTCTTCACGTTGGATTCGTAGAGCCACGTCTGGACGCTCCTGCCCGCCACCGCGTTGTTCACCACGGTGACATCGGTGGTGAACAGCGGATCGAACTGGCTGCCCCAGCCCACCGGGCAACTGGACCGGGGATCGGCCATCGTCGAGTCGCCGGCGAGCCAGACCTTGACGGGCGCGGCACTGGCGGACACCTCGGTGGCGGGGGAGCAGCCGGGTTCGGCGGCTACCGCCGGACCAGTGCCGGTGAGGAACGGCAGGACGGCGAGTGCGACCAGGGTCAGGGAACGTTTCCGCACAATGGTCTCCAGACGGCAGGGTTGTCTGATGCGGCGAAGAAGAAAATGATCTTCGTTTTCATCGTACTGCCGAACCCCGCGTTCGACGATCATTCGAGTCGAACGTCGTCGAAATGATCCGTTCCGGTCTCCTGTCCGTACCCCGGGTATGAGCCTCTACAAAGGACAGCCCCTCGCGCTGAAGGTGGCGGCGGGTGTGCTCGGCCTGGTCGCGGTGGGCGCGCTCGCCGTGGCGACCACGAGCAGCGGCGATTCCGCTCTGGCGGACGGGGCGGACAAGAGCTCCTTCGTCGACATCACGAAGGTCAAGCCCAACGTCAAGAAACCCAGACCGGAGAACGGCGCGACCACCGGCACGTTCACGGTCGACTGCGGCCGCAACGAGAACGGGCACTTCAACCCGGACAACTTCATCGCGCAGCCCGGTGTCCTCAACGGTGCCCAGCACCTGCACGACTACGTCGGCAACCTGTCGACCGACGCCAACTCGAACAACAAGTCGCTGGAAGCGGCCGGCACGACGTGCAAGAACGGTGACAAGTCGGCTTACTTCTGGCCGGTCGTCCGCATCGATGACGACGACGAGGAGGCCGAGGCCAAGGTCGTGAGCTGCCCGGACGTCGCGGGCAAGCTGCCGGCCGTGCCGAGCCAGGCGAAGGCGGAGGTCGACCGCAACCTGGCGTTGCTGAAGACGCAGATCGACGAGGCGAACAAGCGGCTGGCGAAGAACGAGAACCCGCGCGATCCCAACTTCAACCAGAACGCCATCGTGGGGCCGTTGAAGGACAAACGGGTCGCGACCATCGACCGCATCGCCATCGCGATCGGCCGCAACGCGCAGCGTCCGCAGGGGCTCGAGCAGCTGGCACCGTGCAAGCTCGCAGGCGGCGAGGGTGGCGGCGAGAACGAACTTCCCGGCAACGACGGCGACATCCAGCGCCCGGAGGTCGCCGAGCTCACGTTCCGCGGTTCGCCGGTCGGCAAGGTCGTCGCGATGCCGAAGTTCCTGCGCGTGCTCTACGGCGACGCCAAGGTGTCGACCAACGGCACGAAGAACGCCAAGGACTCGTGGACCTGCACCGGTTTCGAGGACAAGGTGCTGATCAACAAGTACCCGGTCTGCCCGCAGGGCTCGAAGGTCAAGCGCATCCACGACTTCCCGAGCTGCTGGGACGGCAAGAACATCGACTCCGCGAAGCACCGTGAGCACATCCTGTTCCCGGATGCCAACGGCAGGTGCCAGAAGGGCTTCAAGGCTGTTCCGCAGCTGCGGATCTCGCTGACCTACAACATCCCCCGCGACATCCAGCAGCGGGGCAAGTACGCGGTCGACTCCTTCCCGGAGGAGAAGCACAACCCGTTCTCCGACCACGACGACTTCGCGAACGTGATGTCGCAGCAGATCATGAACCGCCTGGTCAACTGCGTGAACACCGGCAAGAAGTGCCGCGAGTGAATTGTCCCCGCGTTGTTCGACGATTCGACGCATCGAATTCGTCGAAGCGCATCGATTTCTGGCAGGGCGCCTTGACGACCTCAAGGCGCCGTGCCAGCTTTCGGTTCATGCCACGATTATTCGTTGACAGGCGGCCGGTCCGCTGGCTCATCGGTTCGGTGGTGGCCGCGATGGTCGCCGTGAGCGTCACGCCGGTCGCTGTCGCGGACGTCCGGGCCCGCGGTGCGATGGATCAGGTCGCGGCGATGCAACCGGGGTGGAACCTCGGCAACACGCTCGACTCGACCGGCTCCGACGAGACGTCGTGGGGCAACCCGCGCATCACGGAAGCCTTGCTGGACAACGTGAAGAGCCAGGGCTTCAGGAGCGTCCGGCTGCCCGTCACGTGGAGCGCGCACCTGGCGTCCAACGGCACGATCGAGGCGGCGTACCTCAACCGCGTGCAGGAGGTCGTGCGCTGGGCGTTGGCGCGCAACCTCTACGTGATGGTCAACATCCACCACGACTCGTGGCAGTGGATCAACGCCATGCCCGGTGATCGCACCGGGGTGTTGAACCGCTTCAACGCGGTGTGGACGCAGCTGTCCGCCGCGTTCCGCGATTTCGGGCCGAAGCTGACGCTGGAAAGCGTGAACGAGCCGCAGTTCGCCGGCAGTTCCGGGCAGGCTCAGGAAATCCAGCTGCTGAACGAGCTCAACGCGTCGTTCCGCGACATCGTGCGCCGGTCCGGCGGTCACAACGCGACCCGCCTGCTGGTCCTGCCGACGCTGCACACGTCGGCCGATCAGCCGCTGATCGACGCGCTGGCGAGCCAGATGCGCGGGTTCAACGATCCCAACCTGGCCGCGACGGTCCACTACTACGGCTACTGGCCGTTCAGCGTGAACATCGCGGGCGGGACGCGGTTCGACGCCACCGCGCAGAACGACCTCACGGGCTACTTCGACCGCGTGCACGCCGCGTTCGTCGCGAAGGGCGTCCCGGTGATCCTCGGTGAGTACGGCCTGCTGGGCTTCGATCGGCACACCGGGACCATCGAGCAGGGCGAGAAGCTGAAGTTCTTCGAGCACCTCGGCTACTACGCGCGTACCAAGAAGATCACCACGATGCTGTGGGACAACGGCCAGCACCTCGGTCGCACGTCGTTCCAGTGGAGCGACCCGGAGCTCTTCGCACAGATCAGGTCGAGCTGGACGACGCGGTCCGGCACCGCGTTCACCGACCAGGTGTTCAACGCGAAGTCGAGCGACATCACCGCCAAGACGATCACGTTGAACCTCAACGGAACCTCGTTCTCGGGGCTGTGGCAGGGCAACACGGCACTGGTCCGCGGCCGGGACTACACCGTCGCGGGAGATCAGCTCACGCTGACCGCGCAGGCGTTGACCAGGCTGAGCGGATCGCGGCAGTACGGCACCAACGCGGTGCTGACCGCCCGCTTCTCTCAGGGCGTGCCGTGGAAGTTCAACGTCATCACCTACGACCGGCCGGTGCTCTCGAACGCCGGTGGGACAACGGGTTCGTTCGCGATCCCGACGGCTTTCCGCGGTGACCTCCTCGCGACGATGGAAGCGAAGTACGACGACGGCACGAACGCCGGTCCGAACGACTGGACGTCGTTCAAGGAGTACGACCGCACGTTCGCACCGAACTACTCAGCTGGCACCACGGCCGTGACGGCGGAGTTCTTCAACGCTGTCAGGGACAACGCGCGGGTGACGCTCACGTTCCACTACTGGAGCGGCACCAAGGTGACCTACTACGTGACCAAGTCGGGCAGCACGGTGACGGGAGCGATCGCATGATCCGCGCAACGGTTGTCGTCCTCGTCGCGGCGCTGCTCGGCGCACCCGCGGTTCAAGCCGCGCCCGGTGCGCTGGACAGGGCGCACACCGCGGGCAGGGTGACCAAGCAGGTCCAGTACACCTGGCCCGGCGTCTACTTCGAGGGCCGGTTCCGCGGCACCAGCGTCGGGATCTCGCTCAACGACTCGTCGAGCTACTACGACGTGCAGATCGACGGTCGAACGGTTTCGACGCTGGTCAAACCGGGCCGGACCACCTACTGGGTGCGCAACCTGAGCAACGCCGAGCACCGCGTCCGGCTCGTCAAGCGGTCCGAAAGCCCTTGGGCCGCAGGGGAGTTCGGCGGGTTCGTGGGGAACGTGCTGTCGAAGCCGGCGGCCAGGGCCAGGCAGATCGAGTTCATCGGCGACTCGCTGACCGCGGGCTACGGCAACCTGTCCACCACCCGTGACTGCTCGGCGAACGGCGGCGTCGACCGCAACACCAACACGGACCTGAGCTTCGGCGCGCTCACCTCCCGTGCGCTGAACGCCGACTACCAGGTCAACGCGTTCTCCGGCCGCGGCATGGTGCGCAACTACGGCGGCGGCGAACCCGGCACCAGCTACCGCACCTACTACGACCGGGCGTTGCTGAACGTCGACGGCGACGTGTGGCAGAACCCCGGCACGTGGCGGCCGCAGCTGATCGTGGTCGGCCTGGGCACCAACGACTTCTCCACCGCGCTCAAGCCCGGTGAGCAGTGGTCCACGCCGCAGGACCTCGTGGCCGCGTACAAGTCGGCCTATCAAGGATTTCTCGACAAGCTGCGGGCCAGGTACGGTCCCGGCACGACGATCGTGGTGAGCGTGCCGGAGGGCTCCGGGACGTTCGCCGACGCCGCGCGGCAGGTCGTGCAGGAGCGGGCTGACAGCCGGGTCCGCTACTGGAACTACGCCGATCCGGCGTTGGACCGGCTCGGTTGCGACTGGCACTTCTCGCAGCGCGACCACCAGCTGATCTCCGGGCTGCTGAAGGACTACATCGCTGGATTGGGGCTTGCTTGGTGACGAGACGTCGACTCGCGGTGCTGCTCGTGGGGGCGTTGGCACTGGTGGCAGTGGGTGTGGCGGTGTGGGGCAACGCGGACGTGACCGGCCGCGCCGTCGCTGCCGCCATCCCCACGACCACCGAGGCCACGACGACACCACCAGTCCCGGTGGCACCGTCCTCGTCGGCGGCGCCGCCGACGTCCTCGGTACCTCCGTCCTCCCCACCGCCGGCGGCCGGCACACCGTTGGCAGGCCAGATCAAACCGGGTGTCACCCGCAGTGGTCCGGCGACGTTCTACACCTCCGACGGTGGCGGTGCGTGCTCGTACGACCCAGGCCCGGATCCGCTGACGGTCGCGATGAACTGGTCGGACTACGAGGACGCGAAGGCCTGCGGCGCCTACGTCCTGGTGCGGGCGGCGAACGGCAAGAGCGTCACGGTCCGGGTGACGAACCTCTGCCCGGCGCCGTGCCGGGTCGGCCAGCTGGACCTGAGCAGGGAGGCGTTCGCCCTGCTGGCGGATCCGCGGGCGGGGGAGATCCCGGTGACGTGGACGCTGGTGAGCCCGCCGCTGGAGAAGAAGATCGCCGTGCGCTACAAGACCGGGTCCAGTCAGTGGTGGTGCGGGATCCAGGTGATCGACCACCGCAACCCGGTGGCACGCCTGGAGGTTCAGGCAGGCGGGCAGTGGAGGGAACTGCGCCGCGCCGAATACAACTACTTCCTCTCCGAGAACGGCTCCGGTTGTGGTGGGTCCATCGCGATCACCGACGTCCACGGTGAGCGCCTCGTGGTGACCCCGCTGCCGGTCAGGCCGGACGTGGTTCAGCCGACCAGTCTGCAGTTCACCGCGCACTGAGACCTGGGAACGCTCCCATACTGTTCGGCCCAACGGCAGCGGTTTTCGTTGTTCCTGGCCGCCGGAACGGTCTAGTGCGCCAGGAGTCGGGCCACTCTGGGTCTTCTTGCTTCCGTCTTGCGTTCTGCCTGCTGTGATCGGTTTTCGACGATTGGCGTCTGGCGGTCACCGACCGTGCCGGTGCTTGTCGAACCCGTTCGACGAACCCCTTTCCGAACGGCCGATCCGCCAATAGAGTGTGCCGCCAGTCTGGGAGCGCTCCCAGAATGAGGAGGCAGGATGCGCAACAAAGGAGTCGCCGCCGGCATCGCTGTGGCCACGCTCGCGGCCACAGCGGCCGCGGTCTTGGGCAGCGCGCAGGCGGCCGCGTCGCCGTTCTACGTCGACCCGGACACCAGCGCGGCCCGGTGGGTCGCGGCGAACCCCGGCGACTGGCGCACGCCGATGATCCGCGACCGGATCGCGAGCGTGCCGCAGGCCAGGTGGTTCACCACCACCAACACCAGCACGGTGCGAGGCGAGGTGGACGCCTTCGTGGGCGCCGCCGCGGCCGCCGGCAGGATCCCGATCCTGGTGGTCTACGACATCCCGAATCGCGACTGCGGTGGGGCGAGCGGCGGCGGCGCGCCCTCGCACAGCGCGTACCGGGCATGGGTGGACCAGGTGGCTGCGGGGCTGGCGGGACGGCCGGCGGCGATCGTGCTGGAGCCGGACGTGCTGCCGTTGATGACGAACTGCCAGAGCGCCGGTCAGCAGGCCGAGACCACGGCGTCGATCGCCTACGCGGGCAAGCGGCTCAAGGCGGGGTCCGGGCAGGCCAAGGTCTACATCGACATCGGGCACTCCGCATGGCTCGCGCCGGGCGAGGCAGCGGCCCGGTTGCGGGCGGCGGACATCTCGAACAGCGCCGACGGCATCTCGACCAACGTGTCCAACTACCGCTCGTCGTCCGACGAGGTGGCGTTCGCCAGGGCGGTGCTCAACTCGGTCGGCGACTCCCGGCTGCGCGCGGTGATCGACACCAGCCGCAACGGCAACGGTCCCGCCGGCAGCGAGTGGTGCGACCCGGCGGGCCGGGCGATCGGCACGCCGAGCACCGACCAGACCGGTGACGGTCAGATCGCCGCGTTCCTGTGGGTCAAGCTGCCCGGCGAGGCGGACGGGTGCATCGCGGGCGCAGGCCAGTTCGTGCCGCAACGCGCGTACGAACTGGCCAGCGCCGGAAGGCCGCCGTCGAGCACCACCACCACTACCACCACGACAACTCCGCCGGCGCAGGGCGGCTGCAAGGCCACGCACAAGGTGACGAGCAGCTGGTCCGGCGGCTACGGCGGCGAGATCGTCATCGAGAACCGGGCGGCGCCGATCAACGGCTGGAAGTTCACCTTCTCCGCGCCCGGCGTGACCGTGAGCCAAGGTTGGAACGGCACCTGGGCCGACCAGGGTGACGTCGTGGAAGTCAGCAACGCGGCCTGGAACGGCTCTGTCGGCACCGGCGGGACCGTCACCATCGGTTTCAACGCGACCTATGGCGGCGGCACCCCGCCGTTCCTGTCGCCGACGCTGAACGGGGTGGTCTGCGGGTGAGAGCTCAGCAGCCGATCCGCTTGGTCGCCAGTGCGATGTCGTCCATCCAGAGGTCGTACGCGCCGTCGTTCTGCTGGTAGAGCTGCCAGCCGAACTTGACGGTGTCGAAGCGCGGGAACAAGAAGTCCACCGGGTTCCCGCCGTGGTTGCGCGTCGAAACGGTGAGGTCGGGCTGAGGGACGCCGTCGAACCAGATTTCGATCCGGTTGTCGGCGGCGTCCATCCGCCACTCGACGCACTGCCACACGTCCTCGCGGGACGGAGCCGACTCGCGCCAGTTCGTCCAGTCACCGGTCGGCCCGCCGTCCGCGCCCACACCCCACAGCGCACGGTCCACAGTGGGCACGTACTGACCGCCCAGCGGCCGCACGATCTCCGGCCCCTGACCGGTGGCCTCGATCAGGGTGTAGTGGGCCCAGTCGGGCCGGCGCGGGAAGGCGTCGGTCCTGAGCCGCACCCGCCCGTAGAAGCTGTTGCCGGGCGCCGAGAAGTCCTCCACGCGCAGGAACGCCCGGCCGTTGCGTTCGGTGTGCACCCGCAGAACCCGTTGGCCGCGCGGCGCCTTCTCCACGGTGAGCGTGCCGTGGCTGGTGTCGACGCCCCACCTGAGGCTGGTTGCGCCGCCGAGCGGCACGGACTGGAAGTCCTCGCAGAACAACACGCCGGGGCGGGAGCACGAAGGGGAGTGGGCCGCGGCGGCTGGTGCGGCGGCGACGAGGTGCAGAGCCAGGACCACGGAGAGCGCTTTCCGCATTGACATGCCTGAAAACCTAGGAGAACTTCCGAGCGGCGGGCAACCCGCCGATCGCGCGGATTTTGTTTTCTTTCAACGGTTTGTCATCTGACGAAGGGGATCATCGGACTTGCGCAGGACATGGGTAAGCGCTTTCCTGGAGACGAGTAACGGCGTCGGCGGGCGCGAGAATCGTGACAGGCGGTGAGTTTTGACCATTCGACGATCGAATCGACAGTCGAACAAACTCTGGGCACTCGTTCTCTGCTGGGTGGTGGTGGCCGGGCTGTGCGCCGTCCCGGCATCAGCGGAGGCGGAGCGGGTCCGGCCGGCTGGGAGGAGCGTCGACTTCACAGGAGGGTGGCAGTTCGCCCTGGTCAACACCACCGGCGAGGACGCTCCACAGCCCGCTGACAACGACGCGGCGTGGCGGGACACGCGGCTGCCGCACGACTGGAGCATCGGGCTCGACCCCGTCGAAGGTCCGCACACCGGCGCCGGAACAGGGTTTCTGCCTGGCGGCCTCGGCTGGTATCGCAAGACTTTCACGCTGCCGTCGTCGATGGCGGGAAAGAAGTTGTCGATCGAATTCGACGGCGTCTACATGGACTCCGAGGTGTATCTCAACGGCGTGCTGATCGGCCGTCATCCCTATGGCTACACCGGATTCGCTTATGATCTCAACGCTCGCGCCGACGGCACGCCGAACGTCCTCGCGGTGAAGGTGCGCAACCAGGTGCCCAGCAGCCGGTGGTACTCGGGCAGCGGCATCTACCGCGACGTCCGGCTGGTCGTGACCGAGCCCGCGCACGTCACGCGGCACGGCGTGCAGGTGACGACACCTGAGCTGGAGACCACGATCAAGTCCGGTTTCGCCACGATGCGGGTGGCGACGACCGCCGTCAGCGAGCACAGTGCTCAAGCCGAGATCGTCTCGACGGTCAAGGACCCGCGCGGACGGATCGTCGGCAGAGGTACGGCCCGCGCCCCGCTCGCAGCGGAACCTAGCACCACGACCACGGACATCAGGATCGCCAAGCCTGCCCTGTGGTCGGTGGACCAGCCGAACCTGTACACGGTGGACACCGAGATCCGGGTCGGCGGCAGGACCGTGGACGTGGTCAGCACTCGTACCGGCATCCGGTACTTCGCGTTCGACCCGGACAACGGCTTCTCGCTCAACGGCGCGGAGATGAAGCTCAAGGGCGTCAACCTCCACCACGACCTGGGCGCGCTCGGCTCGGCGGTCTCGTCCGACGCGATCGCCCGGCAGCTGCGGATCATGAAGAGCATGGGCGTGAACGCCGTGCGCACCTCGCACAACCCGCCCTCGCCGCAGTTCATCAGGGCGTGCGAGGAACTGGGGATCCTGCTGCAGGTCGAGGCGTTCGACACCTGGCGGACGCCCAAGGTGAAGAACGACTACGGCCGGTTCTTCGACGCCAACAGCAGCGCCGACCTCCGCGAGATGGTGCACGCGGCCAAGAACTCGCCGTCGGTGGTGATGTGGTCCATCGGCAACGAGATCCCCGACTCCAGCTCCGCCGCGGGCCCGCCCATCGCGCGGCGGCTCATCGACGACGTCCGCGCCGTCGACACCACCCGCCCGATCGTGATGGGCAGCGACCGGTACCGCCGGGTGCCCGCGATCGGCTCACCGCAGGACCAGATCCTGCAGATGCTCGACGGGCTGGGCCTGAACTACAACGACGCGTCCTCGATCGACCAGCTGCACGCCCGTTACCCCGGCAAGTTCTTCTTCGAGGCCGAGTCGTCGTCCTCCACGTCGACCCGCGGTTACTACCAGGACCCGGACCAGCTCAACACCGGTGAGAACTACACGCCGGGCAAGCGCAACACCTCCTCTTACGACAACAACCTGGAGACGTGGACCTACAGCGGTGAGTACGGACTGAAGAAGGACCGCGACCGCAAGTGGTTCGCCGGGCAGTTCCTGTGGACCGGCATCGACTACATCGGTGAACCCACGCCGTACAACGTGTTGCCGGTGAAGGCGTCGTTCTTCGGCGCGGTCGACACGGCCGGGTTCCCGAAGGACTTCTACCACCTGTTCCGCAGTCAGTGGAGCACCGAGCCGATGGTGCACCTGCTGCCGATGAACTGGACGAACCACAAGCTCGGTGAGCCGGTCTCGGTGTGGACGTACAGCAACGCGGACACCGTCGAGCTGTACCTCAACGGCAAGTCGTTGGGGGAGCGGAAGTTCGACACGAAGACCACCGTCTCCGGTTCGACGTACCTGGAGACCACCGAGGCGACCGGCGACGACAAGACCGTGACCACCGGCCCCTATCCCGGCAGCTACACCAGCCCGAACGGCAGCGCGGGCAAGCTGCACCTGACCTGGTCGGTGCCGTTCCAGCCGGGACGGCTCGTCGCGGTGGCGAGAAAGGCAGGCGTCGAGGTCGCGAGGGACGAGGTCCGCACCGCGGGCGAGCCGCATGCTCTCCGGCTGACACCGGATCGCAAGGTGACGAAGGCCGACGGCAAGTCGCTCACGTTCGTCACCGCCGAGGTCGTCGACCGCGCGGGCGTGGTCGTGCCGGAGGCGGACGACCTGATCTCGTTCCAGGTCCGGGGTGGCGGCCTGGCCGGTCTCGACAACGGCCGTCAGGAGAGCGCGGAGAACTACCAGGCGGACTCGCGCACCGCGTTCAACGGCAAGGCGCTGGCGATGGTCCGATCAGGACAGTCGGCGGTGATCTCCGTGACGGCACGGGCGCCGGGACTGCGGACCGCGACGACGCTCGTCGCGGCGACAGGCGGGAGGCGGTGCGGGGTGCGGTCTGGCGCCGAGTCCGCACCCGCGCCGGAACCGTGCACTGCGGCCAGCTCGCTTCCGGCGACCGGTGGACGGCCAGGCGGCGTGCAGACCGGCGACGATTCGCCACCCGCACCCGCACCCGCCCCGGCACCGACGGCGGACGCGAGCTACTCGGGCGCCGTCGACACCGTCCCGGCCGCGATGCTCGACGTAAACGTCTCGACGTACTGGTCGAACTACTACCTCAAGCGCCCCACGGGGCTGTTGCCGCAGGTGAGCCGGGCGCACGCGACGGACTGGGTGTCGCTGCCGGTGCCGGGAGGTTCGGCCGGCTCGGTGCGGGCCTCGTTCCTCGCCAACGCGGCACACGCGTTGCCCGCCTCGATCGCGGTGTCGTACTGGAACGGCGAGAAGTTCGTGCCGGTACGTGACGCGAAGATCGACTGGGGCGGCTCCGTGAGCATCACCTTCGCTCCGGTGCGCAGCGATCGCCTCCGCCTGGACCTCACCAGCTCGGCACCGGGAACCGATCACGGGTTCATCGGCATCTCGCAAGCCTCGGTTGGACGTTAGGAGCGTCATGTTCCGCATAGCTCTGGCTGTAGCTGTCCTGCTCGGCCTGGTGGTCACACCTCAGGCCGCCGCGGCCTCGCTCGTCGAGGTCACGAACTTCGGCCCCAACCCCAGCAACCTCCGCCTGCACGTCTACAAACCGGACCGCGTCGCCGCCCGTCCCGGCATCCTGCTGGCCGTGCACTACTGCACCGGCTCCGGCCCGGACTTCCACAACGGCGCGGAGTTCGGGCGGCTGGCCGACCGGTACGGGTTCGTCATCGTCTACCCGTCGGTCACCCGCGCCGACAAGTGTTTCGACGTCTCGTCACCGCAAGCGCTTCGCCGTGACGGCGGCAGCGACCCGGTCGGGATGATGTCGATGGTCCGGTGGGCGTTGGGGACGTACGGGGGAGACCCGGCCCGCGTGTACGTCACCGGTGTCTCGTCCGGCGCCATGACGACCAACGTGATGGTCGCCAACTACCCCGACGTCTTCCAGGCAGGAGCCGCGTTCGCCGGAGTGCCGGACGGCTGCTTCGCGACGGACAACGGCTCCACCTGGAACACCGAGTGCGCCAACGGCCGGGTGCTCAAGTCGCCGCGTGAGTGGGGCGACATCGCGCGGTCGGCGTTCCCCGGCTACAACGGCAAACGGCCGCGCATGCAGCTCTGGCACGGCACCGCTGACGACGTGCTGCGCTACCCGAACCTCGGCGAGGAAGTCGACCAGTGGACCAACGTCCACCGGTTGCCGACCACGCCGACGTCCACCGACCATCCGCAGGCGAACTGGACCCGCCGCCGGTACGGCGACAAGGTCGAGTCGATCTCGATGCAGAACGTCGGGCACAACCTCATGACGTCCGGGATGGCGTTGCGCGCCATCCAGTTCTTCGGCCTGGACCGGCGGTAGAACGCGCGTCGCGGCCGGTCAGACGGACACCCCGTCGAGCTGGAAGGTCTGCACCTGACCGGCCGCGAACGGAACCTGGAGGAGCTTGCCGTTCAGGCGCACGTCGGTGCGCTGGGCGTACCGGTCGCTGCCGCTGGTCGTCGAGGTGGACCAGCGGGTGATCAACCCGGTCGGCAGCGTGCCGAACCTGGCCAGGTCGAAGGTGATCGTCTGCGCCGAGGTGGCGGTGTTGACGGCCACGAGCACGAGCCGCCGGGCGGCGGGATCGTAGGCCACGGCGGCGTTTCCGGTGGACGCCGAGATGATCCGCATACCGGGCCGGATGTGCCGGGTGAACTGCGCCAGCACGTAGAGCTTGTTCTGCACGGCGCCCGGCTGCAGCGTGTTCTGGTCGTAGGCGATCAACGCCCAGGCCGGCGTCGGGTCCATCACCTGCCAGTAGCACCACGCCGTCGGGTGCAGCCAGCGCCAGTCCAGGCACAGGTTGCTCGCCATCGAGAGCCCGGTGCCCTCGTTGTCGCCGTACTCGGAGTTCCACAGCACCTTGCCCGCCGTCCTGGCATCGGCGTGGAGGAGGTCGCGGCGGCCTCCGGAACCCTGGTAGCCGTGCACGTTGATCTGGTTCACGACGGACTTCGTGTTGGCGTCGAAGGAGTTCCACGTGCTGCGCGCCACGTCGTAGTTGGTCTCGTCGGATGCGGAGATGCGCGTTGCGGACAGCTCGCGGGTGTTCAGCTCCTCACGCAGGTACTGCAGCACGGTCCGTTGGAGTGACGGATCGAAGTGGCAGCCTTCTTGCTTTCCGGTCGCCGACCAGTAGGCGGACGCGGGCTCGTTGAACGGATCGACCGTACGGAACGTGACGCCGAAACGGTCGCGGAACTGTCGGGTGACCTCGGCCAGGTACGCGGCGTGGGTGCGGTAGTTCCACGACTGCAGGTTGTTGCTGCTCGCGTTGGCGGCGCCGGAAGGGTTGTGGTTGAGGCACATCCACCACGCCGGTGAGTTGGAGAACAGCTCCGTGATCGCACCGCGCGCAACAGCCTTCACCACGGAGGCGCGTTGTTTCGCGTCCGCACCCCACTGCCACGAGCCGGGGTCGGTCACCCGCCAGTCCTGCCAGAACGTCTCGATCTGCTTGAAGCGCGGGATGTTCGGCGACGCGACCATGCTCTCGCCCTCGACGGAGTTCCAGCTGCAGGCGCCGAGGTTGTAGCGGGCGATGTTCATGCCAAGTCCGGGCAGTGTCGTTCCGTTGTACGTGACGGACTTCGTGGTGAACCACAGGTCCGCGAAGTCGTCGCGGTCGCCGAACACGTTGGCCCACCAGGCGAGCGACGTGCCCCAGCCCTCCCACGTGCCGTAACTCGTGCCGGGGTCGATGGTGATCGTCTGGTCGGCGCGCGCGTTCACTCCCAGCGCGGTCGCGGCGACGGCGGCTGCTGTGCCGTGCAGCACAGTCCTGCGGTTGACCATGAATTCTCCCTGGGGATTCGGCAGGTCTGCTGTTCGGCGTCTGCAAGTACCACCAACTCATGATCGAACCGCCGCTACCTGCACCCAACTCGGCGGCGATGCCTGACTCCGTCAGTGCGGCCGCGGGGTGGAACAGCCAGGTTGGTAGTAGGAAAGTGCCTGCTGATGTTGAGTTGGTGGTACTTGCAAACGCCATCCGGCCGGGGAGTCATGGCGTGATCCGGTAGGTGATCAGCGCGCGGGCGGGCACGGTAGCGGTGAACGTGCCGCTGGCGACGCGGACGGGGGACTGGGCCGTGGTGCTGCCGGTGGCGCTGGTCAGGTACGGGGTCGCGGACCCGGTCGAGATCCCGCTGTTCCTGAGCGCGTACGAGACGGAACTGGCGCTGGCGCCGGTGTTGAGTGCGACGACGGCGAGGGAACCGTCGGCGTTGCGGAAGGCGGACAGCCGCAGAGCGCCGTTCGAGGTCGTCGCGCCGACCCTGGTCGCGTCGGGACGGATGAACCGGCTGTAGTTCGCCAGCGCCCACAGCCGTTTGGACACGTGGTAGCCGTCGCCGTCCATCTGGATCAGGCCTCGGGTGGCGCCGACCGACGCGCCGTACCAGTACACGTAACCGTTGGCGTTGCCGGTGGTGAGTGCGGTGTGCACGGCGTTGGCGATGGTGAAGCCGTCGTAACCGCTGCCGTCGTCCCAATTCTCGTTCCACGTCGTGCCGTTGGGCGACCACTCCGACATCCACGTGTGCCGCGAGGTCGGCAGCGGGCCGGTGATCGGGGACGCGTACGTGTGGCCGGCGTGCGTGGCGACGATGCGGCGTGCCGTCGCGTCGGCCTCGATCGCCTTGCTGTAGGCGGCTTGCTGGTCCCAGCCGAACGAGTCGCAGCAGGCGACCTTCAGGCCTGTCGCGATCGGCCCGAGGACCTTGGTGAACTCCACCGCCTGGGCCGGGGTGAACCGCATCGACGAGTAGGTGGCGGTGTAGTCGGGTTCGTTGGTGAACCCGATGTCGGTGATCCTGATGCCTTCCTGGGCGTAGAACTTCGCGTACTGCACCAGGTAGTTCGCGTAGGCGCGGCGCCAGTCACCGCTCGCGCAGGACGCGCCGGACAGACCGCAGAGACTGCCGCCGTTGGCTTCGTCGCCGTTGGTCTTCATGTAACCGGGTGCGCTCCACGCGTTGGCGTAGAAGCGGTTCACCCCGTACGCCTTGGCCTGCTGTGCCAGCCACACCTGGCTCTCGTCGTCACGGTCCCAGACGTAGCGCGGGGTCGCGGTGGGGCCGCCGGGGTCCGCCGGCTGGATGGAGTTGGCCGCCGTCGATCCGATGCCCAGTCGCAGGACGGACATGCCCGCGCCGGAGGTGCGGGACAGCAGCAGGTCGAGGATCTCCCGCTGTTTCGGCGCGGACAGTCCTTGCGAACCGTGCATGATCTCGGCCCGGCCGAACGCCTCGGAGAACCCGAAACCGTCTATCCGCTGGTGTTTGCGGGCGACGTCGACGGTCGCGGTGGTGGCCGCGGCCGGAACGACGGGCGAGCTGAGGAGGAGCAGTGCTGAGACAGCTACCGCGGGGATCATTCCTCCAGAATGCGGTAACCCTTGTGGTACAAGCAATCCAGAGCAGATCTTCGACTCGAATTCGACCGTTTCAGCCGACGGTCAGCTCGTAGACCGTTTCCTGGTGGTAGGTCTCGCCGGGACGCAGCACGGTGCTCGGGAAGTCCGGGCGGTTCGGCGAGTCGGGAAAGTGCTGTGCCTCCACCGCGAAACCCGCCCCGTGGTGGTACGGACGGCCGCTCGTGCCGACCAGCGCGTCGGTGAGGAAGTTGCCGGAGTAGAACTGCAGGCCCGGTTCGGTCGTCCAGGTCGTGAGCGTCCGGCCGGAACCGGGCTCGTGGGCCCGCGCCGCGAACGAACCGGGGTCCAGCACCCAGTTGTGGTCGTACCCGTGGCCGATCCGCAGCTGGGGATCGGGCGTGCCGATGCGGGCGCCGATCGGGGTGGCTTCGCGGAAGTCGAACGGCGTGCCGTCCACCGGGACCGGATCGCCCTGGGGGATGAGGCTCTCGTCGACCGCGCAGAACGACCCGGCGCGGATCGTCAGCAGGTGGTCGTGGACGTCGCCGGATCCTTCGCCGGCGAGGTTCCAGTACGTGTGGTTGGTCAGGTTCAGCACGGTCGGCGCGTCGGTTTCCGCGCGGTAGCTGATGGTCAGCCGGTTCCGCTGGTCCAGGCGGTAGGTCACCGCGGTCGTCACGCGGCCGGGAAAGCCCTGGTCGCCGTCCGGGCTGACGTGGCTGAGCCGTACCCCGACACCGTCCTCGCCGGTGAACGTGCTCGCCTGCCAGACGTGCGTGTCGAACCCCGAGACGCCGCCGTGCAGGCAGTTGTCGTTCTCGTTGGCGGACACGCGGTACGTCGAGCCGTCGAGGCTGAACGCCGCGCCGCCGATCCGGTTGGCGTAGCGGCCGATCAGGGCGCCGAAGAACACCCGGCCCGCGTCCGGCCGGTTGTTGGCCAGGTAGCCCTCGAGATCCGCGAACCCGAGCACCACGTTGGCCGGGGTGCCGTGCCGGTCCGGCGCGTCGATCGACTGGACCACGCCGCCCAGGTCGAGCACCCGGACGGTGATCCCGCCCGGATTGGCCAGCACGTACCGGTGCACGTCGGTGTCACCGATCCTGCCGAAGTGTTCGCTGCTGACCGTGGGGGTGGCGGTGCCGGATCGCTGCATCCAGCCATGTTAGCGCTAACAGTCGATCTCGAACTCCGGCGAGAGGACGCGGTCGAAGCCGACGAGCCGGCGAGGCCCGGTCAGCGTCGCGCTCACCGCGGCGTGGATGTCCCGGCTCGACCTCCCGATCCGCAGTTCGACGTCTCCGGGATCGACCTGGCGGTGACCCGAACGGCCGGTGTAGGCGGTGAGGTCCGCGTGCAGAACGGCGGTGACCACGCGGGTCTGCCCCGGTGCGAGGTCCGTCTTGACCGCGCCGATCAGCTGCTGGACCGGCCGGGCGACCTCGGCCACCGGGTCGTGCAGGTAGACCTGGACGACCTCGGTGGTGGCGATCTCGGTGTCGTTGCGCAGGACCGCGACCACCCGGCAGACGCCGTCGGTCGGCCACTCCCGCGCCTCGATGCCCGCGGTGATCCAGGTGACGGGCGCGTAGGACAGGCCGTGGCCGAACGGGAACAGCGGCGTCGGGTCGACGGTGCTGACCTCGCTGCGGGCACCGAGCGGGGCGGTGAGGTAGGTCGACGGCTGACTGGCGCCGGCGCCGGGGAAGCTGATCGGGAGCCGTCCGGACGGGTTGATCCGTCCACTGAGGACGCCCGCCAGCGCCGCCGCGCCTTCCTCGCCGGGGTAGAACCCGCACACGACCGCGGCGAGCCGGTCGATCTGCCGGGACAGCTCGTACGGCCTGCCGGAGAGCAGCACCAGGACGACCGGTGTGCCGGTGGTGAGCAGGGCTTCCAGCAGTTCTTCCTGCCGGCCTGGCAACCTGAGGTCCGCGGCGTCGCAGCCCTCGCCGGACGTGCCGCCGCCGAACAGACCTGCCTGGTCACCGAGCACCGCGACGCAGAGCTCCGCGTGCCGGGCGGCTTCGACGGCGTCGGCGATCTCCTCGTCGGTGCCTCCGAGCACCGGACAGCCCAGCGCGAACGTGACGTCGTGATCGGCGCGCAGGAGGTCCAGCACCGTCGGGACGTCGATGCCCATCGGCACGTCCGGGTGGTGCACACCGACGTGCAACGGGAACGAGTAACAACCCAACATCGCGCCGGAATCATCGGCGCGCGGCCCGACCACGGCGACGCGCCGCTCGCCGGTCAACGGCAGCACGCCGTCGTTGTGCAGCAGGACGATCGAGCGTTCGGCGACCTCGCGAGCCAGTGCGCGGGACTCGTCGTCGTCGAGCACCAGGTCCGATGACGGGTCGGGGGAGTAGCCGGGGTCGAGCAGCCCGAGCTCGCACTTCTGCCGCAGCACGCGTTCCAGCGCCCGGTCCACCAGCGCGATGTCGACGCGACCGGACTCGAGCCCCGCCAGCAGCGGGTCGCCGTAACAGTCCACAGTGGGCAGTTCCACGTCGATGCCCGCGGTCAGCGCCTGCGTGGCCGCGTCCTCGCGGTCGGCCGCGACGGCGTGCAGCATGTACAGGAACGGCACCGCGAAGTAGTCGGCGACCACGGTTCCGGTGAAGCCGTACTCGTCGCGCAGCAGAGCGGTCAGCATCGAGGCGTCCGCGGCGACCGGAACGCCGTCGTTGTCGGCGTAGGAGTTCATGACCGACCGGGCGCCCGCGCGCAGGGCCATCTCGAACGGCGGCAGGATCACATCGGCGAGTTCACGTGGACCGATCGACACCGGCGCGAGGTTGCGGCCTGCCCGGGAAGCCGAGTAGCCGGCGAAGTGCTTGAGCGTGGCCACGACACCCGCGGACTCCAGACCGGCGACGTACGCGGCGCCGATCGTGCCGACGAGGTGCGGATCCTCGCCGATGGTCTCCTCGATCCGGCCCCACCGCAGGTCGCGCGCGACGTCGAGGACCGGGGCGAGCCCCTGGTGCACGCCGAGCCGCCGCATCGAGGTGCCGATGCGGAAAGCCATGCGCCGCACCAGATCCGGTTCGAAGGTGGCGCCCCAGCACAGCGGGGACGGGTACGCCGTCGCCTGCCACGCGGCCAGGCCGGTGAGGCACTCCTCGTGGACCATCGCCGGAATGCCGAACCTGTTGCCCGCGACGATCCTGCGCTGGGTCCTCGCCAGGCTGTGCGCCCCCACCTCCGGCGCGATCGGCCGGGTGCCGAACACGCGGGTGAGCTGGCCGATGCCGTACTGGGACAGCTCGTCGAGGTCCGGTGGCACCACGAAGTCGTGCTGGTGCGGCGCCATCTCGCCGCCGGAGTCGATGCCGACCCAGACACCGTGCAGCTGGGCGATCTTCTCGCGCGGCGTCATCCGCGCCATCAGGTCGCGCACGCGCCGGGCGGGGGACAGCCGGGCGTCGCGCCAGCCCGACGTGGCCTCGGTGCTCACGAGAGCCGCCTGGTCGAGTGCCGGATCACCAGGTCGGTGCCGAGCGTGATGTGCGTTTCGTCGGGCTCCTCGCGGTTGATCAGCCGCACCAGCAACGTGACCGCGCGGTGGCCCATCTCGCGGATCGGCTGCTGCACCGTGGTGAGCGCCGGTGTGCACATCACCGACTCCGGGATGTTGTCGAAGCCGACGACCGAGAGATCTTCCGGCACCCGCAGACCCAGTTCCGCCGCCGTTTCGATGGCGGCGATGGCGGAGATGTCGTTGGCGGCGAACATCGCGGTGGGCCGGTTCGGCCCGCTGAGCAGGTCTCGGGTCGACCTGGCGGCGACGTCGTAGTCGTAGTCACCGCGCCGGATCAGGCTGCCGTCGACAGGGACACCCGCGGCGACCAGCGCACGCCGGTAGCCCGTTTCCCTTTGCTGGGCCGACTTCAGGTCCTCGCGGCCGGTGAGCAGCGCGATCCGGCGGTGGCCCAGTTCGAGCAGGTGCTCGGTCGCGAGCTGCCCGCCGCGCAGGTTGTCGGAGTCGACGGTGGGCAACGGGGAACGCCCGGTGTGCGGGTCGACCGCGACGACCGGGGTGCCCGGCAGGCCCTCGAGGTCGACCGCGGGCGTGACCAGCACGGCGCCGTCGACGAGGGTGCCGCTCAGCCGGGTCAGGTAGCGCTGCTCCCAGCCCTGCGGATCACCGACGCGCCCGCCGGCCGAGTACACGACGAGTTCGAAACCGGTGCCGCGGATGGCGTCCGCCGCACCCTTGAGCAGTTCGGTGCTGAACGGCTCTATGTCCGCGACGAGAATCCCGATCACGTTCGTCCGGTGGTTGCGCAGGCTCTGCGCTACCAGGCTCGCCTCGTAGCCGAGTTCCTTGATCACTGCCGTCACCCGCGCGAACGTCTCCGCGGAGACGCCGTAGCGCTGGTTGAGGACCTTGGACACGGTGGCGACCGAGACGTTCGCGTGGGCCGCGACGTCGCGGATGGTGATGCGAGAACGTGGGGGCACCGACACAGGCTAGCCGTGTAAAACGTTATCGACAACGATTGACATCGCGGTTTCGAGGGTGGACGCTCACTGGCGTCTTACGCATCGTCACACCCAGTCCAACTCGGCCGGCGTCGTCAGGAGTGGACCCATGCGTTCTGCAAGAAAGCTTTCGCTCGTCCTGGTCGCGCTTTTGCTGGCCGGCTGCACCAGCTCGGGGGGTGAGGCCAGCGGGCCGGCGACGCTCACCTGGTGGCACAACCGGACCACCGAGCCGATGAAGTCGGTGTGGCAGCAGATCGCCGACGACTACCACAACGCTCACCAGGACGTCTCGTTCACGGTCGAGCCGATCCAGAACGAGCAGTTCCAGACCAAGGTGCCGCTGGCGCTGCAGTCGACCACGCCGCCGGACCTCTTCCAGCAGTGGGGAGGCGGCGCGCTCGCCGACCAGATCCGCTCCGGCAAGATCGCCGAGATCGCCCAGGCCTCGCTCGGTGAGTACGGCAAGGGCTGGCAGGTCGGCGGCAAGCAGTACGGCCTGCCGTACCAGATGCACGCGGTCGGTTTCTGGTACCGCAAGGACCTCTTCACGCAGGCGGGCGTCACCAGCCCTCCGTCCACATTGGACGAACTCAACGCCGCGGTGGCCAAGCTGAGGTCGGCAGGACTTGTGCCGATCGCGATCGGCGGCAAGGACCGCTGGCCGGACGCGTTCTACTGGGGCTACTTCGCGGTCCGCCAGTGCTCGATCGACGCGCTGAAGAACGCCGTGGCCAAGACCGAGCTCGCGGACCCGTGCTTCACCAAGGCTGGCGAGAACCTCAAGACGTTCCTGGACACCAAACCGTTCCAGGACGGGTTCGTCGGGACGCCGGCTCAGCAGGGGGCCGGCAGCTCGGCGGGTCTGCTCGCGAACGGCAAGGCCGCCATGGAACTGCAGGGCGACTGGGACCCGGACGTGATGACCGCGCTGACCGAGGACAAGGCTCTCGACTCGAAGCTCGGCTGGTTCCCGTTCCCCTCGGTGCCTGGTGGGCAGGGCGACCCGAGCGTGCTGCTCGGCGGCGGTGACGGGTTCTCCTGCACCACGCGCGCCGCCAAGGCGTGCGAGGGCTTCCTGCAGCACCTCGTCAGCGAGGAAGTGCAGAAGAAGCTGGCCGCGACCGGATCGGGCCTGCCGGTGAACCCCGCCGCGGTGGCGTCGCTGAAGACCGAGACGCACAAGACGATCTCCGAGCACATGGCCAAGGCGAAGCACCTGCAGTTCTACTTCGACACCGCGTTCCCGACCAACGTCGGGCAGGCGCTCAACGACGCCATCGCGAACTTCTTCGCCGGGCAGGGAAGCCCGGAGACCATCGTGCAGTCGGTGAGCAAAGCGGCCACCGGGAACAAGTGATGAGCGCCGCGACCGACACGCGGCCGGAGACCGCCCCCGCGCCGCTCGCGCCAGCGGCCGGGGGCACCTACCGCCGCTCACGGCTGCGCACCCACCTCGAACTCGCGCTGCTGCTGGGACCCGGACTGCTGCTGTTCGCCGGGTTCGTGCTGGTGCCGATCGGCGTGGCCGGCTTCTACAGCCTCTACTCGTGGAACGGTTTCGGCCCGCTCACGGACTTCGTAGGCCTGCGCAACTACACCGACGCGTTGACCGGCGACGTCTTCCAGGGCGCGATCGGGCACAACCTGATCATCGCGACGCTGTCGATCGTGGTGCAGCTGCCGTTGAGCATCGGCCTCGCCCTGCTGCTCAACCGGAAGCTGCGCGGCCGCACGATCCTGCGGATGGTGGTCTTCGCGCCGTACGTGCTGTCCGAGGCGGTCACCGCGGTGATCTGGCTGCTGATGCTGCAACCGGGCGGGTTCGTCGACGAACTGCTGCGTGGCGTCGGCCTCGGCTGGCTGGTCCAGCAGTGGCTCGCCGACCCGTCGATCGTGCTCTACACGCTGTTCGTCGTGATCACCTGGAAGTACATCGGGTTCGGCGTGATCCTGCTGCTCGCGGGCCTGCAGGGCGTTCCGGTCGAGCTGCGGGAGGCCGCCGCGCTCGACGGCGCGTCGAGCTGGCAGATCACCCGCAACGTCGTGCTGCCGTTGCTGGGCCCGACGATCCGGATCTGGATCTTCCTGTCGGTGATCGGGTCGCTGCAGCTGTTCGACCTGGTCTGGATCATGACACTCGGCGGGCCGGCCAACTCGTCCACGACGATGGCGACCTACCTGGTGGACCACGGTTTCAAGCGGTACGAGTTCGGGTTCGGCAGCGCGGTCGCGGTGATCCTCTTCATCATCTGCTTCCTGTTCGCGTTGCTGTACCAGCGGTTCGCACTGCGCCGCGACACCGAAGGAGCGATCGGGTGATGCGTCGCAACGCCGTCGGGTACCTCGCCGCGTTCGCCGTCATCGGGGTGACGGTGGTGCCGCTGCTGTTCGTGCTGCTGGGCGGGTTCCGCACGACGGCTCAGATCAACACCTCGCCGGCGGGGCTCCCCGGCCCGTGGGTGTGGGACAACTACGCCGCCGTGCTCGGCTCGCCGCAGTTCTGGCGGCTGCTGGGCAACAGCACGCTGATCGCGGTCATCGCGACGGTGCTGGCGGTCGGACTCGGTGCGATGGCCGCGTTCGCGTTGTCCCGCTACGTGTTCAAGGGCCGCGAGGCGTTCTACACGCTGTTCACGCTAGGTCTGTTGTTCCCCATCGGCGTCGCCACGCTGCCGCTGTACCTGTGGCTGCGCCAGCTGGGGTTGCTGGAGAATCCGCTGGGGGTCGCGATCCCAGAGGCCGCGTTCTCGCTGCCCGTCACGATCGTGATCCTGCGCCCGTTCATGCGGGCGATCCCTCGCGAACTCGAGGACGCGGCGCTGCTCGACGGCGCGGCCAAGCTCGGGTTCTTCTGGCGGATCCTGCTGCCGCTGTCCCGTCCCGCGCTGATCACGGTGTCCGTGCTCGCATTCGTGACCAGTTGGAACTTCTACCTGTTGCCGCTGCTCGTGTTCAACGACTCCGCCCACTTCACGCTGCCGCTGGGCGTGGCGATGTTCCAGTCGGAGCACACCCAGGACACCGCGAGAGTTCTTGCCTTCACCGCGTTGTCCATGCTTCCGGCGCTTGCGTTCTTCGTACTCGCCGAACGACGAATGGTCGGCGGGCTCACGGGATCAGTGAAGGGATGAGTGATGATCGCTCGATTAGCGGTGGCAGTGGCAGCGTTGCTGCTGGTGCCGGTGGTACCGGCCTCAGCAGCGGGGCCGTTGAAGGACATCACGTCGAGGTACGTGGGCAGCGCGGTGGCGGCCCAACCCCTCAGCAGCGAAGCGGATTACCGGTCCGTGCTGACGCGCGAGTTCGACAGCGTGACGCCGGAGAACGAGATGAAGTGGGCGGTCGTCGAGCCGAACCGCGGCCAGTTCAACTGGTCCGGTGCGGACGCGATCGTGAACTACGCGCGGCAGAACGGGAAGTCGGTGCGCGGGCACACGCTGGTGTGGCACAGCCAGTATCCCGGCTGGTTGAACAACCTCGGCTCCGGTGAGCTGCGCAGCGTGGTCCAGCAGCACATCAACACGGAGATGGGCCGGTACCGCGGCCGGATCCGCGCGTGGGACGTCGTCAACGAGATGTTCAACGAGGACGGCTCGCGCCGGCAGTCGATCTTCCAGCAGCGGATGGGCGACAGCTATGTGGCTGACGCGTTTCGCTGGGCTCGCGCCGCGGACCCGTCCGCGAAGCTTTACATCAACGATTACAACACCGAGGGCATCAACGCGAAGAGCAACGCCCTCTACAACCTGGTGCGCTCGTTGAAGCAGCAGGGTGTGCCGATCGACGGCGTCGGCATTCAGACGCACCTGTCGACGCAGTACGGATTCCCGACGAGTCTGCGGCAGAACATCGAGCGGCTCGCCGCCCTCGGTGTCGACATCGCGATCACCGAGGCCGACGTCCGCATTCCGTTGCCGGCCGACTCGAACAAGCTCAACACCCAGGCGAGCTACTTCCGGCAGATCTGGGACGCCTGTCACGCCGTTCCCCGGTGCGTCGAGTTCACCACGTGGGGCTTCACCGATCGCCACTCGTGGGTGCCCGGCACGTTCCCCGGTGAGGGCGCTGCCTGCCTCTACGACACGAACCTGAGGCCGAAACCCGCCTACACCAGGCTCAACCCGTAGCTGGAGCGTCCACTTGGCACAGTTCGCCAACCCGATCCTGCCCGGCTCGCACCCCGATCCGTCGGTGTGCCGGGCAGGATCGGACTTCTACCTCGTCACGTCGACCTTCGAGTACTTCCCGGGGCTGCCGGTCTTCCACAGCCGCGACCTGGTGCACTGGCGGCAGGTCGGGCACGTGCTGGACCGGCCGTCCCAGTTGCCGTTGCAGGGTGTGCGGGCCTCCGGTGGGTTGTACGCGCCGACGATTCGGCACCACGACGGCGTGTTCTACGTGGTGTGCACGCTGGTCCACGGCACGCGGGAGACCGGCAACTTCGTCGTGACCGCCACCGATCCCGCCGGAGAGTGGTCGGAGCCGCACTGGCTTCCCGAGGCCGACGGGTTCGACCCGTCGCTGTTCTTCGACGACGACGGGCGGGCGTGGTGGACCGCGACCAGGGAGATCCAGGACGGCCGCACCGAGATCTACCTGCGCGAGTTCGACCCGGAGTCGCTCTCGGTGGCGGGCGAGGAGCGGGTGATCTTCCGCGGCGCGCTGCGGAACTCCCGGTGGCTGGAAGCGCCGCATCTGTACAAAGTGGATGGACGGTACGTGCTGGTGTGCGCGGAAGGTGGCACGGACTTCGAGCACTCGGTGGTCGTGGCCTTCGCGGACGAGGTCACCGGCCTGTACCGCGGTTCGCTGTTGAACCCGGTGCTGACTCATCGCCACCTGGGGCGCGCGTACCCGATCGCGGCGGCCGGGCACGCGGATCTGGTGTGCACGCAGGACGGCCAGTGGTACGCGGTGTTGCTCGCGACCCGGCCATATGGCGGCTATTACTACAACCTGGGCCGCGAGACCTTCCTCGTCCCGGTGTCGTGGGAGTCCGGCGGTCCGGTTTTCAGTCCCGGTACCGGACGTGTCGAGCTCGCCTATGACGTTCCTGACCTGCCCGCGCACCCGTGGCCGGACATCGCGGAGACCGACGACTTCTCGTCGCCGGAGCTCGATCCGGCGTGGATGTTCCTGCGCACGCCCGAGACCGACTTCTGGTCGCTGACCGAACGACCGGGGCACCTGCGGTTGCGCGTGCGTCCGGAGTCGATCACCGACCTCGTCAGCCCGAGCCTGGTCGTGCGACGCCAGCAACATCAGGACTTCCACGCCTCGTGCGTGCTCGACTTCTCGCGCGCCTGGCCGTCCGAAGCCGCCGGGCTCGTGCTCCTGCAGAACAACGACCACCACGTGCGCTTGCTGCTCGGGTCGGACCGGTTGGTGACCTTGGTGCGCCGCGTCGGCGGGCAGGACGAGCTGCTGGCCAAGACCGAGGTAGAGGACGGCCTGGTGCGGCTCGGCGTGGAGGCGCGCGGGCAGGACCACCAGGCGCTGGTCGCGGTGGGGGAGGGGGAGTGGGAACCGCTGGGTGAGCCGTTCGACGGACGGTTCCTGAGCACGCCGGTGGCCGGGGGGTTCACCGGCGTGCACATCGGGCTCTACGCGACCAGCGACGGAGAGCCGAGCGACTCGTGGGCGGACTTCGCGAGCTTCACCTACCGCACGCTGACCGGAATGGACGGGGAGTAGTACAACCTGCCGTGGGCTGCCACACGCACGAGTGCCCACCAGTGCGCGCCACGGCGAGCGCTGGGTGCCGCGGTGGCCGTCACGGGCACGGTGATCTTGCCTCCCGGCGGGATGGCGAACGGCTGGGTGCGCGGGCCGATGGCGACCTCGTCGTCCCAGGTGCCGAACGGGCTGATCACGGTGACCTCCCCGCGCACGTCGCCCTGGATCCGGTTCCGCAGCGTCACCGGGAGCAGCGCGTGCTCACCGGGGGCTAGCAGGAGAGCACCCGCCCTGAGCTGCACCTCGACCAGTTCGCGGTCCGTGGTGTGGCCGGACACGACCTCCAGGGTGTCCTCCAGCACCTGGCCGAGGTGGTCGCGGATGCGGGCGGCGTGCAGGTGCCGTCCCGGCCGGGCCGTCACGGTCGCGGTGAACTCGGCGAAGTCACCGGCGGCCAGGTCGTAGTCCCACGACTGGCCCCCGGTGAACTCCAGGCGCCCCTTGGCCGGCATGCCGCTGCAGCTCACGGTGATCCGCGCGTGGCAGGTGGCGCCGGGAGCCAGCCGGGTGAAGGACGGGGTGACGTGCACGGTGACCGGCAGGTTGCCCACAGGAGCGGGACCGGCGTTGTGGCGCCAGTACTTCGTGTAGATGGGCTGGACCGGCTCCGTCGATTCGACCTGTGTGCCGGGGCGGGCGGACGCGGGGACCAGCCGCAACGTCGCGACGTCCGCCGCGCCCAGCTCCACCCGCGCTTGTCCGGAGTGGACGGTCAAGGGCTCGACGTCGCATTCCTCCAGCAGATCCGTGCGCCGGGCTGCGTCGATTCCGCCGTGCAGCGACACCGAGGCGACCGCCGGTGATCCGGCCGACTCGTACAACCGCACGGTGATGTCGGAGCTGTGTTCGTCGGTGGAGGATGCGAGCGGGTTGCCGCGCGTCTTGGCCGCGGTGAGCAACACGTCCGGCGGTGACACGGCCAGCAAGCTCAGTGCGGCGGGCAGGTCACCCGCTGTCGAAGGCACCTGGCAGGCGTGCACCGGGTGGTTGACGTCCTGGCCGGCCCGGGCGAACCCGGCCTGGCGCCAGTCGCCCGCTCCCGCGACCACGGTCAGGTCGAACGTGTGGGACCAGTGCTGCCAGGCGAAGCTGGACCCGTCCGGCACCGTGCGGCGGTCGCCGTTGATCCACACCTCGGCCGGCCAGCCGCTGCACGACCGCATCAGCGACACGTGCAGCGTGCCATCCGGTGCCACGACGAATCCCGGCGTGCCGCGGTTGACGACGGCCACCGAGTAGTCGGTGGCGGGGTCGGTGGTGCTGCCGGGCACCTCGACGCACGCGTCCGCGAGGTCGTCGATCAGGGCGTCCACGTCCGTCACGATCAACACGGGCAGGTCGCGCGGCCCGCGCAGGTCGGCGTTCGGCACCCACTGCTGTGCTCGTGGCCGTACGGCGGGCACGAACACCCTGCCGTGGGCCTCGAGTGTTTCGCGGCTGCCGGGCGCGAAGGCCAGCACCGCGTTGGTGAAGTCGTTGTGCCCGACCACGATGCGCACGTCGGGCAGGTTGGAGTCGACGTCGAGGGAACCGTAGCGGGGGCCGGTAGGACGGGTGCACGTGGCGGTGACCCCCTTGGCGGCCAACGCGGCCAGCAGGGCCCGTCCGTCCTCTGCCACCACCTCGGCGATCCCGATGGCGTGCAGAACGCCGTCGGTCAGCCGCAGGCGCACGGTGGCGGAGAGGCCCGCCCAGGTGTGCGCGGGGCTGTCCAGCGTCCACAGGTGCTCGGCGGCGTCGACGTCCGGGAAACCGAACGAGCGGCCGACAGTGGCGAACCCGACCTCGGCGACGGGCAGCGCACCGGGCACGTCGAAGGCGAACCGGCTGCGCAGCAACCGGTCCTTGCCGATCGAGCCGTCCACAAAGGATCGGACATCGACGCGTGGCAGCCCGTGCCACAACGTCACCCGCTGGGTGATCCGCAGCTCGCCGAGGACCGTGCGGCTGACGAGGCGTTCGCCGACCGGGCTCGTCTCGACGTGCACGTCGGCCGGACCCGCCGTGGTGCCGGGTCCCTTGGGCAGCAGGTGCCACGGGCCCTCGCCCCACACCGGATGACCGGGATGTTCCTCCTGCACCACGAACTCCGCCGCGACACCGCCGGGGCGCACCAGTTCGCGGCCGGCCCCGCGGTCGTACACGCTCGTCAAAGCTCCGCCCCTGGCCGGATCGGCCTGGACGATGAACGAGTCGGAGGCGATCGCCACGCCGGTCCGCGGCATCCAGGACGGTGGCACCGCGGCGGCTTCGACCACGCGGTAGACCCGGTAGCCGGTCGCCGGCACCTCTCGGGCCAGGAACGTCAGCGTCAGTTCGAGCGTGCCGTCCGGATGCCGGACCACGGCCTCGGTGACCGCGGGTACCTCGTGACCGTCGGAGTCCCGGACGCGGGCGCCCGGAAAACCAGGCAGGCGAACGGTGACGGTGGCGATGGCGTCGCGGGCGAACGACAGGGTGTTCACGACGATCACGGCCTCGCCCGCACCGGTCGTGTCGGCACAGGACGCCAGGTGGGAGATCGCCCCGGTCAGCACGGAACGGCCGAGTTCGTCCGCCTCGCGCCACCCGGTGAGCAGGTCGAGGTAGACCTGGTCCGACTCGGTACCCGTGATGGCGTCGTGGTGGGCGCCGTAGATCAGCTGCCGCCACGCCTTGTCGAGTGCGAACGCCGGCCAGCCCGCGCCCGTCAGCGTCGCCACGGCGGCCATCCGCTCGCCGTCGAGCACCGCCACCTCGGCCGCCCGTTGCGCCTGTTTGGTGTCGATGTACGAGACGTCCTTGCCGGTGTAGACGGGGTTCATGTCCCTGGTCTGCGGGCTGAACGTCACCGAACGCGCCGAGGCGTCCGTGCGCACGGCGGCGAAGAAGTCCCGGGGCAGGCCGACCACGAACCGCGGCCACACGTACTTCTCGTTCCACGCGCGGTGGATCTGCGTGCAGAACCGGGACGGCACGTTGTGGTCGTGTCCCACCGGCAGCATCACGTTGCGCGTGGCCGCGACCTTCCGCAACGTGCTGAACTGCCGATAGGCCTCCGCCATCGCCTCGTCCAAAGTGGACTTGCGCTCGATGTCCCACCCGGCCACGTAATGATCGGCCAGATAGGACGTGAGCACACCGCGACCGCTCGGCGAGATCCACTCGAACTCCGACGGGAACTGCATCCTGGTGATGTCACCGGTGTGCCGCTTGGCGCCTACGTGGTGCCACGGCCCGCGCGCCCACACGCTCGACGTGAGCCCGGCGTCCGCCATCAGCCCGGGATAGGACGGGTCGTGCCCGAACACGTCGAGCATCCACGCCGTGCGCGGATCGGCGCCCAGCACGTCCCGTTGGTAACCGACGCCGTAGACCGCGTTGCGCACGGTCGACTCGGGATGGGTCAGGTTGGTGTTGGCCTCGTTGTAGTTGCCGCCGACGATCTCGATCCTGCCCTCGCGCAGGAACCGCCGCAGGTCCTTCCGGTCGTGCGGGAACGCGTCCCAGCGCGGCTTGAGGTAGTCGACCTCGGCGAGCACGAACCGGTAGTCCTCGTCGTCCCTGGCGGCGTCGAGGTGGGCGCGCACCAGGTCGAACGCGGAGAGCTGGAACGGCATCCGCTTGGCCTGCGCGCCCGGCAGGTCGAGCCACGTCTCGGTGAAGCCCGCCTGGGTGTTCCACCACACGGGGTCGTAGTGGAAGTGCGAGACCATCCACATCGTCCAGCCGGTCTCCGCGACGGTCACCGTGACGTCCCAGGCCATCGGCGGATCGCCGCTGACCGGCGCGACGAGCACGGTCGCCGGATACGTCGTGCCCGCGGTGGCCGGCGCGGAGAACACCACGCCGACCTCGGCCACGACTTCCTCCGGACCCACCCGCACCGGTTGTGGTGTGCGGACGAGCGGACCGGAGATCCGCACCCACGCCCACTCGCGTCGCGGCACCGCGAGGGTGACGCGCACGAGTTGGCGTGGCGCGGAAACCGGCCCGGCGAACAGATCCGTGCTCTCGACGACCACGCCGGTGTGATTTGGCCCGGGAATGCTTGCCACGGTGTTACTTGGCCCCGTTCAGTGCTGCCTCGGCGTCGCGGAAGTACAGCGCGACCGCGTCGGGAATCGACATCTTGCCGAACGCGACCTGCTTGGCCGCCGCGTCCAGCGCCGTCTTCGCGTCGTTGTAACCGGGTGGCGCGGTCGGTGCGGGCGGCAGTCCGTCCTTCGCCACCTCGTCGGCCACGTACTGCAGGTAGGTCACGTCTCGCTTCTCCGTCGCGGCCAGCGTCGGCGTGAGGGCCTCCAGCGACTTGCCCGACGGCGGGATCCCGCGCGTCAGGGCCATCGCCTTGATCGCGTCGACGTCGCTGATGAACAGGTCGATCAGCTTGGCCGCCGCCTCGGGGTTCTTGCTCTTGACCGGCACGCACAGCAGCACACCGCCGCTGAGCGCCTGCCCGGTCTTGCCGTTGCCGCCCCGCGGTACCACCACGATGTCCAGCGCGTGCTGGGTCAGCGGCTGCATCTGCGCGAGGCCCCAGCCGGTGGTCATCGCGATCTGGCCCGAGATCAACGGGTGGTTGCCCGACGCGGAGTCGGTGCTGGAGAGCATCTCGGGCGGGCAGATCGCACCGGCCTTGCGCAGCCCGTCCCACAGGGCGAACCACTCGGCCAGGTCGTCCTTGGTGAAGGCGAGCTCGCCCTCGGCGTTGTAGAGGTCCTTGCCCCGCTGCCGCAGCCACGGTTGCAGCGCGCCGGAGTCGTCTTTGGACGCGTCCAGAGCGCCGTACTTGCCCTGTCCCATGGCTTTCGAGAGCTCACCGCTGATGCGGCCGAAGTCGTCCCAGGTCCAGCTGTCGGTGGGAACCGGGATCTTCGCCTGCTCGAAGACGGTCTTGTCGTAGAGCATCGGTGCGAAGCCGGAGCCCGACGGCACGCCGTAGGGCTTGCCGTCCACCGTGCCGGCCGAGCGCACCGCGGGGTAGAGCGTGTCCAGGTGGATCGTGTCCGGGATCAACGAGGACAGGTCGGTCAGCACGCCCTTGGCCGCGTAGGTGCTGACGAGCGCGGTGTCCATCTGGAAGATGTCCGGTGGGTTGCCGCCCGCGAACTCGGTGTTGAGCTTGTTGAAGTACCCGTCGTAGCCCGAGTACTGGGCGTCGACCTTGGTGCCGGTCTTCTGGGTGAAGATCTGCAGGGCGTTCTGGTACGCCTTGTTCCTGGCCTCGCCACCCCACCAGCGGAACGTCAGCGAGTTGTTCGCCGCGCCACCGCTGTTGGACGGCGCGAAGCCGCAGCCGGCGACCGAGGCCGCGGCGAGGCCGCCGGCCAGGCCGAAGAGCCCTCTCCTGGAAATGGACATGCGTTTCCCTTCTTGGCGGTGAAAGGCCCTACTTGATGCCGGTGTTCGCGACGCCGTCGACGAGGCGGCGCTGGGAGACGAGGAAGACGGCGACGGTGGGCACGAGCGTGACCACGGACATCGCGAGCATGCCGCCGTAGCTGGATCCGCTCGCCCGGTCCACGAACGCGTTGAGGCCCAGCGGCGCGGTGTAGCGCGAGTGGTCGGACAGGTAGACCAGCTGGCGCAGGAAGTCGTTGAACGTCCAGATGAACGTCAAGATCGTGGTGGTGAGCAACGCCGGTTTCAGCAGCGGCAGGACGATGCTGAAGAACACCCGCACGTGCCCGGCGCCGTCCAGTGCCGCCGCCTCGTCCAGCTCGCACGGGATGCCGCGGATGAACTGCACCATCAGGAAGATGAAGAAGGCGTCGTAGGCCAACAGGTACGGCACCACCAGCGGCAGGAACGTGTTGATCCAGTTGAGTTGGTAGAAGATCACGTACTGGGGGATCAGGGTCGCCTGGAACGGCAGCATCATCGTGCCGAGCATCACCGCGAACCAGAACTTCCGGAACGCGAAGTCCAGGCGCGCGAAGGCGTACGCGGCCACCGAGCAGGACGCCACGTTCGCGACCACCGTGCAGATCGAGACCGTCAGCGAGTTCGACAGGTAGACGGTGAACGACGTGCCCGTCGCCGTCCAGCCGTTCACGTAGTTGGCGAAGGTGAAGGCGAGCGGCAGCGGGTTCATCGTGGTGAAGATCTGGTTCTCCGGCTTGAACGACGCGCCGACCAGCCACACCATCGGATAGATCATCGCTACCAGCACGAGCAGCAGCAGGGCGTGCGCCCGCCAGTGGTTCGCCTTAGTCCGCATAGTTCACCCACTTGCGGGCCGACCAGAAGTAGACGGCCGTGAAGAGGCCGATCACGGCGAACAACACCCACGCCATCGAGGAGGCGTAGCCCATCTGCATGCTGCCGAATCCCTTGAGGTACAGGTAAAGCGTGTAGAGCAGGGTCGAGTCGATCGGACCGCCCAGACCGCCGGAGACCACGTAGGCCGGCGTGAACGTCTGGAACGCGTTGATGGTCTCCAGCACGAGGTTGAAGAACACCATGGGGGACAGCAACGGCAGCGTGATCTTGAAGAACACCGTGTACCGGCCGGCGCCGTCGATCGCCGCCGCCTCGTAGAGGTCCTGCGGCAGCTGCTTGAGCCCGGCCAGGAAGATCAGCATCGGCGTGCCGAACTGCCAGGCGGACAGCAGCACCAGCGTCCACATCGCGTAGCGCGGGTCACCGATCCAGTCCGCGCCCTGGACCCCGAACAGCGCGAGGACCTGGTTGACCAGTCCCTCCCGGGAGAAGATCTGCCGCCACATCACCGACACCGCGACACTCGCGCCGAGCAGTGACGGCAGGTAGAACGTCGCCCGGTAGAAGCCGAGCGCCTTCAGACCGCGGTTGAGCGCGACGGCGACGAGCAACGCGGCGGCGAGCTTGAGCGGTACAGACGTCACCACGTAGATCAGCGTCACCTTGATCGACTGCAGGTAACGCTCGTCGGACAGCAACCGGACGTAGTTGTCGAAACCGGTCCACTGTGGAGCGGTGAGCAGGTTGAACTTCGTCAGCGACAGGTACAGCGAGTACACCATCGGAACGAGCGTGAAGGCGAACAGCCCGATCAACCAGGGTGCCAGGAAGGCGTACCCCGCGAGATTGTGCTTGTGCCGCTTGCGTTTGCGTATGGGTGTCGCTGACATGTCGCTCCTGGGACGTCATCGCCGGACCACGGGGTCGTCTTGCCGATGCCACGCACGGCGCAGTTCCGGTGGTCCGTCCCAGGGATCTGGAAAGCGCTTTCCGGGACTGTAGGAACCGAGTACCGGCCTGTCAAGACGATCTATTGGAAACCTTGTTTCCCGCGGGATCGAGGAATTTTGAGGCTTGACGCCGACCGGGTGAAGAAGTTTACGTTTAAACGAACGAAGCGGGTCCCAGCCGCGCCGCGCACGGAAACGACGAGGAGGCAGCGCACTTCGGCCACGCACGCCCATCTCCGCTGACGAACTCGGGCGAGCGACCCGCGAGGAGTACCCATGACCGCCGCCGCGGTGTATTTGCCGAGCCAGCACGCGAGCGTGCACGACCTGCCGGACGACGACGAACAGCTGCGGACGGTGCTCGCCAGGGCGGTGTCCGCCGTGATCGGCCGGCAGCGTCCCGACGGCAACCTCGAAGACGTCGCCGCTGTCGACGACATCGGTGACATGGCCCTGGGTGTGGTGTCGTTGCTCTGCCTGGCCTGGCATCGCGGCGACCGGCGTGACCCCGAGCTGGCGGACGCCGCCCGGCGCGGACTGGACTTCGTGCTGGCCGAACGGGTCTTCCGCGCCGACAACCCCGGCGAGCCGTTCCTGCGCGTGCGCGACAGCGGCCTGCCGTACGCCCGCTACGTGCTCGAAACCGGCGAGCACCCGTTCGGTGACTGGCCGAGCACCGTGTGGGCGCTCCTGCACGCGGTCAACGTGCTGGAGTTCGGCCGTGAGCTGATCACCGCGACCCAGTGGGCCGCGCTCGCGGACGTCGCGACCGGCTTCTGGCGCTGGCTGACGGAAGCGAGCATCTTCAACCCGCAGCAGACGGCGAACCAGGCGATCGGTGCCGTGGTGGCCGGATTGACGCTGGGGCGCCTGTTGTCCGAAAAGTCCATCGTGGACGATGCGATGTTCCTGTACCACAGTGAGATCAGGGCCAGGCGGGTCGTCGACCGCGAACTGAGGCTGCCGGTCGAGCACGGCGCCGGGCACGACCAGAACTACCTGCCCATCTCGCTCACGTTCCTGGCCAGGGCCTACCAGGTCAGCGGCGAGCAGTGCTTCCTCGACGACGGTGACGAGATCGCCCGGCACCTGGAGACGCGGCTGTCCGCACGCGGGTTCGACTACGGCGGACCTCGCTACAGCGAGCAGCACTGCGGTTGTGAGGGAATGCTCGGCCTGCGTTTCTTCAGCGGCCGGATCCGTGCCGAGCTCGGCCGCTACCTGGGAGACCGGCGAGTGGCCTACTACTGCGCCACCACGCCCGGCCTGCCGAGCGGCCACTTCGCCTTCACCACGGTGTGGTTCTTCCTCGACGAGCACCGGTGGTACCGCGCGCCGGCCGAGGTGCCCGTGCACACCCGCTACTCGTTGCGCCACGGCAGGGCGTCGGTGTCGCTGACCGGGCAGCTGACCCCGTACCTGATCGACGCCGGTGCCACCGCGGTGATCGAGTCCGTCGTGGACCACCAGCACGGCATCGGGCCGTTGGTGCGCTACGCCGACGGCAGGAGGATGCTGCTCACCCGGCCGCTCGGCCCGGCCCGTGTGCGCGACGTGGTGGACGGCGGCCTCGGCGCGAAGCTGGTGACCAAGGCTGTCGTGACGTCGGACCAGGTCATGCTCTCGGTCCAGCAGTTGTACGTCACCGATGGCGAACGGCTGCACCTGGTCGCGTTGCTGGACCGGGCCGCGTTCCCGCCGGCCGCCGAGCTGGCCTTCCTCGCCGGTCTTCCCTACGCGACCGCGGAAGGGGAACGGCAGCGCCGCGTCCGGACCGTCAGCGAACCGGGTGGAACCCCGTTCGACCTCGGCGAATCCTGGCGAGCACTCGACACCGGGGGCACGCTGCTCGCCGGTGGCCTCGCGCTGAGTGCGGCCGCGGGTCTGCGGGTGGAGAACCCGCCCGACGGCACGGCGTACTTCAACGGCCCGCGCACCGCCGGCATGACCCAGGAGCAGCTGTCGTTCTGGCTCGGCGACGACCCGAGGGGCTACGGCGACCCCGACGCGGGCTGGCGCCGGGTGATCGCGACGAATCTCGTGCTGGCCGAGTCCATCGTCGATCGGCCGCACGGGCGAGCCGTGTTCGTCCTCTGCTACGGACCCGATCCGGTCACCCTCGACGTGGCCGTCGAGGAGGTGCCGGAGGGCGTGCGAGTGCGCACCCCCTTCTTCACGGCGGTGGTCGGTCATCCCGCCGGCGACGCGGGCGGGGAGCCTGTGCTGCGCATCGCCGCACCGTGAACTGTTAACGCTCACACCTCCTCGACATCGAGTACGGTCCCGTTTCGTTGCGTATTGTGCCCCACAATCCCCGTGCCGCCACAGGTGTCCTCAACGGACCATTGGGAGCGTTAACATGACCACCGCCGGCAGGTTCGACCGTCGAACCCTGTTGCGTCGTTCGGCGCTGATGTCCGCCGGACTGCTGATCGGTCCGACCGCACTCGACCGAGCCCTGGAAGCGAGCGCCGCCGAGTTGCCGACGGGCGCGACGCCCTTCGTCGACTCCTACCGCACCAACGTGCTGGCCAACCAGACGCCGGAGACCAACGCCGCGGTCCGCGTGCTGTCCGGGATGCGTGACCTCTGGCGCACCGGCAGCGGATGGGACAACGGCGTCGTGCTCAACCAGGCCGTGCTCAGGGCCAACGTCCGCCACGTCGCGCGGATCACCGGGGAACGGACCGCAGACCAGGCCAAGCGAGCGTTCATCGTGGACCGTCAGCACCAGAGCTACAGCGCGATCGGAGGCCTCGGCCCGCTGGCCGAGCTGTACAAGGCTGGAGCGAAGGCCGTCACCGGCATCACCTCCGCGCCGGACGGCACCCCGCCGTCCACTGTGGACGACAAGCTGCCGCCGGACGCGCCGGCGGGGTCGGCGCTGGGTGCCGGTTCACCGGACTCCGCGCTGGGGCAGGTCGTGCTCCTGGTCAACACCCTGCGCGGGCCCTTCGCCTCCGGCAACCCGTCGAAGTACGCCCACCAGCACCCGCGGCCGTGGCGGATGACCCAGGACAGCACCGTGGTCCCGACCGGGGAGACCGACGAGTTCGGTTACCCGGTGTACGACACCGAGGTCGTGGTCGCCCCGCAGCTGCTGCGGCAGCGCAACCTCAGTCCTGTCGACGACGCGGGCTTCCCGAGCGGTCACACCAACGCGCTGCACCTGGCGTGCCTGGCGCTGGCCTACGCGATCCCCGAACGGTTCCAGGAACTGGTGACCAGGGCGTTCGACCTCGCCGACGCCAGGATCGTGGCGGGCATGCACTCCCCGGTGGACGTCATCGGCGGCCGGATCCTCGCGACCGCCCTCGCCGCCGCGACGCTCGCCGACCCGCAGAACGCCACGCTCAAGGCGGCTGCCAGGGCGCAGGCGAACGAGTACTTCCGGCAGCACGCCGTCGTCGATCTGTTCGACCACGCGCACTCGGCCGGTACCGCCACCGACCCGTACGCGGACCGCGAGCTGAACGCCGCGCTCGTGGCACCTCTGCTGACCTACGGGCTGCCCAAGACCGGGCGGCGCGTCGCGATGACGGTGCCGAAGGGTGCGGAGGTGTTGCTGGAGACGCGGTTGCCGTACCTCACCGCCAACCAGCGGCGGGACGTCCTGCGCACGACCGCGGTCCCGTCCGGGCACGCGCTGCTCGACGGCCCCGAACAGTGGGGCAGGCTCAACCTCTTCGCCGCGGCCGACGGGTTCGGTGCGTTCGACGCGGACGTGCGCGTCGAGATGGACGCGAACCGCGGTGGCTTCCACGCCGCGGACACCTGGCACAACGCGATCACCGGCCACGGAGGCCTGGTCAAGAGGGGTTCCGGCACCCTGACGCTGGCCGGTGTCAACAGCTACACCGGCGCGACCCGCGTCGAGGGCGGCACGCTGGTGGCCGGTTCGGCCTCGGCGCTGGGCAAGGGGGACGTCGAGCTGCGTTCGGGCACCCTGCGCCTGGAGAGCGCGGTCAGGACGCGGAGCTACCGGCAGGGTTCCGGGTCGGTGCTGGCGGTGACGGCGCGCAAGGGTGGCTGTGCGCCCCTGACCTCGGCTCGCCCGATCACGCTGGCGGGTGGCAGCACGCTCGAGATCACGCTGGAGGACGTGCCGGCCGGCGCCGTCGTCCCGGTGCTCGCCGCTCCCGTGCTGGCCGGCAGGTTCGCCCGGATCACCGTTGCCGGTGGGGAACGCCAGGTCCAGGCCCGATACAGCCCGGCCGGGCTCTCGGTGCGCGTCCTGAGCTAGTGCCTGTGTCAAAGTCCGGCGTGATGCCTGGCCGGCGTGTGCAAGTACCACCAACTCTTGATCGAAAAGCCGCTGACTACACCCAACCTGTTCGACCCCTGTCGAACCACGGCCCGCGTCCGTCGGAGACCACAGGCCTGTTGGTAGTAGAAAGATGCTTGTTGATGTTGAGTTGGTAGTACTTGCACACGCCATCAGGTTTGGCGCCGACTTCGATACAGGCCCCAGGCCC
>NZ_JAXAVW010000038.1:0-117929 GCF_033949945.1 Lentzea miocenica
GTCGCGCCTTCGCTCGTCATGCGGTTGCGCACATCTTCGAGATCTTGCGCTGGGAGCGACGATGATGTGATCGCCAGGTGGCCACTGCGCCGAGCAAGTCGACGCTGGAGGCGATCGACCGCCGAGCCAATTGTCCACAGCATGGTCGGCTGATCGGTGCCCAAAACCGAGGGCAACCAGTAGCCGTCACCGAAGTTGAGCCGCCAGAGGCGTGCCAAGGCGAAGTCGTCTGCGGAGTCGCCGATCACGAGCAGGCCGGTTCGCCGGTGCTGCGGGCCAGACGTGAGCGGTACCAGGTGCGCCAGGCTGCGGTCGTGCGCGGTGGGTGTCGTGCGGGTGTCGACTCCGGTGGCGGCCGCCGGGTGCCAGACCACTGAGTGCGGCGGCGTTGCCCAATCAGCTCCGAGCAGCCACGAGCTCAGTTCTGTCCGGTCATTGTCGGAGACTTCGGGTTCGTCACGATCGCGAGTAGGTGGTGCAGATACTCCTGCGTGGGAGGCGACTGCGGTACCCAACAGTCCGCCCCACTCGGCGGGGCAGGCCAGAACCGAACCGGTCCAGAGGTCAGGGATGTCCGTTATCGGGGTGAAGTTGCTCGTGTCGTCCTCTTCAAGGAACTCGAGGAAGTCGTGCCACTCCGTGGGGTCGCCGCTTTGGTACTGCGAGCAGACTGCAGCGATCTCATCCCGTGCGGTCAGATCGTCCGCTACAGCGATTGGTTGTTCGAGTGCCTGGTCGAGCATCTGTTGTCGCTCTTCACCTTCGAGCAGCTTCCCGTCTTCGCCGCGGATCTGAAACCAGCCGGGAGAGAAGTGTTCTAGATCGGCGACAGTCAGGCGATACGCCAGGACGTAGTCCGGGTCGTAGATCTCGCAGGCGCGCAGCAGCGCCGGGTGCACCTTGCCGGCGTGATGCGGCACGATCGCGAACCCGGCACCGCCCCAGATGCTGCTGGCGCGGTAAAGGGCACGGCGAGCCAGGTAGGTCCACCAGGGGCCGCCGTCGATCACGATGACCACCCGTGGTGGCCGTGGCGTCATGCCCACCGACGCGTACGACAGGGAAGCGCCCGAGTTCATCGCGCCACTGAACCACAGAGGCTCCAGCTTCCGTCGGAGCCGCGAGGTTGTGTCGCGCGACCAAACAAGCCCAGGAAGAAAGTCGCTGTGCGAAGCCTCCGGGCATCAGCAAGAAGTCGCCTGTCGCGTGTCCCCGAAGGCGCGTCCTGCCGGAGTTATGGGATGTCGGCGTCGCTTCACCTCTCGGTGGGCATTTCCAATCCAGAAAGGGGACATCGTGCAACAGCCAGATTCAACCCAGGCGTGTTCATCTTCCGCAGCCCATGTGGCCGCTGAGTCCTGTCGTGACGGGACACGGGGTGGCCGTGACGGCGCCCAGCGTCAGCGGGCGATCAGGCGGCCGACACAGCCCCGGTGCTGTTTACCCCTGCTCAGGCTGCGGCGTTGTTGCAGGTGCGAGAGTCCTGGTTGCGGCGCCGGGCCGCACGGCGGACGGTGCCGTGCACCTTTCTCGGCAAGCACCTGCGCTTCTCCTCCGAGAACCTTCAGCAGATCGCCTCCGATGCCGCGCGGCCAGTCACGATGGGCTGTAGTCCGTCGGTCCGTCGGAGCCACAGGCGAAGCATTGAAACGAGCCGCCGTAAGAAGGGTGCCGGCACCTCCGAGCCCGAAGAACACATTTAGTTTGCCCTTTTCGTTGAAACGAGCGTTCATCTGGCTGTGCCGATCCCGGCACATTCGAAAGTCTTCGAAAAGGGAGAAGTAATGGCTTGGGTTGAGCAACATGGATGTGACTGGCGCGTCCGCTATCGACTTGACGACGGAACGGTCTACTCGGAGAACGGGTACCCGAGCGAGGCCGCGGCGGAGGAACGCGCGCTGGACGTGGAGTCCGATCAGCGGCGAAAGCGGTTCGCCGATCCGCGGCTGGCGAAGACCACGATCGATGAGTGGATCCGGAAGTGGGCGGACGCGCACGGCGTGACCATGATGACGTGGTCGACTTACGACTCGCATCTGCGCAACCACATCCTGCCCTTCTGGTCCGGTACCGGGCTCGGTGACATCGAGAGGATCAAGGTGAAGGGGTGGGTGAACAAGACACTGAGGTCGAAGCTCGCCGACAAGAGCGCGAAGGACGTGCTCGTGCTGTTCTCTCAGATCATCGGCGAAGCGGTCGACGAAGGGCTGATCGGTTCGAACCCGTGCCGGAAGTTGAGGATCGCCTTCGCCGCGTCGCCGGAGCGGCCCCATGCCAGCACTGATGAGGTGGACGCACTCGCGGGTCGGATGGATCCCGACGACGGGTTGCTGACGATCACCGCCGCCTACACCGGTCTGCGGTGGGGTGAGCTGGCTGGGCTGCAGTGGATCAGGACCTACCTGGACTCGGACCCGCGCATCGCGGTGGATCCGGAGTTCGGTGCGGTGCACGAGGTTCGAGGACAGCAGCTTGTTCTCGGTCCGCCGAAGACCCCAGCCAGCGTCCGTGATGTCCACCTGCCGCCGTTCCTCGTGAACGAGTTGCGTGCACACCATGAGCGCAACCCCGACTCGAGGTTCGTGTTCCCCGGTGCGCGCGGTGCGTTGCGGCGGCGGTCCAACTTTCGGCAGCGCGTCTGGTTGCCGGCTCTTGCTGGCAACGAGACTCTCGGCTGGGCTCCGCTCAAGGAGGGGATGCACTTCCACGATCTGCGGCACACGCACGAGACGTGGCTCATCGAGGACGGCGTGCCGCACGTGCTGCGACTCGAGCGGCTGGGACACAAGCGCAAGGAGGTCCACGACCGGTATTCGCATGTGACGGACGCCATGATCGGTAGGATGTTGGAACAGCTGCAGCGCCGTTGGGAAGAGGACGGCGGGTGGTCCTGGATCATGGAAGGACTGGACGAAGCGGTGTGAACACTTAGGTATCGCAAATGTGTTCAGGAGCTCGTGCTCCCAATTTGCTCCCAATGCAACGCAAACGGCCCGCCGATGAAATCATCGACAGGCCGTCTGACTAGGCAAAACACACTGTGGGCGATACTGGGATCGAACCAGTGACCTCTTCGGTGTGAACGAAGCGCTCTCCCGCTGAGCTAAACGCCCGTGTTCTGTTGTGGTGCTGTACCGCTCTCGCGGTGTGGCCATAGCCTACAACATCATCAACGAGAACCAAAAATCGGGCTCTGCAACCAGCTCCACTCCAGTCCGAACCAGCCGCCGACCAGCGCGAACACGTTGAGGAAGTAGCAGGTGACCAGGACGATGGCGCAGACGCCTGCCATCACCAGGCCGCGGACCCAGGAGGGCTGGCGCTTGAGCCATGCGACCCAGCGGTCGTAGTAGCGCTTGGCGAACTTGAGGACTCGGCCCGCCCATTCGAACTCCGTCGCGAGGATTGCCAGGCCCGCGAAGACCACCAGCCAGCCAGGGCCGGGGTACGGGATCATGATGATGCCCGCGATCAGCACCAGGCCGCCGATCACGCCCACGCCGATTCGGTAGGCCATGTTCAGGGCCGGGTTGCGGTGGAACCAGTGGCGCCAGCCCTTGTGCTCGTCTTCGGGCTTCACGTCGGGCTTGGTCATGTGTCGATCATCCTGTTGGGACTCAGGCGGGCGCAACCTGGCCTCCTGCCAGCACCTCCGAGGGACTCGGCGGGGCTTGGCGGCCGGGTTCGAGTGACACCGCGAACTTCGTGTGCTTGTGTGCGTCGGCCGACCAGGACAGCAGTTGCGGGTCGGCCGAGCCTGCGCGTACGTCGAACAACGCCAACGGTACCGGCGCTTTCGTACTTGCACCCCAAACTACGTAAACGTGACCCGAGTCGTTCGGTTTCAGGTTCTTCGGCATCACGGCGCCGGAGGTCGGGTTCGACAGCACCACGGCCACCTCGTCGCCGGAGCCCGTGCGCAGGACCGCCCTGTTCGTGCTCGGGTCCGCGGCCAGGGACAGCGCCTTGTTCAGCTCGTCGGTGCGGGCCTCGGAGGCTGCTACCTGGCCCGACAGCTGGTTCACGCGCACGCCCAGGTAGCCGCCGCCGGCCAGGACGACGAGTGCCGCCGCCGCGGCCAGCAGCACGCGGCCTGGGCGGCGGCGGTGTTGCGGGCGCAGGGGAGTGGGGGCCGCGTGGCGCGGGCGGTGCTGGACCGGCGGCTCCTGCGGGGTGTGCTCGATCTGTTCCATCAGCCTCGCGCGCAGGCGGGGTGGTGGCTGTTCGTGGCGGACCGCGCCGCCGATGCCCGCGAGGACCTCCTGCGTCGCCATCACCGTGTGCTGGCACGTGTCGCAGGTCGGCAGGTGGTCGCGGACCACCGCTTCCTCGTCCGGTTCCAAGGAGTGCATCGCCCAGCCGACAGCGAGCTCCTCGTGAGGGCACAGCTCGCCGTTCACCGGTGAACTCCTGTCGTCTCGCCGGTCTCGCCGGCCCACAAGTTCCCCAACGTGCCTCTCAGGCGTCTGATCGCCGCGAACGTGCGCGATTTCACAGTCCCCAGTGGCACGCCCGTCAGCTTCGCCACCTCGCACTGCGTGTAGCCGCCGAGATAGGCCAGTGCGATGACTTGGCGCTGCTCTTCCGGCAACGTCCGCAACGCCGCCCTGACCTCGGCGCTCACCACGCTGACCAACGCTGCGTGGTCGGAACCCTCGGCCGGTGGTGAAACATCGTCGGTGAGGGGAACAGTCCGACGACGCTGAGTGTTCTCCTTGCGTACGGCATCCACCGCGCGGTGGTGCACCAAGGTCATCAACCAGGTGCCGAAACTTCCGCGGGCGGGGTCGAACCTGGCGGGGTGCCGCCAGAGCGCGAGGAAGGCTTCCTGAACAACGTCCTCGGCCAGTTCGGGGTCTACGCAGATGCGTCTGGCCAGCGAATATGCCGGTGTGCCGTACCTGTCGTACAGCTCACCGAACGCCGACCGATCGCCCTGTGCGAGCCTTTGCACGAGCCCGAAATCGGTCGGCCGGCCGTCGCGTGACGCAACGGGTGGACCGGGCGAGTCAGCCACCAGAGATGTCCTCACGTCCAACATTCGCGCAACAGCCGGTACCGGGTTCAGGTTAGACCCAGCAAGATGGGAGTGGCTGAACGCGGGCTAACGAGCGAGGAGGACACGGAACGCGTGCAAACCGTCGCGTTACGCAGTCAAGCTGACCCGATGGGGTGATATGCGCCCGTTTCGCGAGCGTTCCTCGCCACATGCACGTCACAACTAAGGTGCTCGGTCGTTTCATTGACCGGGAAGGGAGAAGAGGGTAACGACGATGCGCAACGATCACGTGACGCTCCGCTCGACAGCGGTCTTCGACCTGCTGGCGCCGAGGACACCTGCGGTCCCGGTCCAGGTGGAGCTTCGATACGACACGAAGGACCCGTACGCGGTCGTCGCCGCGTTCCGCACCGGCCGCGCCGGTTGGGTCGAGTGGGTGTACGCCCGCGACCTGCTCGCAGACGGTCTGATCGCCGACGCCGGCGACGGTGACGTCCGGATCCGCCCTGCCGCCGACGACCCCGAGGTCGTCGTGATCGAGCTGAGCTCGCCTTCCGGGCACGCCATGTTCGAGGCGTCCGCCCAGGAACTCGCAGACTTTCTCGACCGGACCTACGACGTCGTCGTGCCGGGCAACGAGCACCTCTGGGTCAACGTCGACGAGGCGCTCACGCACCTCATCTCGAACGACCTCAGCTGAATGTTCCGAGGTAGGGGGCCCGCGAAGGCGATGCGGGTACCCCCGGTGAAACCCGCTTGATCCCCTCGTATAAGGTTGTTTCAACATCACGAAGTCAGTGATGTACGCGGATGTAGCGCAGTTGGTAGCGCATCACCTTGCCAAGGTGAGGGTCGCGAGTTCGAGTCTCGTCATCCGCTCTGTGGTTCCCCAGTGGCTGTCCGCTGTGGAGTCATGCTCCTGGCGGAGTGGCCGAGTGGCTTAGGCAAGGGCCTGCAAAGCCCTGTACACGGGTTCGATTCCCGTCTCCGCCTCGGACGATTAGCTCAGCGGGAGAGCACTACCTTGACACGGTAGGGGTCACAGGTTCAATCCCTGTATCGTCCACTCGAAGCAACGAAAGGCTCCGACCAGAATTGGTCGGAGCCTTTCGCGTTGTTGCTCATGATTCGTTCTGCGACTCAGGCAACGAGTAGTACCGCTCGTACGGCTGTACGCCGATCACGCGGCCCTGCGAGTCGTAGCACGCGGCGCGCAGGTACCTCCAGACGTCCCCGATCGTCGCGATCAGTCGATCATCGGCGGGCGACCACGACGCGGCGGCGCCGTCCGGGAACTGAGCGGCGAGCCACAGCAGCCGGTGGCCGGCGATGTCCCAGACGCGCGTTGTGCCGTCGTCGCACGCGGTGGCCAGCTGCCGGCCGTCCGGGCTGAAGGTCAGGGTTCGAACCTCGCCGCTGTGGTCGAGGTCGAGGTCGAACAGTTGTTTTCCGGTCGTGCTGTCCCACAGGCGTACTCGGCTGTCGCCATCGCCAGTGGCCAGCCAACGGCCGTCCGGACTGAACGTGATGGCCTGCACGCCCTTGGCGTGGCCGGACAGCCTCAAGAGGCGTTCTCCGGTGTGCGGGTCCCAGACGGAGGCGGTGCCGTCAGCGCCGTCGGTCGCGAGCCGGCGGCCGTCCTGGCTGAACGCCGCGGTCCACACCCAATCGGTTTCTCCGTCGAGAACGCTGAGGAGGTCCCCGCTCCCGCTGTCCCAGATGCGCACGCACTCGTCCTGCCCGGTGGTGACCAGACGTGCGCCGTCCGGACTGAAGATCACGGCGTTCTTGCCGACCCACATGGTCGATCCGTCGCAGTCGAACATGAGCAGGTGTTCGCCGGTGGAACTGTCCCAGACGCGTACGAAATGCTCGTCGTCGATGGTCGCGAGCCGAGTGCCGTCCGGGCTGAAGGCGACGGAGTTCACCTCGCTGGCGTGGCCGGTGAGCACGCGGACCTGTTCGCCGGTGGGACTGTCCCACAGGCGCACGGTCTGGTCGTTGCCGGTGGTGACGAGCCGGGCGCCGTCCGGGCTGAAGGCGACGGCGTTCACCGAACCGGTGTGACCGGTCAGGGTGAGCAGGTGCGCGCCTGTCACCGTGTTCCACACGTGCGCCTTGTCGTCGCCGGTGCTCGCGAGCCGGGCGCCGTCCGGGCTGAACGCGGCCACCGCGGGCAGTTCGGAGTTGCTCGCGAGGGTGTGCAGGTGCTCTCCCGTCGTGCTGTCCCAGACGTGCGTGGTGTGGTCCGCGCTGTTGGTGGCGATCCGAGTGCCGTCTGGGCTGAACACGACGTCGTACACCTCGTCGCTGTGGCCGGTGAGGACGAGCAGTTCCTCGCCGGTCACCGCGTCCCAGACGCGCGAGGTCCGGTCGAGGCTGGCCGAGGCGACTCGCGATCCGTCAGGACTGAACCTCGCCGCCCACACCGAGTTGCCGTGTCCGTCGAGCCGGAGCAGTGGATCTCCGGTCACCGCGTCCCAGATGTGCACGCTGTCATCGCCGCTGCTGGTGCTGAGCCGGAGTCCGTCAGGACTGAAGGCCACGTCGTGCACCACGCCGGTGTGGCCGGTGAGGGTCAGCAGGTGCACACCGGTGGTGGCGTCCCAGATGCGCGCGTCCATGCCGCTACCGGTTGTCGCGAGCCGAGTTCCGTCGGGGCTGAACGCCACGTCCCAGAACCGGCGGGTGCGTCCTGCCAGCGTCAGGAGGTGTTCTCCGGTAACGGTGTCCCAGATGCGCGCGGTGTGGTCGTGGCTGGTGGTGGCGAGCCTGGATCCGTCAGGACTGAACGCCGCGCCCCGCACCCAATCAGTGTGGCCGTTGAGGATCAACAGCTGTTCGCCGGTGGTGGCGTCCCAGATGCGCGCGGTGTGGTCGTGGCTGGTGGTGGCGAGCCGAGTCCCGTCAGGACTGAACAGCACGTCGTGGATCATGCCGGTGTGGCCGGTGTAGGTGACCAGGTAGTCACCTGTTGTGGCGTCCCAGATGCGCACCGCCTGACCGCTGCCGACCGCCACGCGGGTGCCGTCCGCGCTGAACGCCACGCCGTTCAAAGCATCGGACCGGCCCGCACGGCTCTGGAGCCTGGTGCGGCTCGGCGGCGGCGGAGCTGGCAGCGTCACGTCCGGTCCGACGTGCATGATCGCGTGCGTGTCGGCGCCGGACAGGTCGGCGCCCTCCAAGCGGCACTGGCGGAGGAAGACGCCCTTGAGGTTCGCGGCGCTCAGATCGCCGGAGATCATGTCGGAGTGGTTGAGCATCGCGCGCTCGAGGTTCGCGCCGTGCAGGTTCGCGTCGCGCAACGTCACGTGATCCCACCGCGTGTCGCGCAGGTCGGCGCCGGCCAGCACCGCGGTGGTGAGGTTGAGCGGCGCCGTCTCGGTGCCGCGGAACCGCCAGTGGCGCAAGGAGGCGCCGGTCAGGTCGCAGGCGGCGATCGTCGAGTGAGGCCACTCGTGTTCGCGGGCACGGAGGTGGTAGCGCAACCAGAGTTCGCTCGCCTCGGCCACGTACGGCGCGCGCCACTCGGCGAGGCGGCGGGTGAGCGCTGCCTGGTCGTCCGCGTCGGCGATCAGCTGTCCGAGGAAGTCGAGGGTTTCGTCGGACGGCATCGGCAGGCGCCAGTCGTCGCGGCGGTCGTCGCGCAAGGCGTCGCACAGGTGCTGTGCCAGGAAGTACTCGTGGATGGAGCTGTGGGCGAACTGGAAGTCCGGGCGGTCAGGGCCGTTGTCGTCACTGCGGACCACGAACGTCGCCGTGCGCAGATCTTCTTCCAACTGGTCGCGTGAGACGTTCCGATAGCGCCGCTGAAGGACGTCGTCGGTGGCCAGTTGCTCATCGAGCCAATCGTCCAGATCACCGCTGTCGACCCGGCGGTCGCCGCGGCGCCACGACCACGCGGCCAGGCGGGCCATCAGTTTGAGCTTGTGGTCCGGGCGCAGGTGATGTTTGCCGCTGTCGCGGGCCAGCCAGTCGTGCAGCACCTGCTGGTAGATGGTGGCCGCGTGGACGGAACGTTGTTCGGACAGGCGGCGTTCGATGAACGGGACCTGCGCGGCGACCTTGGCCAGGGTGTACGGACGGGTGGCGAGGTCGGAGAGGTCGTGGACCGCGCGCAGCATGTCCATCACCTGGGTCGCGTCACGGTCCAGGGTCTTGTCGAGGTAGTCGTGGATCTGCTTGTCCGTCAACGGAAGCAGGATCAGCGCTGTGTAGTCCTCTGCCCGGGAGAGGTCGCGGTCGTGTTCGAGGAAGTGCCGTGACTGTTCGCGCAACGAGCGGAAGTAGTGTGTGCGGCAGGACAGCAGGACCTTCGTGTCCTTGCCGGCGAACGGTGCGCGGATGCCGTCGCGTGTCCTGATTGGACGGAGCTTCAGCAGTTCGTGGGTGAACGTCACCCCCTGCGCCGCGTCGAGCCGGACCAGGACCTCGTCCAGACCGTCGATGACGAACAACGTCGGCCTGGACCTGGCCCGCGCGATGACCTCCTCGCCGGTGGGCAGGCGGGCGTCGCCGGACTCCCATCCCCGCGCGACGCACTCGGTGAGGATCTCGGTGAGCGTGGGCACGCCGTTGCTCACATTGCCGACGCGGCGCAGGTCGAAGTAGAGCGGCTCGGGATGGTTGTCGCCGCGCAGCCGTTCGGTGAGCTCCTGGCAGGTGATGGTCTTCCCGGCACCGTATTCGCCCAGCAGCGCGGCCAGGGGAGTGCCGTCCGGGTCATGAGCCCAGTTCAGCAGGAACGACACGACGTCGTTGACGCGGCGGGCGTCCGTGCAGGAGCCGGGCAGGATGGTGGGCTCCATGGCGCCTCGGCTCGCGTCGAGGGCGAAGTAGCCGTTCCCGCTGTCGGCCTTGAGCAACCGAAGATCGCGCAGGCCCATGTCTGGTGGGCTCGGCGCGTGCCTGGACAGCAGCCGCTGGATCTGGTCGGCGAGCCCGTTGGCCCAGGAGCGTTTGGCCGCCGCGCCGCGCAGTTCCTCGAACGGTTTGCCGTCCGCGTCGTCCGGAAAGGGCGTGCTGCCGAAGCCCGCAGGATCCGCGAGAGGGCTCAGCGCCTGCAGCCGAACCGGCACGATCTTCAGGCCTGTGCCCTCGAACAACGTCTCGTGAGCCGCGGTCTGGCCGAGCCACGCGTTGCTGAGCGCGACCACTGCCAGATCCGCCTGTGCCGCGGCGGTGCGGAAGTGCTGGGCGCGGTCGTCCCCGGCCAGCACGTCGTTGTCCGGGCGCCACACCGTGATCTGTGCCTGGCCGCAGGCGAGTGCTTCGGTGAGCAGATCCCACAGCCGGCCCGCGAGCTCGGCGTCCTGAGGTGCGTGGCACAGCACGACTCGCCGGGGCCCGATCAACGTCGCGGGCCGGTCGAGGATGAGCGCGTCGCCGATCTCGTTGAACGACCGCAGCGGGTCGCGCGGTTGGTCGACCCGCTGCGCGACGAACCCCAGCACGCGGCCACGTGCCCCCAGCTTCTTCGCGCCGCTGACCTCCAGACGGAGGTCGACGGTCTCTACCTCCGCGGCTCCGTTGACCTTCTTGACGAGGCGCTCCAACGCTTTCGTCGCCGCAACGGGCGTCCGTCCCGGAAACAGCACCTCGTGTGCCCGCTCGACGGACAGCTCGGCCTGGTCGTCCAACGCCCGCAGCAACGTGGCCAGCAGCGCGCGGTCCGGCACGGTCAGCGGCACGCGGTCCAGGCGCGTGCGTGCCGAGTTGGGCGAGAGCTTCTCCACGGGCTCAGCGCGCCCCTTCCGACTGTGAGGCGCGGGCCAGGACGCGGTGAATCTGGTTCACCAGATCGTGTACCCATGCGGTCTGCGCTGCCTGCCCGCGCACCGTTTCGAACGGCCGTTGGTGGCCGTAGATCTGTTTGTGCTCCAGCCCGCGCATATCGGCATGCGGGCTGATCTGCCGTAGCGCCAACGGAACCGCGTGCTTGCCCGGCACGTCGACCAGCGCCGGCAGTTCGACGCCCGTGATGTAGTCGCTGCCGAGGAAGGCGTCGCTCAACGCGAGCACACCCACATCGCTCGCCGCCAACGCCTCCCGTATGCAGGCGTCCCAGTCGTCGCCGACCAGCAGGGCCTGGTCGAACCGCCACAGCTCGAACTCGTACACCCGGTCCACGGCGGTCGCGACCGCGAGGCGTTCCCACAGCCGCCTGGCGACCGCCTCGTCCAGTCGCGCGACGCTGAGGAACACCCGCACCAGCGGTTTGCGGCCGCCGCTCATCGTCGCCCTCCCTCAACCTGGACTGTGTCGGATTATGTCGTAACAACGACCAGGCGGTGAGAGGTGGGTCACGGACCTCTTCGCGGCTGCTGGAAGCTCGAGATCGGCCGATTTGGAAGTCGCCAGACGTGTCGGATACAGTTCTCTCGCGCCACGGGAAACCCGCAAGGGACACCTGCGGAGCACGCGGATGTAGCGCAGTTGGTAGCGCATCACCTTGCCAAGGTGAGGGTCGCGAGTTCGAGTCTCGTCATCCGCTCGGACGATTAGCTCAGCGGGAGAGCACTACCTTGACACGGTAGGGGTCACAGGTTCAATCCCTGTATCGTCCACTCAACCAGAGAAGCCCTCGATCGACATGATCGGGGGTTTCTTGCTGTTCGGGGCCGAGTTCGGCTGAACGCCCAGTTTTTGTCCAATTATTGGTCGGAACTGCCGAAAATGCCCACTTTTTTGTCTTTTATCAACCTGGGTGGCGCATCTACCGTTGTGCGCTGTGTCCTACAAGTACGATTTCTTCATCAGCTACAGCCGTCGAGGCAGTGTGCAGAAATGGCTGTTGACCCACTTCTACAACAAGCTCGTCGAGTACCTCGCTGACGAGTGCGCGCCCGCGCCGAAGGTGTACATGGACCGAACCATGCCGCGGGCGGTGGAGTGGGCGCACAACCTGGAGAACTCGCTGCGGCACAGCAAGGTCATGATCCAGCTGCTCACCCCGCACTACTTCGAGTCGGACTGGTGCATGGCGGAGCTGGAGAGCATGCGGGCTCGCGAGGCCCTGCTCGGCCTGGCCGGTGCCGACATCTCGCAGGGACTGATCTATCCCATCCTCTACTCGGATTCAGACAACTTCCCGGTCGACGAGCGAATGCGTTCCTGGCAGGACTTCAAGGAATATGCGCATCCGGATCCGGTCTATCAGGACTCGGTCGACTATCTCCCCTTCTGCCGGCAAATCAGAGTGCTGGCGCGTGATCTGGTGCAGCTGGCCAAGCAGGTTCCCCCGTGGAGCCCGGACTGGCCGATCGTGGATCGGCCCAATCCGGTGCTCATCCCGCCTCCGCCGTTACCGAGGTTTGAGCGATGACCGGGACAGTGATCACGTTCTACTCCTACAAAGGCGGTGTCGGGCGCAGCTTCACCCTGGCGAACATCGCCGTGCTGCTCGCGCGCTGGGGTTATCGCGTGCTCGCGGTCGACTGGGATCTCGAAGCGCCCGGCCTTCACCTCTACTTCCAGCCACATCTGGTCAGACCACCGGAGAGCGGTGTGGTCGACATCGCTCAGGAATACCTCTCCGGGGTGAGGACACCGGGCGCCCATGAAGTGCGGGTTCAGGTGGACGGCGTGCTGGACCTGATCGCGGCGGGCCGAGTGGAGGAGGGCAGGCTCGACGTCGCCTATTCGCGCCGGATGCAGACGATCAACTGGGAGGACCTGTACCGGCAGGGCTTCGCGGCGCACCTCGAGGAGTACCGCGACGAGTGGACCGCCAAGTACGACTTCGTGCTGATCGACAGCCGCACCGGTGTCTCGGACATCGCGAGCATCTGCACCGCCCAGCTGCCTGACCGGCTGGTGGTCGTGTTCACCGCCAACGACCAGAACCTCAACGACGTGGTGGACATCGCCCACCTCGCGGACAAGGCCAGGGATCGGCTGCCCTACGACAGGCCCCGGCATCAGGTCATGCCCGTCTTGTCCCGCCTGGACAACACCGTGGAGTACGAGCGCGCCGCAGAGTGGCAGAAGAAGTCCGCCCGTGTCGTCACGCCGCTCTTCCGCAACTGGCTGGTCAAGACCGTGAAGCCGGACCTGATGCTGCGGCATCTCACGGTGCCTTACATCTCCTACTGGAGCTTCGGCGAGCTGTTGCCCGTGCTGGAGGAACTCTCGCCGTCGCCGAACCAGATCTCGTTCGCACTGGAGACGGTCGCCTCGGTGATCGCGCAGGAGTTCGACCGGACCGACCTGCTGGCCGACAACCGCGACGCCTACGTGGCGGCCGCGCGGTCGCGACGGCAGAAGTTCGGCACGGAACTGATGGTGTCGGCCCCAAGGACCATGTGGCAGACCAGCACGGCACTGATCACCGAACTGCAGTTGCTCGGGACGACGACGGTCAGATCCGTGTCCGGTGACCCGGGAATCCTCGACCAGGCCCTCGATCCAGCGAAGCACCTGTGCCTGGTGGTGGACGGCGAGCTGAGCCGCTGGCAGCTCACCGAGGCGGAGCGGTTCATGCGCCGCATCCTCGCCCCGGACGGCGCGGAACGGCGAGTGTTCTGCCTGCTGACCCGCGGCACGGACAGCGGGCAGCTGCCCGGCTTCCTGCGCAACCTCCAGCACCTGGTGTTCGACCCGAGCACTCGTCCGGTCGAGGTGGCGCTGGATCTCCACAGACTGATCACAGCGACGCCCGCGGTCGAGACCCAACCGGATCAGGAAGCGCTGAGGAAGGCCGAGGCCGCTCTGCGTGAACTGCCGGACGAGCTGCCGTACGCCGGGAGGTTCGTGCTCATCGACGAGACGGTGCGCGGGCTGGCCGGTGCGCTCGACGACGGCGACATGGACCTGTTGCGCGACCGGTCGGCCGACCTGCTGCTGCTCAGCAAGCCGCACCACAACGGAACCGGGGTGCCGGTGCCCGCGCGGCTGAGTGCCGAGGTGAGCGCACTGCTCGCCCGGATCGAGCGACGAATCAACGCGTTCACCGACTGAAAGGCGGCGTGATGCCGGAGATGTACGCACCCAGCGCGAGGGCGGCACTCCTCCAGTTGTGGCTGGAGGACAGGGTGATCCCCAACGTGGAGTTGACCAAACAGTACAAGATCGAGCTCGGCAAGGACGACCGTGAGGCGTTGAACGACGACGGGCTCCTGGAGTCGTCGAAGGAAGGCAGGAGGCTGTTTCATCGGATCACCGACAAGGGCATCGCGTGGTGCACGAGCGATCTCATGGAGGGCGAAGCGCCTTCGCGGGGTCCGTTGGCACGGGTGCACACCTCGGTGCTGCGCCGAATCGTGCGTTTCGTCTACGAGCGAGGGTTTCTTGCCGAGGCGATCCGCTCCGGTGATCTGGAGTCGTTGATCCGGCAGGTGTACCTGGAGCTGGGGGACGGCTACCAGGACTGGGTCCGGCTGGCCAAGATCCGGCCGCGGCTCGACGGCGCCGACCGTGGTGAGGTGGACGAGACCCTGCTGAAGATGGTGAAGGGCGGCGATGCGCACCTGGTCGCCAGCGCGAACCGCAAGGTGCTCACCGACGAGGACCATGCGGCGGCGATCCGGATCGGCGGCGAGGACAAGCACCTCTTGGCGATCGAGGAATCATGACCGAGCATCTGCGCGAGGCGCTGGCGGTCGTGCGCTTCAACTCGGCCGAGACCCCGGACGACGTCTGGCACACCTCGCCCTTTCACGTCGAGGGCCTGCACACCAGGGCAGAACACCGCCTCCGGGCAGGTATCGCGGACGCCAGGGCCAGCATCGGACCGAGCATCGGTGGTCTCGTGCTTCAGGGCGAGAAGGGCGTGGGCAAGACCCACCTGCTGGGATCGGTGCGCCGCATGGTCCAGCAGGAGGGCGGCTACTTCTTCCTGGTCGAGGTCACGTCCGGCAAGGCGTTCTGGGACGACATCGCCGACGCCATGCGCAGCGAACTTCGCAGGACCGACGACGAAGGTGTCCTTCAGCTCACCTTGCTGCTGAGGCAGTTGTGCCTGGGTGCGGACGTGTCCCAGGAGGTCACCGGTGCTGTCACCGGCGAGTCGGCGCTTACCCCGGAACACCTGCGGACCTTCCTCACCGGACTGCGCACAGTGGACAGTCGCATCGCTGTGGAGTGTGGCGACACGATCCGGGCGTTGGTGCTGTACGCCTCTGAACACGCGGAGGCCGGCAGGTCCTATCTGAAAGGCGCGGACGACGCGAGTGACGAACGGCGTCGCTGGGGCCTGCCCGCTCAGCCGAAGCCTTCTCGTGAGCTGGTGCGCGACGTGTCACGGGTGCTCGCGATGACCGGCCCCTGCGTGATCGCCGTCGACCAGCTGGACACGCTGGTGAACAAGGGGAGGGACGCGGTCGGGGACAAGGTGACGAACCCCGAGCTGATCCAGGAGATCGGGGACATCTCGGACGGTCTGATGCAGTTGCGCGAGACCACCCGGCGCACGATCACCGTTGTGGCGTGCCTGCCAGACACGTGGTCTCTGCTGAAGTCGATCTCCAGCAGTACGGTCGAAGACCGATTCACCACGACACCGATCCTGGCCTCGATCGCGGATCCCTCGCTGGGCAGGAAGCTCATCGAGAAGTGGCTCGGCGTCATGTACCAGCGCAACGACATCATCCCGCCGCACGCGACCTGGCCGGTGGCACCGAGCGCGTTCGAGCCGGCGAACTGGGCGGGCCGGACGCCGCGCCAGTTGCTCAGGCGGGTGCACCAGCACGCGGAAGCCTGTTTGTACGGTGAGATCAGGGAACTGAGCTCGTTCGACGAACCGCAGCCCGCCGATGTGGTGACGACGCCGGTCGTCGCGGGGACGGAGCCCGACTACATGGCGGAGTTCGACGCCAGGTTCGCGCGGCTGAGGGAGACTGCGGAGATCAACTCGGTGGAGATCAAGCAGCACGACGAGAACGAGGTGCTGCCGGGGTTGCTCCTGGCCGGGTTGAAGTCGTGGATCACCGAGGTCGGCAACGACGATCTGAAGTGGCATCCGGAGCCGCATTCGGATGACATGCGGTTGCACGCCGGGCTGCGGCTCACGGTCAACGAGGAGCTGGACACCCAGGAACGCTGGGGATTGCGGTTCATCGCCTGCAGTCACGGCAACCGGGTGCTGCGAAGGCTGCGCGATGCTCGTGCCGCGGCGGAGGGATCTCGCGGTGGCCAGGGCAGGCACCTGATCATCATCCGCAACGGGACCGACGGCTGGGCCGGCGCGGTGACGCAGCGGCTGGTCGCCGACATCGAAAGCGCGGGCGGGCGGTGCGTCGACATCACGGACGACGACCTGCGGACGTTCAGCGCGCTCAAGGAGATCTGCGTGGTGCAGACCCACCAGTTGCTGGCCTGGCTGGTGGCGCGAAAACCTGCCAGCAGCACGACGTTCCTGCGTGCGGTGCTGCCGGACCAGGAGCGGACCGCGGCCAGTCATCAGGAGACACGTCCCCCGCCGAAGCCGAAGCGGGAGCCGGAGCAACCGCCGGCGGAACGCGAGGGCGAGATCGTGCTCGGGATGGACGGGGAGATCCGGATCGAGCTGGAGTCGTTGCGCAAGCACGTGATCGTGTTCGCGGGTTCCGGTAGCGGGAAGACGGTGTTGTTGCGCCGGATCGTCGAGGAGTGCGCGTTGCGCGGGGTTTCGGCGATCGTGCTGGATCCCAACAACGACCTGGCGCGGCTTGGGGATGCCTGGCCTGAGGTGCCGGGGGAGTGGCGGGCGGGGGACGAGGCGAAGGCTGCCGAGTACCTGGCCGGCACCGAGGTTGTGGTGTGGACGCCGGGGCGGGCTGGTGGCAGGCCGCTGAGTTTTCATCCGTTGCCCGACTTTGCTGAGGTTCGGGGGGATGAGGACGAGTTCGCGGCCGCGGTGGAGGCTGCGGTGGCGAGGCTGGTGCCGCATGCGCGGATTGCCAACGAGACCAAGTTCGCGGTGCGAGGGCGGGCTGTGCTTCGTGAGGCTCTCAAGCGGTATGCGCGGGAGGATCGGCGGGATCTGAACGGGTTCGTGGATCTGTTGGCCGAGTTGCCGGAGGGTGTCAGCAAGTTGCACTCCGCGGCGGCTACGGCGGCTGATCTCGCGGAGACGTTGCGGGCCGCGATGGTCAACGATCCGTTGCTTGCCGGACAGGGGGAACCTACGGATCCCGGGGTGTTGCTCCAGCCGTCGCGGGGGAAGCGGGCTCGGGTTTCGGTGATCAGTTTTGTCGGGTTGCCGTCCGAGGAGCAGCGGCAGGGGTTCATCAGCCAGTTGCAGCTGGAGGTGTTCGCCTGGATCAAGCGCCATCCCGCGGTGGATCGGCCGCTCGGCGGGCTGATGGTCATGGACGAGGCGCAGACGATCGCGCCGTCCGGTGGGGTCACGGCGAGTTTGCAGACCACGATCCTGCTGGCCTCGCAGGCGCGCAAGTACGGGCTCGGGCTGGTGCTCGCCACGCAGGCGCCCAAAGGGGTGCACAACCAGGTCACCGGTAACGCGACCACGCAGTTCTTCGGGCGGTTGAACAGTCCTGCGCAGATCGCCGCGGCCGTGGACATGGCGCGGGCCAAGGGGAGTTCGATCGCGGACATCTCGCGGTTGGAGCGCGGGCAGTTCTACGTCACCGGGGACACGTTCGGGTTCCGGCGGATGCGGGCGCCCTTGTGCCTGAGTCATCACCCTCCCAGCCCGCTGCGGCTCGAGGAAGTGGTCGAGCGAGCCAGGAAGCAATGAGAAAGGGCGGTGTCCCCGGTCGGGGGCACCGCCCTTTTCGCGTCACGCGGTCGCGGTCAGCATGTCCTCGATTCGCTGGCACAGCGTGGGGAACAGCTCGGCGGAGCCGCCGAGCACCACGAAGTTCACGGTCTCCTCGGCGCCGCGCTGGACTTCCAGCGCGTACACGGTGTCGCCTGCCCGTTCGACGCGTACGGCGATCGTGCTCTCGCCCAGCTGCATGGTGCCGGCCAGGCCGCGCTTGGTGAGTTCAGGTGACGCGGCGGCGAACTGTTCGGCCAGGGCCCGCAGGCCGGTGCTCGCGGGTGGCGGTTGCTCGGTCGCGGTTGCCGCCACGTCGGCGACCGCCACCCTGTCCCTGCCCGCGGTCTCGGCCGCCTCCACCCGGCTCACCAGGGCGTCCACCAGTCCTTCGTCGGCACGCAGGTAGGTGGACGACTCGGGGGCTTCGCCGGTCAGCACCGGGAGCACGTGGTCGTCGTTGTTCGGCGGGACATCGTCCACAGTGGACACGAACGGCACGAAGAAGCGGACCTGCGCCTCGGGCAGCTCGTTGCCCTCCAGCACGGTCAGGCCGCGCTGGCGGCAGGCTTCGACCACCTCGTCGACCACGGCGCGCTGTTCCTCGGCGAACGACACGGCGATGTCGTAGGTCGCGGATTCGATCACTCCAACCTCCTCCTGCAGGACCGGCCGGCGGCCGGTTGCGCGCAGCATCCGCGCCGGGTGTTGACCAGAAGTGGATGAGGAGTGGACGTGTTGACCGCCTCGGCGGGCAACGGGAAACACCTGTTTTCACGGTTTTTGAAGATGAATCCTCGAAGTAGCCCGCAGAACGGCGGGCGAAATCACGGAATCAATCGCGATTTCCTTCGGAGGATTCGTCATGTCCAAAATCGTGTCCACTTTCGTTGCCGGCGCCACCACGCTGGTGACCGCATTGGCCGTCGCCGCCGCTGTTTCCGGTGGCGGCACGGCCAGCGCGGACGACAACCCGCCGCCGCCTACCACCACCACTACGACCACGGAGACCCAGAACGGCGGCGGCAACCCGTGGTACGGGTGAGCTAGCGGCAATTGCGCCCTGGCCATTTTTTGTCATGGCCAGGGCGATTGCCTTGAACACATTCGGATGGTGTACTCGGATGACGCCGGAGCGGGAGGCAATCGTGGCCGGAAGTTTTGGGGAGCTGCTGCGCGAACACCGCATCGCCGCGGGGTTGTCGATGGGGCAGCTGGCCAAGCTGATTCATTACAGCAAGGGTTATCTCAGCAAGATCGAGAACGACGTCAAACCGCCGACGCCGACCCTCGCCCGGCTGTGCGACGGCGTGCTGGACGTCGGTGGCCGGCTGATCGAGGCCGCGGTGCACGACGCACCGGCGCTCGCCCGCCGCCAGGTACTGGTGGCCGGCACGATGCTCGGTGTCGGCGCACTCGCCGGCAGCGGGCTGCGGGCGGTACCGGACGAACAGGTGATCGCGGGGATGCGCGCCTCGTTCGAGAACCTGCGGGCGCTGGGGCTGCGCACCAGTCCGACGGTGCTCATCGAACCGCTGAAAGCCTTGCAGCACACCGTGCACGGGATGGCCAGGGAGAACACCGGGCCGGTCGGCACGAGGTTGTTGCGGCTCGCCGCGCGCATCGCCGAGTACACCGGCTGGATGAGCCAGGAGGCAGGCGACGAGCAAGCGGCGCTGTGGTGGACCAGGCAGGCGTCGGAACTGTCGCGCGCGGCGGCGGATCCGGACATCGCGAGCTACTCGTTCGTGCGGGAGGCGGGGATCGCGTTCTACCGGCAGGACGCCAGGAGCACGATCAACCTCGCCCAGCAGGCGCAGTGGATCGGCAGCGCGGGGGCACGCGTCCTCGCGCTGGCCGCCCGGCGTGAGGCGCAGGGTCATGCGCTGGCCGGAGATCGTCATGCCACGGAGAGCGCGTTCGACCGAGCGGTGCGGCTGATGGATTCCGCACCGCCGGACAGCCCGTACCCGGCGCTCGGCCCCAGCGCGCCCGATCCGCTGGAACTGGCCAGGGGATGGGCGTTGAGCGATCTCGGCCTCAACGCCGAGGCCGCGCGAGTGCTGGACCGGCAGCTCGCGCTGGTGCCCGCGACGTCACGCCGCACCAGGGCCCGCTTCGGCACCAGACGAGCACTCGCCCACGCGTTGTCGGGCGACGTCGACCAGAGCTGCCGGACGTTCGCCGAGACGATCGACGACGCGGCGCACGTCGACTCGGCGACCATCCGGACCGACCTGCGGCAGCTGGCCAGAACCCTGGGCAGGTGGCACAACCACGGCGCGGTCAGGGAGATCTACCCCGACCTGAAACGACTTCTGACGCTCCGCTGACCGCACGCGCAGGTCAACTCCGCACGCTCGGCCCGCACCTCCTCCGCCTCCGGCTGGTCGAGCTCGGCGTACACGGCCTCGGCCGCGTCCCAGTGCGGCGCGGCGGCGGAGTGCCTGCCGAGCGCGTGCATCGTCCGCGCCACACCGAGTTCACCGTGGGCCTGGTGGGTGCGGTTGCCCGTGCCGGTCGCGATGTCCAGCAGCGTCAGGTACAGGCGCAGCGCCGTGGCCAGGTCGCCGCCGTCACCTGCCGTCAACGCCCTGTCGCGCAACAACCGGGCGCGCAGGTCCGTGTCGGCCACCCCGGCCGCGGCTTCGGAAGCCAGCTCGTGGTGGTGCAGTGCTTCGCCCAGCCGGCCCGCGAGCCGGTGGGCGTCGGCGATGTTGGTCAACGCGTAGGCGGCCACGCAGTCGTCGCCGAGCTGGACCGCGATCTCGTGCGCCTCGAAGTGGTCGGGGATGGCCTCGTCGAGCATCCCGAGGTGCTGCCGGATCGCGCCGCGGTTGTTCAACGCGTGGGCCAGCCCCTGCAGGTGGCCGATCTCCCGCAGCAGCCGCACGGCGTCGGTCTGTTGCCGCAGCGCCACCTCGTACTCGCGGTGCTGTTCGTTGAGGTAGCCGAGCATGCTCAACGCGTGCGCCTGGCCGCGGAGGTCCCCGCACAGCTCATACTTCGCCAGCGCGGCCTCGAAATGCCGCATCGCCTCGTCGTGGGTGCCGAGCGCCATGGCGGCGAGGGCCAGCGCGCACAACGTTGCCGCCTCGCCCGCCAGGTCACCGAGACGGGACCACCTCGGCAGCGCCTGTCCGGCCAGGTCGAGGGCCTCGGTGTGCCGGCCGAGCCGGTTGCTCGCGAAGGAGAGGCGCAGCAGCACGTGCGCCTGGCCGTAGTCGTCGTCCGCACGCACGGACGCGACGGCCTCGACCCAGTCCGCGAACCGGTTCGCCGTGTTGAAGTGCCGCCAGATCAACGCGGCCAGCTGCCAGGCGTGACCGGCGGCCGGGTGCTGGATCGCGGCCATCAGGTTGTCGCGTTCGGCGGTGATCCACGCCAACGCCTCGTCCTCGCGCGTGAACCGCAGGCTGAACGGGCTCGTGCGGTCCACCGACGGCTGGACGGTGCGGTCGAACGGGTAGGCGAGGCTCACCGCGTTGGCCAGCGTCACGAGGTAGAAGTCCAGCAGCCGTTCCAGGGCGTCCGCGGGCGGAGGTTCCCCAGCGGCGAACTCCTTGACGGAGTCCAGCATCTGGTAGCGGTCCGGCGCGATCTCCTCCAGCAGGCAGACCTCGTGCAGGTCGTCGAGCAGCTTGCGGGTGTCGGCGACGTCGCGGCCCACCAGCGCCGCCGCGCCGACGAGATCGACATCGGGACCGGGAAGATGGCCGAACAGCCGGAAGACCTGCTGCAGCTGGTCGTTGAGCTGCAGGTACGACACCTGCACGGCGGCGACTTCCCGCAACGGGCCCTGCTCGTCCAACAGGCCGAGCAGGTGGTCCAGCGACCACCTGTCGTGCCTGCGCAGCAACGCCGCCGCGACGGTGATCTCCACCGGCAGGTACCCGCAGCGTTTCACCAGACCCGCCACGTCCGCCGCCCTGCCGCGCACTCGGAACGGGTCGGTCAGCGCCCGGAACAGGTTGGAGGCGTCCTGTGGTGGCATCGGCGCCAGCCGCACGTGCTCACTGATGTCGGGGTCGCCCATCTTCCTGCTCGTCACGATCGCGAAGCAGTCCGGCGTCTCGGGCAACAGCGGCCGGATCTGGTCGGGTGAGAGCGCGTTGTCCAGCACCACGACCGTCTTCGTGCCGTAGAGGTGGGTTTGGTAGAGGGTGGCCTTCCTGCTCACCGTGTCCGGGATCAGCTCCGACGACACGCCCAGCTCGGTCAGCAGCTGGGTGAGCGCGTCCGACACGGACATCGGCGCCACACCCGGTGTGAACCCGTTGAGCCGCACCAGGAGCTGGCCGTCCGGGAACCTGTGGCGCAACCGGTGTGCGGCCTCGACGGCGAGGCCGGTCTTGCCGACACCGGGCGCGCCGCTGATCCACACGGCCCTCCGTTCGCCGGTGCCCGCCGCGGCGACCTCGATCGCCTCCAGTTCGGCTGACCGGCCGGTGAACCCTCCTGGACGCGACGGCAGCGAGCTGACCGGCTCACCGTGCTCGGCCCGTGCCGCGAGCTTGCGCAGCGCCGACCCCGGCTCGTACCCGGCGTCCGCGAGCGCGGTGCGGGCGCTCTTGTAGACGCGGATCGCGCCCACGCCGTCGCCGCCCGCGATCAGCGCGCGCATGAGGAGCTCGGCATACCTCTGGTTGGCGGGATCGGTCGGCAGGGCGCGGCGCATGCGGTCGCGCGCCGAGCGGTGGTCACCGATGAGGAGTTCCAGTTCGGCGAGGTCGCCGAGTGCGTCGCCGTAGCTCTCGGCCGGCGAGATCACGGCGGCGCCACCGACCCGATCGATGTCGATGTCGTCGAGGAACCTGCCCCGCCACAACGCGACCGCCTCGCGCAGCAGCTCCACGGCCTTGCGCTGGTCGTTGTCCTGCAAGGCGATCGCCGCCTGCTCGCGCAACCTGTCGAAGCGCAGGGTGTCGATCTGGTTCTCGTCGACGCGCAGCACGTACCCGGTCGGTGTGGTCTCGATTTCCACGTCGGTCGGCTCGAAAGCCTTGCGCAGCTTGTTGATGTAACCGCGCACGAGGTTCCGGCGGTCGGGGTTGTCGGGCCACACCGTTTCGGTGAGCCGTTCAGGTGACACGGGTTTGTTCGCGTGCAAGAGGAGTACGACGAGGACGAAGCGTTGTTGCTGGTCGCCCAAGGCCACGGAGGTGTTGCCGTGCCATGATTCCAACGGACCCAGCATACGAAATTCCACGCCGTCCTCCTGGTGCTTGAGCCTCCATCTGGGAGGAATGTCGCGCAAGGGCCCTTTGGTGTGTCAGCGAATCATCTTTTTGTCCACGATCGATCAACACGATCCGGTAACCGTTCTCCGCGTCACGCTCGGTGCTGGAGGGAAGACGGATGGTGTCCGATGTGTTGCCCTGCTACATCGTGTGCGACGTGTCGTTCTCGATGACCGATCACATCGACGAGGTGAACGCGGGAATGCGGGAATTCCGCGGTGTGGTGCACGCGGATCGCCGCGCGACCGCCCAGATTCGGCTCTGCGTGGTCGTTTTCGCGGAGAGACCGCTGGTCCTGCAGCCTCTCCTGCCCGCGCTCGACCAGGCGGAACCGATCAGGCCGCGCCAGGAACCGGGCTCTGACTTCGGTTCCGCGTTCACCCTCCTGCGCGGCACCATCGAGCGCGATGTGCGAAGTCTCAAGGCACAACGAATCCGGGTGCGCCGCCCGCTGCTGTTCTTCATCTCCGACGGCAGGGCGACGGACCAGAGCTGGCCTTTCGCCCTGGCAGCGCTCGCCGCCACGGCGTCGTGCCCGGAGATGATCGCGTTCGGGCTCGGCGCCGTCGACCAACCGGTGCTGGACCGCATCGGCACCTCGCGGGTGTTCCTGGAACGCGACGGCGTCCGGCTGGGCATCGCGCTGGCCTCGTCGGTCGCGCGGACGGCCCTGCGACCGCAGCACGTCTGAGGCGATCCACGGTGTGTCCACTTCTCGTCCACACACCCGCCGCAACCTGCCTCCGCCGCACGTGAACGGGCAAGGGGAGGGAGAGCGGAGATGACGACGACGCACGCGACATTGGTCCGTGAGCTGAAGACCCTTCGCAAGGGACGGGGTGTGCACGCCGGGAGGATCGTCGACCGGGTCGGTCCGGCACTGGCCGCCGCGTGCGGGATCACCAGGGCCGACGGACCCGCCGCCGCGAGGCAGAAGCTGGTCTCCCGGTTGACCGAGCTGATCGAACAGCTCCCGGAGGACCTGCAGCTCGCGACACGGGCCGCGTTCGGCCTCGTCTCCGACGTCCGGCACCCGCTCTACCAGGAACGGGTCAACTGGGTGGCGGCCGTGGTCGACCGCGACTCCCGCACCGTGCGCCGCCGCGTCGACGAGGCCGTCGACCAGCTCGCCGAACTCGCCGCGACGACCACCCCGCGCGACGCCGCCGGCTGGCACACCGCGGAGCTGAGCGTCGCCGTGGCGCTCGACCAGGGGCAGCCCGAGGTGCTGGAGCGCTATCAGGTCGTCGTCGACGGGGACACCGTGGACAAGCTGGAGTTCGCCTCGGTGTTCCCGGTGCGCAGGCGGGACGTGGACGTCCATCTGCTGTACGGCGGCACGTTGCTGGACCGCAGTTCCGCGGTGGAACGTCCCGGCTTCACCCTGCTCCCCGCCGAACCGCTGACGCGCGGGGACACCCACGACTTCGCGATCCGATACCGGCTGTCCAACCGCGACGTGATGCACCCGTGCGTTCTGCATGTGCCTGAACGGCCGTGCGAGGTGTTCGACCTGCGCGTGCGGTTCGAGCACGACCGCAAACGGCTCGTGCGGACGTTCGACGGGGTGCTGCAGCGGTCCGACGCCGAACCGAGCGGGACCCAGCACGAGGTGGACCGGGCGGGGGAGATCCACCTGCGGTTCCGGCGACTGCTGCCGGGGCTGCTCTACGGCGCCCGGTGGGGTGGGTCGGTGGTGTGCTCGGCTCGGCGGGCCTCATGAACGGCGGGGCTCGTACCAGGTCTCGCCCGCCGGTTCGCCCGCCATGTTCCACGCCCACGCACGGGTCGGCGTGATCCGGCTGTAGATGCCGGGGCCGGCGAGGCCGGTGCGGTCGATCGGGTCGTCCGCGATGCCGTAGACGCGGATGGCCCGTGCGACGAACGGGTCGAACGACGCCAGGTCGTCGATCACCAGTGACACCTTGCGGCGGCCGGCGGTGATGTTGCGGAACTTGCGGGTGTGCAGGACCTGCGCGCCCACGCCGCCCACCCAGAAGTGCGTGCCGTCGTATTCGAAGGACACCGGGACGACGTCGGGCTGGTCGTCCTCGTTGATCGTCGCCAGGCGGGCGAGCGGCTGGGAGCGCAGGTAGGCGATTTCCTCGTCGGTGAACATGCCCCTCATACGAACAGAGCTTCGCGGTTTCGACTACTTGGCGTCGTCGGTGGAGTCCTGGGCGGCGGGCGGACCGGCGGGAGGCCAGGTCGGTGGTGGCGGGTACCGCGGGTTGCGGCTGCGTGAGCGGCGGACCAGCACGACGACGAGGATGGTCGCGCCGATGCCGAGCAGCAGGAACACCACGAGGCCGACGATCATCCACGTGACGGCGGACTTCATGGCGGCCGCGTCGTCGTCGGGCTTCTCGGTGACCTGGCGTTCGCCGAACGTGTCTCGCAGGGTGGCCTCGGCGTAGGTCTGCCGGGTTCCGTTGAGCTTGATCGACAGCTGGTCGAGATGCTCGGGGTAGGTGTCCCAGACGATCTTGGCGATCTGCTCGTAGTCGTGTGCCTGGTCCTCGGCGGACGCGGTGATCTCCAGGGTGTCGGTGCCGTTGTGGGAGCGGTGGTACACCGAGACGCTCGTGTAGCCGGCGTCCTGGACGCGGGTTCGCAACGAAAGCACGTCGTCGAGCGCGCCGCAGCCGGCCAGTGCGGCGCACAGCAGGACGAACAGCGCGAGACGTTTCACAGCGGAAGCGTACGAGGCAGGGCATGCTGGGCGAGGTGAAACCGCTGATCCTGGTCGACGTCGACGGCCCGCTCAACCCGTGGGCCGCGCACCCCAAGCCGCCGAACTACCGGCTGTTCGAGATCAAGGTCGGCTGGCGGCGCAAGCTGCGCATCTGGCTCGACCCGGATCACGGCGACCAGTTGAGACAGCTGGCCGAGGAGTTCGGCGCCGAACTCGCCTGGGTCACCACGTGGATGCACCGGGCGAACGTCGAGATAGGGCCGCGGCTGGGGCTGCCGGAGCTCAAGGTGATCGAGTTCCACGCCGAGCAGGGCTGGAAGTACCCCGCGGTCGCCAGGTACGCCTACGGACGGCCCCTGGTCTGGTTCGACGACGACTTCGGGCTGCACCGGGACAGGAACCGGGAATTCGTCCACAAGCGACAGCCTCTGACCACCGCACTCATCCACGTCGACCCGGCCACCGGGATCACGGGGCAGCACCTGGGGGAAGCTCGGAAAGCATTCAGCGGCAACTCGTAGGGCACCAAGAATTCATGGTTGGAGTCGAGAAGGTCTCAACCGGCGCGGCTGGCTTGACAACGAAAGCTTTCCGCGCGAATCCTCCGCCTGTGCTGAAGCGAGGGAACGTCACCACGAAACTGATCGGCGTCGGTGCGTTGGTGCTGGCGGTGGCCGCCTGTGGCGCCCCGCCCGCCAAGGAGACGCCGGCCGGTGCCGCCGGAACCGCGAAGTCGGCGAGTGAGTTCGGCGGCATGGACAAGCTGGTCGAGGCCGCCAAGAAGGAGGGCAAGCTCAACGTCATCGCGCTGCCCCCGGACTGGGCGAACTACGGCGAGATCATCAAGGCGTTCGAGGCCAAGTACGGCATCAAGGTCGACTCGGCCCAGCCGGACGCGTCCAGCCAGGAAGAGATCAACGCGGCCAAGCAGCTCAAGGGCAACGACCGGGCGCCGGACGTGTTCGACCTCGGGCTGAACGTGGCTCTGGCGAACAAGGACCTGTTCGCTCCCTACAAGGTCAGCACCTGGGACGACATCGCCGCGGAGCTCAAGGACGCGGACGGTGCCTACTACGGTGACTACGGCGGCTTCATGTCGATCGGCTACGACGCCGCCAAGGTGCCGGCGCCGACGAGCGTGAAGGACCTGCTCAAGCCCGAGTACAAGGGCAAGGTCGCGCTCAACGGCGACCCGACGCAGGCCGGTGCCGCGTTCTCCGGCGTCGTGATGGCGGCGCTGGGCAACGGCGGCAGCGCCGACGACATCGCCCCCGGTGTCGAGTTCTTCAAGCAGCTCAAGCAGGCAGGCAACTTCCAGCCGGTCGACCCGTCGCCCGCGACGATCGAGTCCGGTCAGACGCCCGTCGTCATCGACTGGGACTACACCAACGCCGCCCAGACCGAGAAGCTCAAGGGCAAGCTCGACTGGAAGGTCGTCGTCCCGGCCGAGGCCCAGATCGGCGGCTACTACAACCAGGCCGTCAGCAAGGACGCGCCGCACCCCGCGGCCGCGCGCCTGTGGCAGGAGTTCCTCTACTCCGACGAGGGCCAGAACCTCTACCTGAAGGGCATGTCCCGCCCGGTTCGCCTGGACAAGATGGGCGACAAGGCGGACAAGGCGGCGAAGGAGAAGCTGCCCAAGACCGACGGCAAGCAGGTGTTCCAGACGCAGGCGCAGGCCGACAGGGCCAAGGCCGTGCTGACGGCGACCTGGGCGCAGGCCATCGGATGACCTCGGTCGCTCCCGTAGCGACGACGCCCGGCGGCTCCACCAAGATCAAAGGTGGGGCTGCCGGTCGGCCATCTGCGGCCGCTTGGCTGGTCGCGGTGCCGTTCCTCGCGTTCGTCGGCATCTTCCTCGTCTACCCCACGGTGCTCGTGCTGTTCGGTGCCTTCCAGGACTCCAACGGCGCGTTCACGCTCGACAACCTCACGAGCCTGTTCACGGGTGTCGTCTTCGACGCCTTCGTGCGCAGCATCGAACTGTCCGCGCTCACCGCGGTCATCGGCGCGATCTTCGGCGCGCTGCTCACGTGGGCGATCGCGGTCGGCAAGTCCGAGGGCATGCTGCGCAGGGTCGTCGTCGCCGGGTCCGGTGTGCTCGCCCAGTTCGGTGGCGTGCCGCTGGCGTTCGCGTTCCTCGCGACGGTCGGCTTCGAGGGCCTGGTCACGAAGTTCCTGCGTGACAACGTTGGCATCGACCTGTTCGCCGGCAGCGCCTGGCTGTTCGAGCTGCCCGGCCTGACGCTCGTCTACACGTTCTTCCAGATCCCGCTGATGGTCATCGTGTTCCTGCCCGCGCTGGACGGCCTGCGTCCACAGTGGCGTGAGGCGAACGCGAGCCTCGGCGGCACGAGCTGGACGTTCTGGCGGCACGTCGGCGGCCCGATCCTGCTGCCGCCGTTCCTCGGCGCGCTGCTCCTGCTGTTCGCCAACGCCTTCAGCGCCTACGCCACGGCCGCCGCGCTCGTCTCGCAGGGCAGCCCGATCGTGCCGCTGCAGATCCGCGGCTTCCTCACCGGTGAGGTCGTGCTGGGCCAGGAGAACCTGGGCAAGGCGCTGGGCCTCGGCATGGTGATCGTGGTCAGCATCGCGATGGGCGTGAACGTGCTGCTGCAGAAGAAGGTGGCCAAGTGGGTTCGCTAGTGAAGCAGCGCGTCCTGCGCACGGTCGTCCTGCTGGTCCTCGGCGTCTACTTCATCCTGCCGCTGATCGCGATGGCGGAGTTCTCGACGCGGGGCAGGGGCGGTAACCGCAGCCTCGAGTCGTGGACGTCCATCGTCGACGACGAAGGGCTGATGGAAGCGCTCGTCAACTCGCTGCTGCTGTCGGTCACCAGCGCGGTGCTGATGCTGGTGCTGCTCGTACCGACGATGGCGTGGATCCGGCTGCGGCTCCCGCAGCTGCAGCGGCTCGTGGAGTTCCTGTGCCTGCTGCCGCTCGCGATCCCCGCGATCGTGCTGGTCGTCGGCATGGCGCCGCTCTACGCGTGGGTGAACTACTTCCTCGGCGACTCACCGCTGACGCTGACCTTCGCGTACACGATCCTGGTGCTGCCGTTCGCCTACCGCGCGGTCGACGCCGGTCTCGCCGCGATCGACCTGAAAACACTCGCGGAAGCCGCACGCAGCCTCGGCGCGTCGTGGTTCGCGGTGCTGTGGAAGGTCGTCGTGCCCAACATCCGTGTCGCCCTCATCGGTGCGTCACTGCTGTCGGTGGCCTTGGTGCTCGGCGAGTTCACCATCGCGTCGCTGCTCAACTTCGACACGCTGCAGGTGCAGGTCAACCTGCTCGGCAAGCGCAACGCGGGTGTGTCCATCGCGGTGTCGCTGCTGTGCCTGCTCTTCGCGTTCGTCCTCCTGTTCGCACTCTCTTATGTCGGCCAGCGGCGCCGTCAGACCGTTGCTGAAGAAGAAGTTCTGCCGGGGAGCAACTGAGACTATGGGCCACTTGGAACTCAAGGGACTGCGCAAGTCCTTCGGCGGCAACACCGCACTCGACGGTCTGGATCTGGAGCTGGCCGAGGGCGAGCTGGTGTCGCTGCTCGGTCCGTCGGGCTGCGGCAAGACGACGGCGCTGCGCATCGTCGCGGGCTTCGAGACGTCCGACTCCGGCACGGTCACCGTGGGCGGCAAGGACATCACGAAGGTCCCGGCGAACAAGCGGGACATGGGCATGGTCTTCCAGGCCTACAGCCTCTTCCCGAACATGACCGCGGCGCAGAACGTCGCGTTCGGCCTGAAGATGCGCAAGGCCGACACCAAACGGACCGGTGAGCTGCTCGAACTCGTGGGTCTCGCGCACCTCGGTGGCCGGTACCCGCACCAGATGTCGGGTGGTCAGCAGCAGCGCATCGCCCTGGCGCGCGCGCTCGCGATCCAGCCGCGCGTGCTGCTGCTGGACGAGCCGCTGTCCGCATTGGACGCCAAGGTCCGCGTCTCGCTGCGGGACGAGATCCGTCGCATCCAGACGGAGCTCGGCATGACGACGCTGTTCGTCACGCACGACCAGGAGGAGGCGCTCGCCGTCTCCGACCGCGTCGGCGTCATGTCGCACGGCCGGCTGGAACAGCTGGACACGCCGTCCGTCGTGTACCGGCAGCCCGCCACGGCGTTCGTGGCGCAGTTCGTCGGTGTCACGAACAGCGTGGTGGCCAAGGCCGAGGGGCAGACGGTCGTCGTCAACGGCGTCACGGTCGCGGCGGAGCACGACCAGCCGTCCGGAAGCGACGTTCGCGTCATCGTGCGGCCGGAGGACATCGGCGTTTCCGCACACGACGGCGACACCAATGGCAAGATCGTGGGCGACGTGCTGACCCAGTCGTTCCTCGGGCCGGTCACGCGGATCTCGGTGCGGGTGGGCGAGCAGGTGCTGCGCGTCGACCAGCCGTCGAACACCGCTGCCGCGTTCCAGCCGGGCACGCGGGTCGCGCTCGACCTCACCGAATCACGGATCATGGTGGTGCCTGGATGATCAGAAAGCTCCTCGCGCGCGACACGGCGGAGACCCACCGGGTCGCGACGCCGTTGGAGCTGTTGTTCGACCTGAGCTTCGTGGTGGCGGTCGCCCAGGCCGCAGCCTCGTTGCACCACGCCGTGTCCGAGAACCACGCGGGGGCCGGCCTGCTGGCGTTCTGCATGGCGTTCTTCGCGCTGTGGCTGCCGTGGCTGAACTTCACCTGGTTCGCCAGCGCGTTCGACAACGACGACACGCTGTACCGGATCATCACGATGGTCCAGATCGCCGGTGTGCTGGTGATCGCGGCGGGCATCCCCGCCGTCTTCGAGCACCAGGACTACCGGATCGTCGTCAGCGGCTACGTCGTCATCCGGCTCGCGATGGTCGCGCACTGGCTCAGGGCGTCGCGGGACAACCCGTCGCACAAGAGCTGCACCCGCCGCTACGCCGCCGGTATCGCCGGTATGCAGGTGCTCTGGGTGCTGTGGGTGATCGTGGCGCCGCCGAGCCTCCAGCTCCCGCTGTGGGTGATCTTCATGATCGGCGAGCTGCTGGTGCCGGTCTGGGCGGAGCGCGACGAGGCGACGACGTGGCACCCCCACCACATCGCGGAGCGGCACGGCCTGTTCACGCTGATCGTGCTCGGCGAGTCGATCCTGTCGACCACGATGGCGTTCCAGAAGGGCTTCGACAGCGGCGTCAACCTCATCTCGCTCGCCGTGGCCAGCCTGATCATCGTGTTCTCGGTGTGGTGGATCTACTTCGAGGCGCCCGCGCACCTGCACTCGCTGAAGAAGGCGTTCCTGTGGGGCTACGCGCACCTGTTCATCCTCGGCTCGATCGCCGCGCTCGGTGCCGGTCTCGCGGCCAGCGTCGACTACGACCTGCACCTCTCGCACGCACCGGGCACGACGATCGCCGCGTTCACGACCGTGCCGCTCGCGGTCTTCTTCCTGTGCGTCTGGTACGTGCAGGACTGCCCGGGACAGGCTGGGCCGCGCAAGTACCTGCTGCCGCTCGGGTCCGTCGCGGTGCTCGCTGCGACGTTCGGACCAGCGCCGATCCACGTCACGGCGGGGATCACCCTGGTTCTCGTGATCCTCACACGGCTGGTGCGATGATCAGTGCATGACCGGTGTTCGTGAACTCCGCCTAGTCGTCACCGCTGCCGACTACGACGAGGCCCTGCGCTTCTACCGCGACGTGCTCGGCCTCGAGCAACGGGCGGCGTTCGCGTCCGACGGCGGGCGGGTCACGATCCTGGAGGCCGGGCGGGCCACGCTGGAGCTCACCGATCCGCCGCACGCGGAGTTCATCGACGACGTCGAGGTGGGCAGGCGCGTCGCCGGGCACATCCGGGTCGCGTTCGAGGTGGACGACTCCGAACGCACGACCCGTGCACTCGAAGCCGCCGGGGCCGAGGTGATCGCGGAGCCGACGCGCACACCGTGGAACTCGCTGAACGCCCGGCTGGCGGCGCCGGCCGGGTTGCAGCTGACGTTGTTCCAGGAGCTGGGCGAGTAGATGACGATCTCCGCTGCCGGTTACCGCGATCTCGCGAACCGGGACGTGCTGGCGTGCGCCGTGGTCACGGTCGCCGCGAAGCTGCCGATGTCGATGACGCCGCTGATGATGGTGTTCCTGACCAGGGGACTGCCCGGCGGGTACGTGCTGGCCGCGTCGCTGGTCGCGGTCTACGTGCTGGGTGAGGTGCTCGGCGCCGCGCTGCTCGGGCTGTTCCTCGACCCGTCGCGGATGCGGGGCCAGCTGTCGGTCGGCCTGCTCGTCGGCGCGGCCGCGTTCACGACGCTGGCGCTGACCACGAACGTGACGGTGCTGGTGATCGCGGCGCTCGTGGCCGGTGCCGGGCCGTCGACGACACCGGGAGGGCTGCGCGCGATGCTGCTCGGGCTGGTGCCGGACTCGTTGGTGCCCAAGGCGATGGGCTTCGACGCCATGATCACGCAGGTGGTGTGGGCGGTCGCACCGGCGCTGGTGACCGTCCTGGCGTTGAGCGTCGATCGCCGTGCGCCCGTTGTGGTGTCGGTGTCGTTGATCGTCGTCGCGGCCTGGCTGGTGTTCATCCTGCCGCGCGGGCACGTGACCTCGCGTTCCGGCACGGCGAAGGTGCGCGTGGTGGCGTCGGCGTGGCCGATCTACCTGGTGAGCGCGGCGGCGCTGGCGCAGCTGGCGGTCGCGGAGCTGGTGCTGCCGGCGTTGCTGGAGCACCGGGGGATCGCCATCGGCTGGATCGGGCCGCTGCTCATGGGTTTCGCGGCGTGCAGCGCGCTGGGTGCGGTGCTGTACGGACTGCGGCCGTGGCCGGGAACGTTCCGCACACAGGGTTTGGTGCTGCTCGTCATCACCGCGACGTGCGTGGGGGCGGTGGGGTTGTTCCCGAACCTGCCGGGCATCGCGGGGGCGTTGCTGGCGGCTGGGTTGTTCCAGTCCGGGGTGCTCGTGACGCGGAGTCTGGCTCTGCGTGAACGGCTTCCGGTCGGAGCGCACGCGGCCGGGTTCTCGATGATGTACGCGGTGACCGGCGCGGGCTACGGGATCACGGCCGTCGTCGCCGCGTGGGCGTTGGACGTCGGCTCACCGATCTGGGCGGTTTTCGGTGGTGTCGCGGTGACTCTGGTCCTGACAGCGGTCAGCGCGGCTGCCGAGAAACGGCAGCCGCGCTGATGTTCAAGGCTTCTGTCTACCCGCGGTAGAAGTTGCCCTGGGTCTGCACGTTGAGCTCGTCCGTGCGGAAGAACTTCGCCACGAACGTGCGCGGGTCGCGCATGTCGATCACGTCGAAGCCGCGGCCCATCTCCGAGGAGTAGATGTAGCCGTTGTACCAGTAGGTCGACCAGGTACCGCCGCCGCCGTTGTTCGGCATCGGGCCGCGCTCGAAGAAGCCGATCTCACGCGGCTTGCTCGAGTTCGTGAAGTCCCACACCGAGATGCCGCCCTGGTACCAGGACTGCACCATGATGTCCTTGCCGGGCACGGGGATCAGCGAGCCGTTGTGGGCGACGCAGTTCTCCGAGTCCGCCTGCATGCGGGGGATCTTGTAGTAGGACTTGAAGACCAGCTTGCGGTTCTTGCCCTTGCCCACGATGTCGTAGATGCCGTTGGCACCGCGGTTCGGCCCGATCTTCTCGTTGCACGTCGCCGCGCCGCCGCCACCGAGCTCGTCGGTGAAGACGACCTTGGTGCCGCTGTTGTTGAAGGTCGCCGAGTGCCAGAACGCGAAGTGCGCGTCGTCCTGGACCCGGTTGATCTCGACCAGGTTCTCCCGGTCGGAGATGTCCCACAGCACGCCGTCACCCATGCACGCGCCGGCCGCGAGGTCGAGCTGCGGGTAGACGGTGATGTCGTGGCAACCCGAGGTGGCCGAGGTGTAGCCGGTCTCGATCGTGCCGGGCCTGCCCAGGTTGCCGCCGTCCGGGAAGAGCACCGGCGCCTTGAGCAGCGACGCCGCGGCCGGGTTCTTCACCGGGACCTTGACGATCGAGATCTTGTCGTGCGGCGGCTGGCAGTCCGGGAACGTGGCGTTGGGCGAGTAGGACGAGATGTAGAGGTAGAGGCTCTTCTTGTCCTTGGCCGGCACCAGCGTGTGGGTGTGCGAACCGCAGTCGGTCTCGACGGCGGCGACGTACTTCGGGGCCGCCTTGTCGCTGATGTCGAAGACCTTGATGCCCTCCCAAGAGGACTTCTGGGTCGCGGGCTGCGACACGCTGTTGCAGGAGTTGTCGTTGCGCGACGAGTCGGTCGACAGGAACAGCAGGTTCCCGTACACCGAGACGTCGTTCTGCGAGCCGGGGCAGAGGACCTGGCTCTTGATCGTCGGCTTCTTCGGGTTGCGGATGTCGTAGATGACGAAGCCGTTGTAGTTGCCGACGAACGCGTAGTTGTCCTGGAACGCGATGTCGGTCTGAGTGGCGTCGAGCGGAGCCTGCTTGTCCAGGTGGCCGACCGGGACCATGTTGCGGCTGCGGCTGATCTCGTCGACGCCGGGAATACCGCTGACCGCTTCGGCCTGCGACTCGAGCTGAGCCTCGCTCAGCCCCTTGCCGTCGGCGGGAAGGTCAGGCTCGGCGAACGCGGGCGCCGTCAACGTCGACAGCGTCAGCGCGAGCGCCCCCAGAACCGCGAAAGGCGTTCTGCGCCGCCGGGCCGTTTCGCGTGAAGTCACTGCTGTACCCCCTCAGTACGGGTTGGTGAGGGGGAGTATGACCCTTTCGCCTTGCTAAGGGCCAGCGTCTTTCGGAGGGTATTCTCCCTCGCATGCGTTCTGCGGTTCTGGTCATCGTCGCGGCATTCGCCCTGTTGGCAGGCTGTACATCGGAGCCGGATGCGGTTCCGGTCATCGCGCCGGACACACCCGGCGGCTCGGCGCCGACGTTGGCGCCGTCGGACGCTTCCCGTGCGGTTCCGCCACCGCCCAACGAAGCCGACCGCACGTACGTGGACATGATGATCGTCCACCACGAGCAGGCGCTGGCGATGACCAGGTTCGCCCCGGACCGCGCCGAGAACGCGACGGTGAAGGGCCTGGCGGACCGCATCCGCTACAGCCAGGAACCCGAGATCGGCGCCATGAAGCAGTGGCAGCGCACGTTCAACGTCGTCGGTGGGCACGCCGACCACGGTTCGATGCCCGGCATGGCCACGCAGGACCAGTTGAACGCGCTGGGGGCCGCGCGGGGCAAGGACTTCGACCGGATGTTCCTGGAACTGATGATCAAGCACCACGAGGGTGCGATCAAGATGGCGACGGACGTGCGCGGGGCCGGCGTCAACGTCCAGGTCGAGGAGATGGCGGACGACGTGGTCGCCACGCAGTCCGACGAGATCAACCGGATGAAGGCCCTGCTGCCCACTCTGTGAGGAACAGGCTGTGAGAAAGCAGGGCCGCGCTCTCACGCCTCGGTGCGCTGCTGCGGCAGCACCATGTCCTCGGCGTGCTGGAAGGTCTCGACGGCGTTGCCCGTGACGTGCCTGGCGATGCCGCGGTTGCGCTTGTGCGCCTCGCGGAACGAGTCGGAGGCGACCCAGGCGCGGAAGTGCTCCTCGGACTCGAACTCGTTCACCGAGACGTACGGCTGGTCGTCCTTGGTCGGCTTGAGGAGCGTGCTGCGCAGCAGCCCGGGGACGCCGGGGAGAAACGTGCGCATGTTGGTGCGGAAGTGGTCCTCGAACTCCTTTGCCCGCTCGGCAGGGACGAACAAGCGGTTCGTCGCGATGAACACGGGGCCTCCTTGATTCCGACGCTCTGTCGGGAACTATTCCAACTCCCCGTCGGGAAAGCAAGCGCGATACGATCCCGAGGTGCCGAGGATCAGTGCCGACACCGTTGCGGAGCACCGCGCCAACCGGTTGCGCGCCCTGCTGGACGCGGGGCGGGACATCGTGGCGACCGAGGGGGCGGAGGCGCTGACGCTCGCGTCGCTCGCCAGACGCGTGGGGCTGTCCCGGCCGAGCCTCTACGAGTACTTCCGGTCGCGCGAAGAACTGGTCGCGGCGATCGTGTCCGACGCGCTGCCGGAGTGGGCGGACAAGCTGGAGGACGCGGTCAACAGTGCCACGTCCGTGCCGGAGAAGATCGAGGCGTACCTGCGCACCGAGCTGGCGATCATCACCGACGGCAGTCACGGGGCGGTGGTGGCCCTCTCCGCGCACACGTTGCCGGACTCGTCGCGCGAGCAGATCCGTGCCGAGCACGAACGGCTGCTGGCGCCGTTGGTCGGTGTCTTCAAGACGGCCGGTGTGCAGCGCGCGCAGTTGCGGGCGATGCTCGTGCACGCGATGGTCGAGGCGACGTCCCGGATGATCACCCCTGGCCGCAACGAGCACAACGAGGCGGTCATCCAGACGCTGCTCGACCAGGTCGTGCACGGGCTGGACCAGCCCATCAGCTGAACGGCAGCACCTCGCCGGCGCGGACGAGTTCGCCGTGGTGCTCAGGTTTCACCGGGTTCAGCGCGAGGTCCAGCAACGCCGTCGCGGCCTGCGCCGGGGTCGGTGCGGTGCTGACGTCCCACCACAGTGCGGACGTGGGCGTGTTGATCATCCCCGGGCAGACGGCGGAGATCAGGATGCCGCGTTCCGCGTCGGATTCCCTGCGCTGCTCGGCTAGCACGCGGACTGCGGCCACCTGGCCGATCTTGGACGGGATGTTCACGAAGCCCGGCCACGCGCCGGCCTTCGCTCTGCCGTCCTTGACCGCGTCGCGCCACAACGCGATCTGCTGGTCCACCTCGTCCAAAGTGGACGGCTTGGTGAACCGCTCGTGCAACACCGGCGCCAGGTGGTGCAGCGTGCCCAGCGAGCTGGCGACGACGAGCAGCCTGCCGTTGTCGTTGAGCAGTGGCGCGAACGCCTTGAGCAGTCTCGTGGTGCCGAAGTTGTTCACCTCCGTGTACTGGTCGGCGATCACGCGCGGGTCGTCGTCCGGGCCGACGCGCATGACCGCGTTGCCGAAGACGATGTCGATGCCGCCGTGCCGTTCGTGGATCTGCCGGGCCAGCTTGGCGGCCGCGTCGGGGTCGGCGACGTCGAGCAGTTCGCCGCGGACCTCGGCGCCGCCGCCGGGCATGGACCCGACGGCGGTCATGACGCGGTTCATGTCGCGGCCGGTGAGGTAGACGGTGTCGGTGGGCTCCAGGCGTTGCGCGAGTCCTTCGACCAGGGCCAGACCGAGGCCCTGGGTGGCGCCGGTGACGAGTGCGACTGTCATGGTTCAGGCCTTCGCGAGGAGGGTTTCGGAGTACGTCCACAGGCGTGCTGCGCTGTCCGGGTCGAGGGCGTAGCGGGCGACACCGTGCAACGGCGGGGCTTCGCCGCGGCCGTCGACGGTGCCGCTGCCGCGTCCCTCGGTGTGGCGCTGCAGGTTGGTGTAGATGGCGCCGGGCATCACGGCGTTGGCCGTGATGCCGTCGTTCGCCCATCGACGCGTTGCTTCGACCGCGAACAGCACGTTGGCGGTCTTGCTCTGGCCGTACGCGAGCCACGGGTCGTAGCGGCGGAACGAGAAGTTGACGTCGTCGAAGACGACGGGCGAGAGCATGTGCCCGGTGGAGCTGACCACCACGATGCGAGCGCCTTCCGCCTGAGTGCGTCGTGCAGGCCCGTGGTCAGGGCGAAGTGGCCGAGGTGGTTGGTGGCGAACTGTCATTCCCAGCCCTGCTCGGTGTACTGCTCCGGGCTCGCCATCACGCCGGCGTTGTCGACCAGGACGTGCAGCGGGCCCCGCCAGTTCTTCGTGAACTCGTCGACGGAGGCGAGGTCGGTCAGGTCCAGCCTGGCGACGCGGACGTTGCCGCCGATGTCCTTCGCGGTCCTCTCACCCGCGGCGACGTCGCGGACGGCCAGGGTGACCTCGGCGCCGGTGCCGGCCAGCGCTCGCGCGGTCTCGATGCCGATGCCGGAGGACCCACCGGTCACGATCGCGCGCTTGCCGGTCAGGTCGATGCCCGCGGCGACCTCCGCGGCGGTGCTGCTGAACCCGAACTCTGTTTTGATCACGCCATCGACGCTAGGCTCGGTCTGGGCATGCGGGTAGCGAAAGTATGTCAACCTGGGTATGCGAGGACGTCATGGCCCTCACGGATGCGTCGCTAGTCGCTCTGCGGGTGTTCCGCGAGGTCGCCGAGCGCGGCACGCTGACCGCGGCGGCGTCCGCGCTGGGCTACACGCAGTCCGCGGTGTCACGGCAGATCGCCTCGCTGGAACGTGCAGCGGGCGTCGAGCTGCTGGAGCGGCGGTACGACGGCGTGCGGCTCACCCCGGCCGGGCGGCTGGTGTTGCGACGCGCTGCCGCCGTGGTGGACGAGGTCGACGCGGGCGCGCGGGAGCTGGCCGGGCTGCCAGAGGACGTGAGCACCATCCGGCTCGGCTGGTTCGCGACGGCCGGGGCGTGGCTGGTGCCGCAGGCGTTGTCGTCGTTGGGACGGACTCATCCGTCGATCACGGTCGTCACGCGTGAGGGCAGCACACCGGCGTTGGTTCGTGCGCTGCGTGCGGGCACATTGGACGTTGCGTTGATCGCGTCCTCACCGCCGTTTCGTGCGCCAGACGACGAGACGCCCGCGCTGGCGGCCGACGTGCTGGTCGAACGCAGTCTGCGGGTTGCGGTTCCTGCCGCACATCCGTTGGCGCGCAACGACTTCATTGATGTGGGAGATCTGCGGGGGCAGCGCTGGATCGCCGGGCCCGGTGATCAGTTGGTGATGGGCGTGTGGCCCGGGTTGGACGAACGGCCCGTCGTCGCGCACACCGCACGTGACTGGCTGGCCAAGTTGCAGCTGGTCGCGGCCGGGTTCGGCATCACGACGGTGCCCGCCGCGCTGGTGGCCGTGGTGCCCGCCGGAGTGCGGGTCCTGCCGGTGCGGGGTGGGCCCGCCGAGCGGCGCCAGATCCTGCTCGCGCGGCTGCCGGGGCCGGTGCCGGAGGCCGTCGAACGGTTGGCCGCCGCGTTGCGCGCCGCCGTGCTGGAGTCTGAGTGACGGCATCAACCGATCGGTTGATCCGGGTGTCGCCGGCTGTTCGATGATCTTCCGGTCGTGCTGCCCGATCGTGGACGGCATGGCAATCATCGAAGTGCGCGACCTCGGCAAGAGGTACGGGCCGAAGATCGCGGTGGACTCGGTGTCCTTCGAGGTCGCCGAGGGGGAGATCTTCGGCATCCTGGGGCCGAACGGGGCCGGCAAGACGACGACCGTCGAGTGCGTGGCGGGGCTGCGCGTGCAGGACCGGGGGAGTGTGTCGGTGCTGGGGCGGGCGCCCGCCGACGTGCGGTCGGCGATCGGCGTGCAGCTGCAGTCGTCCGAACTGCCCGAACGGATGCGTGTCAGCGAGGCGTTGTCGTTGTTCTCGTCGTTCTACCCGTCGCCGGCGGACTGGTCCGCGAGGTTGGGGCTCACGTCCCACCTGAAGGCGGAGTTCGGGCAGTTGTCCGGCGGGTTGAAGCAGCGGTTGTCGATCGCGCTGGCCTTGATCGGCTCGCCGCGGGTGGCGATCCTGGACGAGCTGACGACGGGGCTGGATCCGCAGGCGCGGCGGGACACGTGGTCGGTGATCGAGGAGGTGCGTGCGGCCGGCGTGACGATCGTGCTGGTCACGCACTTCATGGAGGAGGCCGAGCGGCTCCGCGACCGGGTGGCGGTGTTCCGCGACGGGCGGATCGCGGCGCTGGACACGCCCCGGCCCTGGACTCGGCGGCCCTGCACGAGGCCCTGGACGACGTGGCGTCCGGCTGGTCGAAGTACAACGGGGTGCCGGTCTCGGTCACGCTGACGGGTGCCGTGCGCGAAACGCACCCGGAGGTGGAGGTGGCCTTGCTGCGCACCGCCCAGGAAGCCCTGGCGAACGTGGCCAAGCACGCCTCGGCGTCCAGAGTGGGCCTGACCTTGTCGTACATGGAGGACGTGGTGACCCTGGACGTGCGTGACGACGGTGTGGGCTTCGACCTCGCGCGTCCCTCGGACGGCTTCGGCCTGCCCGCGATGCGCCACCGCGTGCACCGCCTGTCCGGCGCGCTGTTCGTCGAGTCCGAACCGGGCGTGGGAACGGCGATCTCGGCGCGGGTGCCGGCGTGATCCGCCTGGTGATCGTGGACGACCACCCGGTCGTCCGCGACGGGCTGCGCGGCATGCTGTCCGCCGCAACGGATTTCGAGGTCGTGGGCGAGGCGGCCTCTGGCGACGAGGCGGTCGCGGTCGTCACGGCGCTGTCGCCGGACGTGGTGCTCATGGACCTGCGCATGCCCGGCTCCGACGGCCTGTCCGCCATCGAACGCCTGCGCACCCACCCGTGCCGCGTCCTGGTGCTCACCACCTACGACACCGACCGCGACGTGCTGCCGGCCATCAAGGCGGGCGCCACCGGCTACCTGCTGAAGGACACCCCGCGCGACGAACTGCAGCGCGCGATCCGGGCCGCCCACTCCGGCGAGGCCGTGTTGTCGCCCGCGGTGGCGACGCGGCTGCTGGGGCAGGTGCGGCAGCCGGCATCGGAGGCGTTGTCCGCGCGGGAGCTCGACGTGCTGGCGTTGGTGGCCAAGGGATCGACGAACCGGGCGGTGGCGGCGGCGCTGTTCATCTCCGAGGCCACGGTGAAGACCCACTTGCTGCACGTCTACGCGAAGCTGGGTGTCTCGGACCGGGCGGCGGCCGTCGCGGTGGCGTACGAACGCGGGTTGTTGCGCGGTCGCGGGCGATGAGTTCCCCCGCGGCGGGACCACTTCGGTTGGTCCCGCCGCCAGCGGCAACTCCCCTTGCCAATGGCACCCCCCGTGCCACTCCCTCACCCCTCGCGATGTAGGAACTCCCGCCAGTCGCCCAGATACGAGATGTCCCGGATGTCACCCGATCGGAGTAGCGACGAGTCCTCGAGGACCGCGTCGCGCAGGACGGTGGCCAGGGCGGCGCTGCCGTCCTCGAGTTCGATCACGCCGATCTCCAGCTCCGGCGGTTCGGCCGGCACGAGGTGGTCGCGCAGGATGGTCAGCGGCAGGTCGTAGAGCTCACCGACCACCTGTGCCGACCCCGACTCGTGCATCGCGGGGAACTTCCCGCGCACCGAGAAGTAGCGATACCTCGCCGCACTGCGCGCCCGGCACACCATCGGGGTGCCCTGGAGCTGGTCGTGCAGCGGGCCGCCCCGCATGCCGCCGCCGTTGAGAAAGATCAGTGCCATGACTCTCCTGAACTGGGGATCGGTGGATCGGCGTGGACACCGACGACAGCGGCAGGCCGGTGCCGCCGTGGCGCAGGGCCACGAGTTCGGCCGCGATGGACACGGCCGTTTCCGCCGGGCCGCGGCCGCCCAGGTCCAGGCCGATCGGTGACCGCAGCCGGGCCAGCGCTGCCTCGGGCACGCCCGCCTCGCGCAGCCGGTCGAGCCGCTCGAAGTGCGTGCGGCGGGAACCCAGCGCGCCGACGAACGCCAGCGGCCGGGACAGCGCCTCGGTCAGCACCGGGATGTCGAACTTCGGGTCGTGGGTCAGCACCACCACGGCGGTGTCGGCATCAGTGCGGGTGGCGGCGAGGTAGCGGTGCGGCCAGTCGACGACAACGGAGTGGGCGGCGGGGAAGCGTTGCGGGGTGGCGAAGATCGGGCGGGCGTCGCACACCGTGACGTGGTAGCCGAGGAAACGCCCGATCTCGGCCACGGCGGCGGCGTGGTCGATGGCGCCGAACACCAGCAGGCGCGGCGGTGGCAGCCAGGACTCGGTGAACACGCGGCCTTCGATCCCGAACCGCACCGAGACCGGGTGTCCGTCCACAGAGGCCTGAAGAGCGGCGCGCAACGAAGGGGTGTCGCGCTGCACCAGGACGTCCAGCGAACCGCCACACGTCAGACCGACGGAGAAGGCCGTGTCGTCGGAGTAGCCGAACGTGGCCAACGACGAAACGGAGGTTTCCAGCACCGTGCGGGCCAGCTCGTACACCTCGGCCTCCACGCAGCCGCCGGACACGCTGCCGATCACCTCGCCCGACGGGCCGACCGCCATCGCGGCGCCGACCGGACGTGGTGCGCTGCCCCGCACGGCCACCACCGAGGCGACCGCGAACCGGTCCCACGACAGCAAAGTCGATGCCAGGTCACGCATCCGAACCTCCCTCAGGCGAGAGGCCCGGCCGGGTGGCCGCCCGGCCGGGCCTCCGCGCGTCACTTGCCGGTGATCATGTCCACGCCGAAGTACACGGCGAACATCAGGGCGAGGCCGGTCATCAGCCAGCCCGGCCAGCGGCCCTTGCAGATGCGCAGCACGACGTACGACACGAGGCCCGCGCCGATGCCGTTGGTGATCGAGTACGTGAACGGGATGATGGCCACGGTCAGGAACACCGGGATGGTGAAGTCCGTGTCCTGCCACGGGATTCGGCGGATCTGGGTCATCATCAGGCCGCCGATCACCACCAGGGCCGGTGCCGCCGCCTGGGCGGGCACGACGGTGGCCAGCGGGGTGAAGAGCAGCGCCACCAGGAACAGACCGCCGGTCACCAGTGACGCCAGGCCGGTTCGGGCGCCTTCGCCAACGCCCGCCGCCGACTCCAGGAACACGGTGTTCGGGGCCGAACCCGTGACGCCACCGGCGATCGCGCCCGCGCCGTCGACCATCAGGATCTTGCCCATGCCCTCGACCTTGCCGTCACGGGTCAGGCCCGCCTCGTCGGACACCGAGGTGATGGTGCCCATCGCGTCGAAGAAGCCGGACAGCACGAGGGTGAACAGGAAGATCGTCGCCGCGATCACGCCGGCCGACACGAAGCCGCCGAACAGGTCCACCCTGCCGAACAGGCCGAAGTCGGGTGAGCCGACGATCGACGACGGCAGGGTGGGCGTCACGAGTCCCCAGCCGGAGATCGTGAAGACCGAGTTCACCACCACAGCGACCACGGTGGCGACCACGATGCTGATCAGTACGGCGCCGGGCACACCGCGGGCCATCAGGACGATCATCAGCAGCAGACCCAGGCAGAAGATCACGATCGGCCAGCCGCTCAGGTGGCCGTCGACGCCCATCCGCACCGGGACCGTGGACCCGACGGCATCGGGCGTGCGGGTCACGAAACCGGCGGAAACCAGTCCCACCAACGCGATGTAGAGGCCGATGCCCACGGTGATCGCGATCTTCAACGGTTCCGGGATCGCGTTGATGATGCGTTCACGGACGCCGGAGGCGGCCATGATCACGATGCACACGCCCTCCAGCACCACCAGCCCGAAGGCCTGGGCCCACGTCATGGTCGGCGCCATCTGGAACGCCACCACGCCGTTCACGCCGAGACCGGCGGCGATCACCAGAGGCGCGTTGCCGACCAGTCCCATCAGGATGGTCATCACGCCGGCCGCGAGCGCTGTCGCGGTGGTGATCTCGGCGATGGTGAGCTTGGCGCCGGTGATGTCGGCGGACGCACCGAGGATCAGCGGGTTCAGCAGCACGATGTACGACATCGCGACGAAAGTCGTTATGCCACCCCGAACTTCACGGCCCAACGAGCTGCCACGTTCGGTGATGCGGAAGAACTGGTCGAGGGCCGACGTCGATTGTCGGCTCCGTAACTGGGTCATGGAGGACGGCCTTTCCCATGCCGGTGGGCGCGTTCCAACGCCGGAACGCGTTTGTGCGATGCAAGCTCCGGTCAGCAAGACAGGCTTTTGGCCACAGTCATCCCGTTATCGCGCGGCCAGCGCTCCTCCGGGGGCACACCGTTGATGGACTGGTTGCTCGTGAACTAACACAGCCGTCAGTAATCAATACGGGTCGCGAGTGACATCCACGCGGTGAACGGGGCGTTGTCCTCGCCTGTGGAGATCTGGTGCACGGGCAAGTCCCACTCACTGCGGGACTTGCTGAACAGCTCGTAGAACTCGCGGTCGTCGAACCCGGCCGCGGCCGCGTCGTGGCGGTCGGCGGCGTAGACGACCCTGTCCACCCGCGCCCAGAGCGCGGCGGACAGGCACAGGGGGCACGGCTCGCACGAGGAGATCAGCGTGCAGCCGGTCAGCCGGAAGTCGCCGACGACCTGGCAGGCCGCGCGGATCGCGACGACCTCGGCGTGGGCGGTGGGGTCGAGGTTCGGCGTCACCTGGTTCACGCCGGTGGCGATGACCTGGCCGTCGCGGACGATCATCGCGCCGAACGGGCCGCCGCCGGAGGCCACGTTGCGGGTGGCCAGGTCGATGGTGGCGAGCAGATGTGCTTTCACAGCAAGAACTCCAGAGAAGATCAGGTACCGGTGAGGTGTTCCGGGCGGACCGGGACGCGGGTGAGCGCCAGGCCGGTCGCCGCGCGGATCGCCGCCACGATCGCCGGGGTCGACGAGATGGTGGGCGGTTCGCCGACGCCGCGGATGCCGTACGGGGCATGGGGATCGGCGAGCTCGAGCACGTCGATGCTCATCGGCGGCATGTCGAGCACGGTGGGAATGAGGTAGTCGGTGAACGACGGGTTGCGCACCTTGCCGCCGGAGGTCTGGATCTCCTCCATCACCGCGAGGCCGAGGCCCTGGGCGGAACCGCCCTGGATCTGACCCACCACGGCCTGCGGGTTCAACGCGCGACCGACGTCCTGGGCGCAGTCCAGCGAGACCACGCGCACGAGTCCGAGATCGACGTCCACGTCGACGACGGCGCGGTGCGCGGCGAAGCCGTACTGGACGTGCGCGTTGCCTTGCCCGGTAACGGGATCGAGCGACTCGGTCGCGCGGTGCCGCCACTCGGTGGTCTCGTCGATCACTTCCGCGCCGATGTCGGTGCGGCCCGCCAGCCGGTCGCGCACGATCGCGCAGGCGGCCTTCACCGCGCCACCGGTCACGTAGGTCTGGCGCGACGCCGACGTGGAACCGCCGTTGCCGATCGTGGTGTCCATCGGCAGCACGGTCACGCGCTCGATGCCGAGTTCGGTCCGCACGATCTGCTGCATGATCGTCACCAGGCCCTGGCCGACCTCGCAGGCGGCGGTGTGCACGGCGGCGGCCAGCTCTCCGTTGACCATCGACACCCGCACGCGAGCGGTCGAGTAGTCGTCGTAGCCCTCGGAGAAGCAGATGTTCTTGATGCCGACGGCATAACCGACACCGCGCACGACACCCTCGCCGTGGGTCGTGTTGGACACGCCACCGGGCAGTTCGCGGATGTCGGACGACGTGCCTGCGGGCAACGGCTTGTCCTGCACCAGCTTCAGCAGCTGCGCGACGGGCGCGGCGGAGTCGACCACCTGACCGGTCGGCATCACCGAACCCTCGGTCATCGCGTTGCGCACCCGGACGTCGACGGGCGACATCCCGAGAGCCTCTGCCAGTTTGTCCATTTGGGACTCGTAGGCGAAACCTGCCTGCACCGCACCGAATCCGCGCATCGCACCGCAAGGCGGGTTGTTCGTGTAGACGCCGTAGGCATCAACGGTCACGTTGTCGACCTCGTACGGCCCGACGCCCAGCGTCGCCGCGTTGGCCACGACAGCGGGGGTCGAGGACGCGTAGGCACCGCCGTCCAGGTACATGCGAGTACGAACGTAGACCAGCTTGCCGGTGTGGTCGGCGCCGTGCTCGTAGTACAGCACGGCCGGGTGGCGGTGCACGTGCCCGTAGAACGACTCCTCGCGGTTGTAGACCATCTTCACAGGCTTGCCGGTGTACAGCGCCAGCAGACACGCGTGCACCTGCATCGACAGGTCCTCACGGCCACCGAACGCCCCGCCGACGCCGGACAACGTCAGTCGCACCTGCTCCTGCGGCAACCCCAGCGCGGCGGCGATCTGGTCGCGGTCGACGTGCAGCCACTGCGTCGCGATGTACAGATCGACCGAACCGTCGGTCGCCGGCACCGCCAGCCCGGACTCCGGACCGAGGAACGCCTGGTCCTGCATCCCGACCTCGTACCGGCCGGTCACCACGACATCGGCCTGGACGTCCTGCGAACCACGCCGGATCGGCACGTGCCGCACCAGGTTCCCGCCGGGGTGCAGCGGCGTGTCGTCCACGGCGGTTTCCATGTCCACCACGGGTTCGAGCACGTCGTAGGTCACGACGATCTTCTTCATCGCCCGCAGCGCGGTCTCCGGGTGGTCGGCACCGACGAGCGCCACCGCCTCGCCCTGATAGCGGACGATGTCGACCGCCAGCACCGGCTGGTCCTTGTGCTCCAACCCGTACAGGTTGCGCCCAGGCACGTCCGAGTGCGTCAGCACCGCGTACACGCCCGGCACCTTCAGCGCCTCGGTGATGTCCACCGACGTGATGCGGGCATACGGGTGCGGTGAGCGCAGGGTCGCGCCCCAGATCATGTCCTCGTGCCACAGGTCGGAGGCGTAGGCGAACTCGCCGCGCACCTTGAGGTTGCCGTCCGGGCGCTGCGGTGACGTCCCGATGCCACCCGACACCGCGGAGGTGAGTTCGGCGGGAGTGAGGGTCATCGCGCTGCCTCCTGGAGCTTCAGACTGGCGGCGGAAAGATCACGCGCCAGCTCGTCGGTCGACGCCGTCAGCAGAACCCCGTCCCGCACCACGACCCGGCCGCCCACGATCAACAGTTTCAACGGCGGGGGAGTGCCGAGCACCAGCGCCGCCACCGGGTCCGCGATACCCGCGTAGTCCATTCCGGACAGATCCCAGACCGCGAGGTCCGCCACCTTGCCCGGCTCGATCGAGCCCAAAGCGTCCGCCCGGCCCAGCACCTGCGCGCCGCCCATCGTGCCCATCCACAACGCCTTGCGGGCGTCGAGAGCACCCGGTCCGCCTCGCTGACGGGCCTGGTACAGCGCCGAACGCAGCTCGACCACCAGTCCACCGTCCTCATTGGACGCCGCACCGTCGACGCCGAGCCCGACCGGCGCACCCGCGTCCAGCAGGTCGCGCACCGGCGCGATCCCGGTGCCCAGGCGCCCGTTGGACGTCGGGCAGTGCGCGGAGCCCGTCCCGGTCGCACCGATGCGCTTCACCGCGTCGGCGTTCAGATGCACGGTGTGCGCGAGCCACACATCCGATCCCAGCCAGCCGAGCTGCTCGGCGTACTCGGTCGGCGTGCACCCGTTCTCCGCCAGGCACTGCTCTTCCTCGTCCATCGTCTCGGCGAGGTGGGTGTGCAGCCGGACGCCGTGCCGTCGCGCCAACGCGGCCGCGCCGGTCATCAGCTCCTTCGACACCGAGAACGGCGAGCACGGCCCCACGGCAACGCGAACCAGCGCGTCGTCCGCGGTCGAGTGGTAGTCACCGATCGCCTGCTCGGTCGCGACCAGCGCGGCCTCGGTCTCCTCGACCAGGTTGTCCGGCGGCAACCCGCCGTGCGACTGGCCCCGGTCCATCGACCCGCGGATCGCCTCCAGCCGGATCCCGATCCGCCGCCCCGCCGACACCAGCGCGTTGAACACGTCACCGCCGCCGGACGGGAAGACGTAGTGGTGGTCGGCGGCCAGCGTGCAGCCGGTCAACGCCAGCCGCGCCAGGCCGGCGGACGCGGCGGCGTGCGTCACCGAGTCGTCCAGCCCGCGCCACACCGGGTACAGCGTCGTCAGCCACTCGAACAGCGTCGCGTCCTGAGCCAGTCCCCGCGTCGCCCACTGGTACAGGTGGTGGTGCGTGTTGATCAGCCCGGGCGTGACCAGGCACGACGACGCGTCGACGTAGGTGTGCGACTCGTAGGGCCGAGCCGCCGGACCCGAACCGACCGAGACGATCCGGCCGGCGTCGACGACGACGTGCCCGGAGGCGTGCTCGGTCCCGTTCGAATCCACAGTGGACACCGCGCAGCGGTCGAGGACGATCATCGGCGCGACGCCGCCAATCGCACGGCGTCCAGGATCTTCTCGTACCCCGTGCAGCGGCACAGGTTCCCGGCCAGCGCCTCGCGGATCTCCGGGTCGGACGGCGCCGGCACGCGGTCCAGCAGGTCGTGCGCCGCCACCACGAGACCAGGCGTGCAGAACCCGCACTGCACCGCGCCCGCCTCGACGAACGCCTCCTGCACGGGGTCCAGCCGATCGCCCTCGGCGAGCCCCTCGACCGTGCGGACCTCCCGGTCCTGCGCCTGCCCGGCCGCGACCAGGCACGCGCACACCGGCACCTTGTCCAGGTACACCGTGCAGGAACCGCATTCGCCCTGCTCGCAGGCGTTCTTCGAGCCGGGCAGCCCGAGCCGCTCGCGCAGCATGAACAGCAGCGACTCGCCTTCCCAGACGTCGTCGGCCTGGCGCTGCTCGCCGTTGACCGTCACGTTCACGCGCATGCTTTTTCCCCGTCCAGAAGTTCCTGCCACGCCCAGCCCAGCGTCCGGCGAGCCATCACGGCCAGCGCGTGCTTGCGATACGCCGCCGACCCGCGCACGTCGTCGATCGGCGACGCGGCCTGCGAGACCAGCTCCCCGAACTCGCGCTTCACCGAGTCCAGCAACGGCTTGGGGTTCTTGAAGTCCAGCTCCGAAGCCAGGAAGGCCTCGGCGTCGTGAGCCCGGCGCGGAGTGGGAGCGGCGGACCCGACGGCGGCGCCCACCCGGTTCTCCTCGGGGAACAAGGAGATCCCGAACGAGCACACCGCGATCACCATGGCGTTGCGCGTGCCCACCTTGGAGAACTGTTGTGGCCCCTTGGCAGGCGTCAGGTGAACCGCGACGATCAGCTCGTCCTGCTCCAGCGCGTTCCGCTTGACCCCGAGGTAGAAGTCGGCGGCCGGGATCATCCGCGTCCCGCGCACCGAGGCCACCTCGATCACCGCGTCGGACGCCAGCAGCACCGGGTGCGTGTCTCCCGCGGGGGAGGCCGCGCCGAGGTTGCCGCCGACCGTGCCGCGGTTGCGGATCTGCGGCGACCCGACCGTTCGCGCGGCCATGGCCAGACCGGGCAGTTCCGCGCCCAGCTCGTCGATGATCCGCACGTACGGCACGCCCGCACCGACCCGCAGCCCGGCTTCCCACCGCTGGAGTTCGGGAATCCGGGTCAGGTCGAGCAGCGCGGCGGGCCTGCGGTGGTCGAAGTTCAGCTCCACCATGACGTCCGTGCCACCGGCGATCGGCACGGCGTCCGGCCGGGAGGCCTTCAGCTCCAACGCCTCCGCAAGCGTTTCCGGTCGAAGGAAGTCCATCGTCAGCTACCTCGGTAGGTGGAGTAGGCGAACGGCGAGAGCAGCAGCGGCACGTGGTAGTGCTGCGCCGGATCGGAGTAGTCGAACGTGAGCACGACCTCGGGGAAGAACGGCGCGGCCTCCGCCGTGTCGAACACCAGCCGGTACACCCCGGCCTCCAGGCCATCACCCCATCCGGTGATCCGGCCATCGGCGTTCGTCTCGGCGGCACCCACCTCGGTCCCGTCGCGGCGCTGCAGCGACACGGCGATGCCCGCGAACGGCCTGCCTCGTGCCGCGTCCAGCACATGCGTGGAGATCGTCACTCGCCCTCCCATCTCGTTGTGAGCCAGTACACAGACCCAGAGGTCCGTACCTCTACGGCCGGGACACATGAATCAGCAGGCTCCTACACGTAACGAATTTGTGCTTTCCTACAAACACGAATGGACGAAAGTGACCTCTCATGTTGCTCCTGCGGACGTTGCTGCAGATGCCGGAACTGCGCCTGAGCCTGCAAACCGGTGAAGACCAGCTCGATCGCACGGTCACCCGCGTGTACGGAACGGAGCTGCCCGACCCCAGCCGGTATCTGTCCGGAGGGGAGCTCGTGCTGTCCGGCCTGCTCTGGCACCACAGCCCGCAGGACTCCGAGACGTTCGTCCGCTCGCTCGCCACGGCCCGTGTGGCCGGCCTGGCCGCGTCCGAGACCGAGAACCGGTCACTGCCCGCCGATCTCGTCGACGCCTGCGTGCGCCACCACGTGCCGCTGCTGGAGGTGCCGGTCGACCTGTCGTTCGCGACGATCACCGAACGCGTGTCGATGGAGCTCGTCGGCCTGTCCCGCCACCGCCGGCTTCTGAACGTCGTCGCGGAGGGCTCCGGTCTGCCCGCGCTGTTGCTGGCAGGCGGCCACGAGCTGAACGCGCCGTGCTGGGTGCTGTCGACGGCCGGCCGGGTCGTGGCGGGCGGCGAGTTGCTGGATCGGGTCACGCTGGTCAAGGAGTTCCTGCAGGCCGACAGGCTCCCGAAGACGGTCAGGGGCATGACGCTCGTGCCCGTCTCCGAACGCGGCGGCAACCGGCTCACCAGCTGGATCCTCGTCGTGGGCGGCGAACCGCAGCAAGAGGCCGCTGCCGAGCTCGCGTCCCTGGTCGGGCTGGAACGCCTCCGTCAGGCCCAGGGCCGCCAGATCGAGAACCGGACCGCCGGCCCGCTCGTCACCGCGGTGCTGACCGGCTCGGCGGACGTCGAGTCACGGCTGGCCGCCGCCGGACTGGAGAACACCCGCCTGCGGGTGATCAGCGCCGTCACCTCCGATCAGCGCACGGACCTCGCGGCCGCCGTGCTGGAGGAGACGCTGCCGCAGGCGTTGGTCACGCCCGTCGGCGACATGGTCTACGCGGTCGCGAAAGCCGACGACTCGCTGCCGGACGACGTGCGCGAGGCGATGCGTGTGATGGAACCGGGCCTCGGGTCGTCCCGGGTCCTGATCGGCATCAGCTCGCCGGTCGAATGGCGCGGCCTGCGTGGCGCCGCGGAGGAGGCAACGCACGCGCGTCGGCTCGGCGAACGGCGCGGCGGTCGCACGTGCGTGGTGGCGGGCGAGGAGATCGCGCTCTACCAACTGCTGCTCGCCGGGGTTCCGGAAGAGCTGCGGACGTCGTTGCGGCGAAGGCTGCTCGGTCCGGTGCTGGACTACGACGCCGAGCACGGGTCGGATCTCACCGGGACGTTGAAGGTGTTCCTGGACTGCTCCGGCTCGTGGACCGCGGCGGCGGCCAAGCTGCACGTCCACGTGAACACGTTGCGGTACCGGGTGGGACGCGTGGAGGACCTGCTCGGGATCGACCTGGCGGAGTTCGAGGCCCGCGTGGACCTCTTCCTGGCGCTGCAGGCGGGGTAGCTTGGAGGGGTGGCCTTCGATCTGATGAAGGTGCTGCGCAGGCTTCGTCCACCTGCCCCGGTGTCCGACCATCGGCCGATCGAACGAATCGCGGCCGACCTTCGTCGTGTGCGCCGGACGTTGGCCTGTTTCGAGCCGGGGACGTCGGCGGTCAAGAAGATCGCCGCTCGTCAGGCCTATGACGCGCTGCTCGTGCAGGCTTGCGCGGCGTTGGAGGTAGAGCACCGGTTGCGCCTCTTGCCGGAGGGGATGGACCGCGAGATCGAGCGGTTCCGGGTCGAGGAATGCCTGCGCCGCCTCGGGTTGTCAGTCTGATGGTGGACCCTTCTTGAGCCTTCAGGCTGATGTGTCCGCGGGCCCCTGTTTCCTACCGTTCCCGACATGAAGACCGCCGCCTTACTCGTGGGCCTGCTGCTGGCCGGAAGCACCGGCTGCGCGGTAGCGCCCAACATCCGTGTGGTGGTGGAGGGATCGGGCACGACCGATCAGCTCACCTACGCGTTTCCCGGCGAGGAGGAACGGACGCTGCGCAACCCCGACATGCCGTTCGAGCGGATGGGCGCGCGCAAGGGGCGGGTGGCGATCAGGCTTGAAGGCGTGCACGGCGAGCTCACGTGCAAGATCATCATCAACGGGCGTCAGGTGAAGACCGCCACGTCGAACACGGGTGCCGCACTGACGTGCGATCACTCTATGGCTGTCTGACGTAAGAAGAGGAAAGCCCGTAACTTCAACGTGTTGGGGAGGTACGGGTGATGAGTGACGTTTTGACGGGCACCACAGGCACCGCGGGCACCGCCACAGGCGCGATTCGCTTCCGCGGCTGGAACGAGGTGCCTCCGCAGTTCCGGCCACCGCTGCCGCCGCGGCACTTCGTGGGCAGGGACGCCGAGCTGGCGGGCATCAGGGCCGGTGGGGTGACGGTGCTGAGCGGCCCCGGCGGGGTGGGGAAGACCGCGCTGGCGCTGAAGTGGTTGCAGGAACGGCGATCCGGCGACCAGCTGTACGTCGATCTGGCCACGCAGGATCTCGATCAGTTGTTGCGGGCGTTCCGGCTCACCGGCGTGGACGCCGACGACAGGCCGGCGGTGTTCCGCAGCCTCGTGATCAGACGGCAGTTCACTCTTCTGCTGGACAACGTGGACTCCGCCGACCAGGTGACGCGGCTGCTGCCCGCGTCCGGGACGGTGCTCGTGACCAGCCGGGTGAAGCTGAACCTCCCGCAGTCGCAGGAGATCGACGTCGAACCGCTCGCCGACGACGGGCGCATCGGGCAGCTGCTCGATCGGTCCTATGTGGAGCTTCCGGAACGGCAGGCGCGGCTCTACCGGCTGTGCGCGTGGCAGCCGGGCACGTTCGGCGTTCCGGCGGCGGCGGCGATCGCGGGGGAGTCCGACTGCGACGTCGAGGACGCGCTGGACGACCTGGTGGAGAAGTCGTTGCTGACCGAGGTCGGAGACGACGCGTTCAGGTTCCATGATCTCGTGCGTGCTCACGCGCGCACGAAGCGCTATCAATAGTAAATTGCACGCACGGTCGTTTAACGGCATAGGGTTCGGATAAACGAGGAAATCCGGTGCTAAAGGGTTGTCCACACCGGGTGGTCCCATTCGGGAATCCGAATTGGTCATATCCTTCGCGGTATGCCGAAGGATTTCCGGGCCACGACGCTCGAACGCGCCATCGGGCGGCAGCTGGCCGGGTGGCGCAACGAGCGCGAGCTCAGCCTCACCGAGGCCGGCCAGCGCGTGGGCTTCAGCAGCGCCAAGCTGTCCATGATGGAGAACGCGGTGCAGCCCTCGTCGCCCGTGGACGTCATGGCGCTCGGTTACGTCTACAAGGTGCCGACCCCGGAATGGCAAGCCGTGGTGCTGCGCGCGCAGCACGCGGAACAAGTCCGTACGCGCGCGCTCGGCACCGCGCTGAACTTCGATCCGGCCGCGGACTTCGTGAATCTGGTGTTCGAGGCGACGTTGTTGCGCGTGTTCACGACGGACCTCGTGCCGGCCGTCTTTCAACTCCCCGGCTACACCAACGCCGCGATGCAGGCCGACGACCCGGTCCGCATCGCCCGGTTCGCGATGGCGCGGGAGGCGTGGTCCAGCCGCCTGAAGGACAAGGACCCGCTGATCGTGCAGGCCGTGTTCCCGGAAGCCGTGCTGCGGCAGGTCGTCGGAGGGCCGCGGGTGATGAAGGCGCAGCTGCTGCACCTGATGGAGGTCAGCGAACATCCGACGGTGAGCGTGCGCGTCGTGCCGCGCGGTGCCGGGGCCTATCCGGCGATGGGGTCGCCGTTCACGTTGCTGGGCTTCCCGCACCGCCAGCACAACGACGTGGCGTACCTGGAGACGTTCGTCAAGGGCGAGTACGTCGAGGAACCGGGGCTGGTCGAGCAGTGCGCGCAGAGGTTCGCGGGCTCGCGGCAGCTGGCGCTGGACACCGGGGAGTCGCTGGAGCTCATCGCCGAGGCCGCCGCTGAGCTGTAGACATGTCGGATTGCCAGGAACGGGCGAGGTGTTGAGGTGTGGCTTCACTGGGAGAAGTCGGCGAGGGGCTCAACGCGGTGCTCGACAAGGCGGTGGAGGCCGGCGCCGCGCTTCGAACCGCCGCGGAGTGGGCAGAGGAAGCACGGGACCTGCTGAAGTCAGCCGCCGAAGGCAGCCTCCAAGCGGACGTCGAGACTGCGAGCGCGCAGTTCACGGATGCCATTGAGGGCATGGCAGAACTTCACCGTCACCTTGGGGCTGGAGTAGACGGAACTCAGAAGATCCTGCACAGCCTGGAGCTCGACAGGAGCACACCTACCAGCGCAGGAGGAGCTCGAACAGCGGCTCTGCCGCAGAGACCGTCACGAGAAAGGCCTCCTCAACCAGGTAGCCCCGAGCACGTCGACCAATTGCGCCGCGACCTTCCGCCGCCGGTGCAACCTCGATCGGGCCGGAAGACCCACGGCCGATGGTTCACGGACGCCGATTCGCTCGACACGCCCGCACGCGAGTTGATCAGCGGCCACGATGAGTGGTGGCAGGCTGCCGAGCAACATCTCCTCGACATGGGCATACCGGGCACGCCGGTAACGGCTGCGGATGTGGAGATCAAGATCGCGGTCCACATGGCGCGCAACGGCATCCAACACGCGACGGTGGTCCTGAACAACACTCCCTGCAGGGGGCGATTCGGATGTGACACGCTGCTTCCGGTCGTGCTTCCCGAGGGCAGCAGCCTGACGGTCCAGGAGTGACGCCAGACGGCCGGTTCATGACGAAGACCTACACAGGAGGGGCAGCAGCGTCGTGGAGCTAGAAATCTGGGGTGACGAGGGCACCGACGAACCGACGCTGGTCCGGACTTCCGCAGAGCTGGAGGCACTCCTCCTGAGGGTACGGGGAGTTGACTACCCGATCTTGCTCGAGGTTCTCGACGCCGCTTCCCCGAACCGGGTGATCTTGAACGTGGGACTGAACGGGGACCTTGGAGTGCTGCGGTACGCGGGCGGGAACCATCGCCGCGGCCTGTACAGCAGGAACCGGGAAACCGGGCCTTTGCAGGCTGAAATCGTCTTGTACTACTACATGAACAGCGACAACGAGTTTCCGGCAAGCGCCCAGTGCCCTGCTGATGCGGTGCTGCGAGCGTGCGTCGAGTTCATGGAGACCGGGGGAGAGCTGCCGACCGGCGTGGAGTGGCAGCAGTGGCCCGAGTTGGCAGGCCGGGGCGCCGCCGCTGAGCTGTAGACATGTCGGATTGCTGAGAAAACTCCGGTTCGGCCGCCACCTGGAGAAGGATCGAGGCGCACCCCAATCCGAGGAGGAGGCGGCATGTACCGCAGATTCGGTGTCCTGCTCGCGGCGGTTCTGGGCGTCACGCTCACCGCGGCCGCGCCGGCCACCGCAGACGGTTCGCAGCACGGTTCCCAGCAGTTCCCGACGGAGTTCTCCCTGCCCAACGGGTGGCAACCCGAAGGCATCGCGATCAGCGGCACCACGGCCTACTTCGGGTCGCGGGCCGACGGGTCGATCTACGCGGCGGACCTGCGCACCGGCAAGGGCAAGGTGCTCGCGAAGGGGCCGGGCACGCCATCGCTCGGCATGAAGGTCGACGGGCGCAAACGGCTGTGGGTCGCGGGTGGTGTCGGTGGCGACGGACGCGTCTACGACACCCGTACGGGCGTGTTGCTCGCGACGTTCAAGTTCGCGACCACGGACACGTTCGTCAACGACGTCGTGCTGACCGACAGGTCGGCGTGGTTCACCGACTCGCGCAAGGCGGTCCTGTACGAGGTGCCGCTGAACCTCAAGCCGCACCGGACCCTGGCGCTGACCGGCGACCTCGTCGTCACGCCCGGCGCGACGAACCTCAACGGCATCGTCACCGGGCTCGACGGCGGCCTGCTCGCCGTGCAGAGCAACACCGGGCTGCTGTTCCGAATCGATGCACGATCGGGCATGACCACAAGTGTTAATTTGCACGGTCAAACACTCACGAATGGTGACGGTCTGTTGCGTGAGGGGCGCCAGTTGTACGTGGTGCAAAACAGGCTGAACAAAGTCGCGCGCTACACCCTCAGTCGTGACGGCGCGACGCTTGCGGCGGAACGCACGGACGCGCGGTTCGACGTTCCTACGACGGTCGCCGCGTTCGGCAAACGCCTCTACCTGCCGAATGCCCGGTTCAGCACGCCGCCGACGCCGGAGACGACCTACACCGTCGTCGCGGTGGAGCGGCCGTAGAACGACCGCCAGAACTAGCCCGTACGGGGGTTCTTGCCTTGTGAGAACCCTCGTACCGGGTGTTGCTCCGCTCACTCGACTGGGTAGCCTGCCAACCGCGTACTGCGTGTGATCGCTGTCATTGGGTAACGATGATCGCTACTTGTAACCTAATTTCAGCCGAAGGAGTGACTCGGGTTACCCGCAGCGCTAGCCGTGGGACACAGGAGACCGTGAGAGCGCTGTGAACGAGAAGAGCGGTTACACACCGACCAACCCCCGGACCATTCGGTCGCGGCTGGCCGGTGTCGTGGTCGTTCCCAGCGTGGTGCTCCTGGTCATGTGGGCCGTTTTCTCCTCTTACACCCTTTTTGACGGTATCTACATGCGGTCGATCGCGTCGAGCGTCAAGGACGCCGCGATCCCGTCCGTCGAGGCGTTCGTCGGGCTGCAGAAGGAACGTCAGCTGAGCCTTGAGGTGCTGAGCAAGGCGGGCGGGGTGGACGCGGCCGCGCTGAAGCGGCAGCAGGACGCGACCGACGAGTCGGTCCGGAAGATGAAGGACGCGTTCGCCGAGCTCTCGGACAGCTCGCCGCAGGACATCGCCGACCGGATCAACGCCCTCAACTCGGTGTTGAACGAACTGCCGCAGCAGCGTTCGCAGGTCGCGTCGGGCGCGGCGAACCCGCAGGCGGTCTACGACTACTACAACAGCCTGCTCGACGCGGGCGTGGCGCTGTTCTCCCGCCAGGCGCGGCTCGTGCCGGACGCGGAGTCCGGCCAGGCGAACATCCAGGCCGTCACGATCTTCCAGGCCGCCGACTGGATGTCCCGCGGCACCACGATCGGCTCGCGCGGGTTGCTCAACGGCACGTTCACCCCGGCCGAGCGCGTTGAGTTCGTGCGGCTCGTGGGTGCCTATCACTCGAGCATCGACTCCACGATCCCGTTCGCCTTGGAGCAGCCGCGCGCGCAGTACGACGAGTTGCGCACGAGCTCGGAGTACCGGACGTTGCTCGACCTCGAAGGCCGGATCATCAACAACGACACGGCCGTCACCGACCAGCAGTGGCGTGCGGCGGCCGGTCCGGTGCACGACAAGCTCGTCGGGATCGCGGTCCGGCAGGTCGGGGACGCCGCCGACCTGGGCCTCGCCAAGGCCAACAGCCGGTTCACCGCCGTGCTGATCGGCAGCCTCATCGCGTTGCTCGCGGTCGTCGTCGGCATCGTGCTGGCGTTGCGCATCTCGAACCGGCTCGTGAGCAGGGCGCTGGTCACGCGGCTGGCGTCGTTGCGGGAGGACACGCTGCGGCTGGCGCAGGAACGGCTGCCGCACATCGTGGCGCGCCTGCGTGGCGGCGAGCAGGTGGACGTCCACCGCGACATGCCCCCGCTGGACTACGGCAACGACGAGATCGGCCAGGTCGCGGACGCGTTCAACACCGCCCAGTACACGGCGGTCGCGGCGGCGGTGAAGGAGACGCAGGCCCGTGAGGGTGTGAACCGGGTCTTCCTCGACATCGCGCACCGCAACCAGGGGCTCGTCCACCGGCAGCTCAAGATCCTCGACAAGCTGGAGCGGGAGGAGGAGCACCCCGACCAGCTCGATTCGCTCTTCCAGCTGGACCACCTGGCGACGCGGGCCCGCCGCAACGCGGAGAACCTGATCATCCTCGCCGGCGAGCAGCCGGGCAGGCAGTGGCGCAAGCCGGTGCGGCTGAGCGACGTCATCCGCTCCGCGGTCGCCGAGACCGAGCAGTACGTCCGGGTCAGGGTCAACCCGGTGCCGGACCGCGCGCTGGTCGGCGTGGCCGTCGCCGACACCATCCACCTGCTCGCGGAGCTCGTCGACAACGCGACGGCGTTCTCGTCGCCGCGGTCCGAGGTGATCGTCCACTCCAACGCCGTGCCGCACGGGATCGTGATCGAGATCGAGGACCACGGGCTCGGCATGACGCAGGAGGAGCGCCTCCAGGCCAACGCGAAGCTCTCCAACCCGCCGGACTTCGAGACCATGGCGTTTCGCGGGGAGTCCCGGCTGGGCCTGTTCGTCGTCGCCCGGCTCGCCGCGCGGCGGGGCATCAAGGTGGAGCTGCGCGACTCGCCCTACGGCGGCACGGTCGCGTTGTGCGTGCTGCCGCCGAACATCGTCGCCCCGCACAGCGCCGCCGGCGACATCACCGAGACCACGCAGATGCCGGTGCGGTCGTTCCACGACCACCACCACGGCCACGTCGAGGAACACCCGAGCTTCCCGGTGACCGTGACGCCCGAGGTGCACGAGGCGTTGCACGCCGGGCTGACCGCGATGGTGAACTCGACGCCGCCCCCAGACGTTTCCGCAACAAACGCATCGGTGGACGAACCAACCCCCGCGGCACCTCCGCCGGACGGGAAGACACCCCTTCCCCGCAGGAAGAAGCGGCAGAACCTCGCGCCGCAGCTCATGCAGTCCTCTGAGGAGCCACCGCCCGTCGATCCGATGAGCAGCGACAGGTCAGCAGAGCGGACCCGAGACGGGCTCGCCGCGTTCCAGCGCGGCACCCGTGACGCTCGGCTGACCGACGACTGGAGATCAGAAGGAGCCCCCTCGTCATGAAGGACAACACCAGCCAGCACGGCGAACTGAACTGGTTGCTGGAGGACCTGATCCAGCGCGTGGTCGGCGCCCGTCACGCGGTCGTGCTGTCGGCGGACGGACTTCTGCTGGGCCGTTCGGCAGGGCTGTCGCGCGACGACTCCGAGCACCTGTCCGCGATGGCGTCGGCGTTCCAGTCGCTCGCCCGCGGCACGGGCCGGCACTTCGGCGGCGGCGCGGTGCGGCAGACCATCGTCGAGATGGAGCACGCCTACCTGTTCGTCACGGCGGCCGGCCACGGAGCGTGCCTCGCGGTGCTGGGCGAGGAGGACGCCGACATGGGCATGATCGCCTACGAGATGAACATGCTGGTCAAGCGGGTCGGCACCTACCTCTCGTCGGCCCCGCGCGCAGAGACCGCGACCGTCCCCTCGGCGCGTGAGTCGCGCTGATGACCGCGCGGGAGGACTGGTGGTACGACGAGGCCGCGGGGCCTCTCGTGCGGCCGTACGCCATGGTGCGCGGCCGCACCCGGCCGAACGCGCCTGATCTGCACCTGGTGACGCAGGTCCGTGCCTCCTCGTTTGCGTCCGACCAGACGTCGCTGACGGTCGAACATCGCGAGATCATGGCCCTGTGCGCACGCCCGCTGTCGGTGGCCGAGGTCGCCGCCTACCTCGACGTCCCCCTCATCGTCGTGAAGGTCCTGCTGTCGGACCTGATCGAACGCGGTGACGTGATCGTGCAGAACTCCTCCCCCCAGATTCCCGACCGGAATCTCCTGCAGGCCGTACTGGATGGTGTTCGTGGGATCTGACGTCCAGCTGACCGTGCCGACCGCGGTCAAGATCGTCATCGCGGGCGGCTTCGGCACCGGCAAGACCACCATGGTCGCGTCGGTGTCCGAGATCCCGCCGCTGCGGACCGAGGAACTGCTCACCGAGGCCGGCGTGCACGTCGACGACCTCGCCGGGATCGAGGGCAAGGACACGACGACCGTCGCCCTGGACTTCGGGCGCATCACCATCAACACGACGGTCGTGCTGTACCTGTTCGGCACGCCGGGCCAGAACCGGTTCTGGTTCATGTGGGACGAGCTCGCGACCGGTGCGATCGGCGCGATCGTGCTGGTGGACACGCGGCGGCTGGACTCGTCGTTCCCCTCGATCGACTTCTTCGAGCACCGCGGGATTCCGTTCGTCGTCGCCGTGAACTGCTTCGACGGGTCGCAGCTGTACACGGTGGACGAGGTCCGGCACGCGCTCGACATCGACGAGGCGATTCCGGTGGTGCTGTGCGACGCGCGGGACCGGGAGTCCTCGAAGACCGTGCTGGTCGGACTGATCCAGCACTCGATGAACCGGCTGGAAGCCGCTGTCTAGCCTCGCGCGTCGTCGGCTTCTGGCGTCTGCAAGTACCACCAACTCAAGATCATCGAGCGTATTTCTACTGCCAACTGGTGCTGCGGTCAGGGAGCGAAAAGGCCCGCTCCGTAGAGCGGGCCTTTCGCGTCAGATCACTTGGCGTAGTTGTGGAATCCGCGGCCGGACTTCTTGCCCAGCAGGCCCGCGTCCACCATCCGCAGCAGCAACGGCGGCGGCGAGTACAGCGGCTCCTTGAACTCGTCGTACATCGACTCGGCGATCGCCTTCGTGGTGTCGAGGCCGATCAGGTCCGTCAGGCGCAGCGGGCCCATGGGGTGCGCGCAGCCGAGCACCATGCCGTTGTCGATGTCGTCGGCCGAGGCGAAGCCGGACTCGAGCATGCGGATCGAGGACAGCAGGTAGGGGATCAGCAGCGCGTTGACCACGAAGCCGGCGCGGTCCTGCGAGCGGATGACCTCCTTGTGGAGGGTGGCGCGCACGAACGCTTCGGCGCGGACCTGGGTGGTGGCGCCGGTCAGCAGGGACGGCACGATCTCCACGAGCTTCAGCACGGGCACCGGGTTGAAGAAGTGCACGCCGATGACCTGCTCGGGGCGCTGGGTCGCCATGCCCAGCTTCATGATCGGGATGGATGACGTGTTGGACGCGAAGATGGCGTCCTCGTCCTTCACGACCTTGTCGAGCGCGGTGAAGACATCGGTCTTGATCTGCTCGTTCTCGGCGACCGCCTCGACCACGAACTGCCGGTCGGCGAACTCGCCGATGTCGGTGGTGAACCGGATGCGGCCCAGTGCGGCCTCGCGGTCGGATTCACTCAGCTTGCCCGACTTGACGCCCCTGGCCAGCGATGAGGCGATCCGCCCCTGCGCTGCGGCGGCCGCGTCCACGTTGACCTCGGCGACGATGACGTCGAGGCCGGCGCGGGCGCTCACCTCGGCGATTCCGGAACCCATGAGGCCGGAACCGACGACTCCCACTCGTTGAATGTCACTCACAGGCCCGATCCTGCCATGAGGTGCTCGATCCCAGGTGGTGCTGCCATACTCCCTCGGTGTCCAAGCAGACCAACCATGCGCACGGCACAGTTTTCGGCAAGGTCGTGCAGGCCGGTACGATCGCGCTGAACGTGGACACACCACCCATGACCGCGTCGAAAGGCTTACCACGGGAGCCTTTGTGCGTTGGCCGCGATGACCAGGTGACGGCACTGCTCGACGTGCTTCGTCCGGGCTCATCGATCGCCGTCGCGGCCGTGGACGGTATGGCGGGGATCGGTAAGACAACGCTCGTCACGTACGTGGCCTGGCAGGTCCGGGGGCAGTTCCCCGGCGGCTTCCTGATGATCGACATGCAGGGGTACGACGACGAGAACCTGCAGCTCACGGTTGCGCAGGCGCTCGACACTTTGCTGGTGTCCGCCGGTGTGCCGGTCAAGCACATCCCGCCGAGTGTTCAGGGTCGCGTGAGTCTGTGGCAGACGGTGCTCGCCGAGAGGCCGCCGACGCTGCTGATCGTCGACAACGTCTCGTCGGCGTCCAGGCTGCAGCAGTTGATACCGGGCAACCCGGCTCACCGCTTGCTGGTGACGAGCCGGCACAGGCTCACGGAGCTGGAGGGTGCAAAGCACATCACCGTGCCTGTGCTGCCCGATGACGCCTGCATCCAGCTGCTCCGGCACTGGCTCAGCGTGGAGCTGGACGCTGCTCGTCTCCGCGAGACGGGTACAGACACGCTCGTTGAGCTGTGCGGCGGTTTGCCGCTCGCGCTGTGGATCGTCACCGCGTGGCTCAAGGGCGATCCGGTTCGGACGATCGGCGATGTCGTCGCTTCGATGCAGGACGAACGAACTCGCCTCGCCGAACTGGACCTGAACGCACGCTCCGTGCGGGCGGCCTTCGCTCACTCCTACAAGCAGCTCAGCGCCGACGAACAACGGGCGTTCCGCCTGCTGGGGGTGAATCGAGGGCCGGACCTGAGCCTGAGAACGGCGGCACACCTCTTCGGGACCGGGGAACGTGAAGCTCGTCGGGTCCTTCAAAAGCTGCAACTGGCCTCGTTGATCGAGCATCGGCAGCGCGGCCGGTGGGTGATGCACGACCTGCTGCGCCTGTTCGCCAGAGAGCTCGCGGACGACGATCAGCTGTGTCGGGTGGCAGCTCGGCGACTGACCCGTCACTACCTCGAAGGCGTTCGGAACGCAGTGGAGTGGTTCGATCCGGCGGGCACACCTTGCGAGAGGTTCGCGGACGAGCAGAGCGCACTGATGTGGATGGACGACGAGTGGCCGAATCTCGTGGCCATGTTCGCCGCCACAACCTGCCAGCTCAAACGCGATCTGGCCGCGGCCATGAAGCCGTACCTCCTGCTGAGAAGACCCGGCGACTGGAGCGACGTGGCGCGCGCTGCGGTTGACGCTTGCATCTCCCTCAAGGACGCCGACGGTGAGGCACGAGCACGCGTGTCGCTCGGCAGCGCCTACCGCGCAGCGGGTGAGCCTGAGAAGGCGGTGCCGCAACATGTGATGGCTCTGGCTCATGCGCGAAAAGTCGGTGACCTGAACCTGGAGTGCACCGCGTTGCTCAACCTGGGCAACGCGCACCAGCTGCTGGGCAACCTGCACGAAGCGATCGAACTGTACGAGCTGGCATTGCCGATCCGTGGCAAGCTCGGTGACGAGCTGGGAAAGCAGCGCGTGTTGATCAACATGGCTGCGGCGCATCGCGGACTCGGCGATCCAGCCAAAGCGATTGCGATCCTGAAGCCGCTCGTCGGGAAGGCGAATTTCATCGACCCCTCCGCCGGGATCGTCGCCGACGTTCAGCTCGGGCACGCCCGTCGTGAGATCGGTGAGCTGCGCAAGGCCAAACGGCAGTACCGCAGCGCGTTGAGGGCGTGCCACAGACTCAAAGACGTACGCGGCGCGGCCGTGGTGATGAGCTTTCTGTCGATGATGGCGAACTCGCAAGTCGTGCCGGCCGCGGCACAGATCGGTGTGGCCGAGTTGGCCATTGTTGCGGGTGCGGATTCCATGAAGTGGGGCAGCACACGGCACAGCTTCTGAGGCTGTGCCGTGTACTGGAGCTCGGTCAGTCGAGCTCGGCCTCCGCCTTCGCGATCGCCGCGAACTCCTCCTCCGGAGCGTTCGCGACCAGGTGATGACGGCTGTAGAACCAGTAGTAGGCAACGGCGATCAACACGATCCCCGCAGTCACCGCAGCAGCGATCTCGTCGACGAAGAACGTCGCGATGACCGCAGCAACGGCCAACACCAAAGCCACGCTCGTGGTGACGACACCGCCAGGGGTGCGGTACGGCCGAGGCAGATCCGGCGCGGTCTTACGCAGGACGATGTGCGACACCATCATCAGCACGTAGGACAGAGCAGCGCCGAACACCGCGATGTTGATGAGCCGTGCGCCGCCCGTCACCGGGTCGACCGTCTTCATGATCGTGGCCAGGGCGAACCCGATCGTGCCCGGCACGATCAGGGCCAGGTACGGCGTCTTGCGCTTGCCGGTCTTGGACAGCCAGCGCGGCAGATACCCGGCGCGGGACAGGGCGAACAGCTGCCGCGAGTAGGCGTAGATGATCGAGAAGAACGACGCCACCAGGCCTGCCAGGCCGACGTAGTTCACCAGCTGCGCCAGGAAGGTGTCGCCGCCGTAGGCCGCGCGGACCGCCTCTGGCAACGGGTTTCCCGACGCCTCCAGGACCTTGGAGCCCGCACCACCCGGTGCCACCAGCAGGATGGCCGCGGCGAACACCAGCAGCACCACCATCGCGCCGATGATGCCCCGCGGCATGTCGCGCTTCGGGTCCCTGGCTTCCTCCGCGGCCAGCGGCACGCCTTCGACCGCGAGGAAGAACCAGATCGCGAACACGATCGCGCCCCATGCACCAGTGACGCCCATCGGCAGGAACGAGCCGTCGCCGATGTCGAAGAGCTTGCTGGAATCGAACTTCGGGATCATGCCCGCCACGAACGCGACCAGGGCGACGACCGCGACGCCGGTGATCACGAACATGACCCGCAACGCCTCGCCGACGCCGTACAGGTGAATGCCGACGAAGACGATGTAGCACGCCAGGTACACCGGCCATGTCGCGTCGAGCAGACCCAGAGCCTTGATGTAGTCGCCGATGAAAACCGAGATCGCCGCGGGTGCGATGGCGTACTCGATCAGAATGGCGATACCTGTTGCGTACCCGCCCAACGGGCCGAGCGCGCGCCTCGCGAATCCGTAGCCGGCACCCGCAACGGGCAGTGCGGAGGCCAGTTCGGCGAGACCGAACACCATGCACGTGTACATCGTCGCCATCAGGATCGTGGCGACCAGCATGCCGCCCCAGCCACCTTGGGCGAGGCCGAAGTTCCACCCGGCGAAGTCGCCGGAGATCACGTACGAGACACCCAGCCCGGCCAGCAGGACCCACCCTGCCGCACCACGTTTGAGCTGACGATGCTCCAGGTAGTCGCTGCTCACCTTCTCGTACTCGACGTGCTTGGCCATATGGACTCCTACTAGTCCTTTAAACCGGTGGTTGAGGGTGGCGCTCGGCACCTGGTGGTGTCAAGATGGTCCCGCCAATGGCTCGCAGGCATACCTTTGGAGGAACGCCGAGATGCTGACCGTCGAGGAATTGCGCGAGGCCGTGGACACCGGTGAGATCGACACCGTGCTGGTCGCGATCGTGGACATGCAGGGCCGCCTGCAGGGCAAGCGGTGTGCCGCGCAGTACTTCCTCGACGAGGTTCTCGGCCACTCCGCGGAGGGCTGCAACTACCTGCTCGCCGTCGACGTCGAGATGAACCCGGTCAGCGGCTTCGAGATGTCCAGCTGGGACCGCGGGTACGGCGACTTCGTGATGAAGCCGGACGTCGCGACGCTGCGCCGGGTGCCGTGGCAGGAGGGCACCGCGCTCGTCATGTGCGATCTCGTCTGGGAGAACGGCGATCCCGTCGTCGCCTCGCCGCGGCAGATCCTGCGCAAGCAGCTCGACCGGCTGGCCGCGCTCGGGCTGGAGTGCTACGTCGGCACCGAGCTCGAGTTCATCGTTTTCGACGACACGTTCGAGCAGGCCTGGAACGCCGGGTACCGCAACCTCACGCCGTCGAACCAGTACAACGTCGACTACTCGTTGCTCGGCACCGCGCGTGTTGAGCCGTTGCTGCGGGCCATTCGCAACGGCATGACGGGCGCGGGCATGGTCGTCGAGTCGGCCAAGGGCGAGTGCAACCCCGGCCAGCACGAGATCGCGTTCCGGTACACGACGGCGCTGCGGACGTGCGACCAGCACGCGATCTACAAGAACGGCTCCAAGGAGATCGCCTCACAGCAGGGCAAGTCGCTCACGTTCATGGCGAAGTACAACGAACGCGAGGGCAACTCCTGCCACATCCACCTGTCGTTGCGCTCCAAGGACGGCGAGCCCGTGTTCGCCGAGGGCCACGGCATGTCGGAGATGATGAAGCACTTCCTCGCCGGCCAGCTCGCGGCCCTGCGCGAGTTCACCTACTTCCTCGCGCCGAACATCAACTCCTACAAGCGTTTCGTGAAGGGCTCGTTCGCACCGACCGCGGTGGCGTGGGGCCGGGACAACCGCACGTGCGCGCTGCGGGTCGTCGGCCACGGGCAGTCGCTGCGGTTCGAGAACCGGGTGCCCGGCGGCGACGTGAACCCGTACCTCGCGGTGGCGGCGTTGATCGCGGCCGGCCTGCACGGCGTCGAGCAGAAGCTGGAGCTGGAGGACGAGTTCGTCGGCAACGCCTACGCCTCGGACCGGCCGACCGTGCCGACCACGCTCAAGGAGGCGGCGGATCTCTTCGCGGCCAGCGAGATCGCGCGGGAGGCGTTCGGCAAGGAGGTCGTCGACCACTACCTGAACGCGGCGAGGGTCGAGCTCGAAGCGTTCGAGGCGGCGGTCACGGACTGGGAGAAGGTACGCGGGTTTGAGCGCCTCTAAGCCACTCATCGGCATCAGCACGTACCTGGAGCGCACGCGCTTCGGGCACTGGGACGTGGAAGCCGCGGTGCTCTACCGCGGTTACCTCGACTGCGTGGTGCAGGCGGGCGGCAACCCGGTCATGCTGCCGCCGGTCGGCACCTGGACCGCCGAGAGCATCGCGTTCCTGGACGGACTGGTGATCGCGGGCGGCGCGGACATCGACCCCGCCGCCTACGGTGCCGACAAGCACGAGATGACCGGCGAACCGCGCCGCGACCGCGACGACGCCGAGTTCGCCCTGGTGGACGCCGCGCTCAAGCTCGACCTGCCGGTGCTCGGCGTGTGCCGCGGCATGCAGGTGCTCAACGTGGCGCTGGGCGGCACGTTGCACCAGCACATCGAGGGCCACAACCCCGCGCCGGGCGTCTTCGGGCACACCGACATCGAGGTCGTCGGAGACTCCCGGCTGCACGACGTTCTCGGCGACGCGACGACCGTGCAGTGCCATCACCACCAGTCGCTGGACCGCGTCGCGGACGGCCTGCGGGTCACCGCGAAGGCGCCCGACGGGACGGTCGAAGCCGTTGAGCTGGAAGGCGCGCGGTTCGTCGTCGGCGTGCAGTCGCACCCGGAGCAGGACATCGAGGACCTGAGGCTGTTCGAGGCTCTCGTCGAGGTTGCCCAACAGAGCGCCGTGAGGAGAAACGAGTGACGTTCGACGTCATCAACCCCGCCACGGAGAAGGTCGTGCGGTCTGTGCCGCACACCTCTCTCGAAGAGACGGACGCGGCGATCGTCCGGGCGCAGAAGGCGTTCGAGAGCTGGAGGAACGTCGCCCCCGGCGATCGCGGCCGGCTGCTGCGGAGGTTCGCCGAGCTGGTCGACGCGCACAACGAGGAACTGGCCCAGCTGGAGGTCGAGAACTCCGGGCACACCATCGGCAACGCGCGCTGGGAGGCGGGCAACGTCCGGGACGTGCTGCAGTACTACTCGGCCGCGCCGGAACGGTTGTTCGGCAAGCAGATCCCGGTTCCCGGCGGGCTGAACGTCACGTTCCACGAACCGCTCGGCGTCGTCGGTGTGATCGTGCCGTGGAACTTCCCGATGCCGATCGCCGGCTGGGGGTTCGCGCCCGCGCTGGCCGCCGGCAACACGGTGGTGCTGAAGCCCGCCGAGGTGACGCCGCTGACCGCGATCCGCCTCGGCGAGCTCGCGCTGGAGGCAGGGCTGCCGGAGGGCGTGTTCCAGGTGCTGCCGGGCAAGGGCAGCGTCGTCGGCCACCGGTTCGTCACGCATCCGTTGGTGCGCAAGGTCGTTTTCACCGGCTCGACCGAGGTCGGCAAGCAGATCATGGCCGGCTGCGCGGACCAGGTGAAGCGGGTGACCCTGGAGCTCGGCGGCAAGTCGGCCAACGTCGTCTTCGCGGACTCAGACCTGGAGAAGGCGGCCGCGACGGCGCCGTACGGCGTGTTCGACAACGCCGGGCAGGACTGCTGCGCCCGATCGCGAATCCTCGTGCAGGCGAGCGTATACGACCGGTTCATGGAACTGCTGGAGCCCGCGGTCAAGGGCGTGAAGGTCGGCGAGCCCGGCGACGAGGCGACCGAGATGGGGCCGCTCATCACCGCGGCGCACCTCGGCAAGGTCGCGTCTTACGTACCAGACGACGCCCCTGTCGCGTTCCGGGGAAGCGCGCCGGACGGACCGGGATTCTGGTTCCCGCCGACGGTTCTCACTCCTGAACCCGGCGACCGGACGGTCACCGAGGAGATCTTCGGACCGGTCGTCGTGGTGCTGCCGTTCACCGACGAGGCCGACGCGATCAGGATCGCGAACGACTCCGAGTACGGCCTGTCCGGTTCGATCTGGACGAACGACGTCGGCCGCGCGATCCGCGTCTCGCGGGCGATCGAGGCCGGAAACCTGTCTGTCAACTCACATTCGTCCGTTCGCTACTGGACGCCGTTCGGTGGCGTGAAGCAGTCGGGTCTCGGCCGGGAACTCGGTCCGGACGCGCTGGACTCCTTCACCGACGTCAAGAACGTCTTCATCGCTACCTGATTCCGGGCAAACCTGAGCAAGGAGAACAGAGATGGTGCAGCGACTCGAGGGCCGCGTGGCCGTCGTGACGGGTGGCGGCAGCGGCATCGGACTCGCAACCGTGCGCAGATTTGCGAGCGAGGGCGCGAAGGTCGTCGTCGCCGATCTCGACCCGGCGACGGGCAAGGCGGCCGCGGACGAGGTCAGCGGACTGTTCGTCCAGGTCGACGTGACCGACGAGGAACAGGTCAAAGCGCTGTTCCAGACCACTGTGGACACTTACGGCAAGCTGGACATCGCGTTCAACAACGCCGGTATCTCGCCGCCCGACGACGACTCGATCCTGACGACAGGCATCGAGGCGTGGGAGCGCGTGCAGAAGGTGAACCTCACGTCGGTTTATTTGTGTTGCAAGTACGCCTTGCCGCACATGCAGGCCAACGGCAAGGGCTCGATCATCAACACCGCGTCGTTCGTCGCGACGATGGGTGCGGCGACGTCGCAGATCTCCTACACGGCGTCGAAGGGCGGCGTGCTGGCGATGTCGCGTGAGCTCGGTGTGCAGTTCGCACGCGAGGGCATTCGCGTCAACGCGTTGTCTCCCGGGCCGGTCAACACCCCGCTGTTGCGGGAACTGTTCGCGAAGGACCCGGAGCGGGCCGCACGGCGTCTCGTGCACGTACCGCTCGGCAGGTTCGCCGAACCCGAGGAAATCGCCGCCGCGGTCGCGTTTCTGGCGTCCGACGACTCGTCGTTCATGACGGCGTCGAACTTCCTCGTGGACGGCGGCATCGCCGGCGCGTACGTGACACCGCTCTAACGACATGATGGAACACGCGCAGGAGGCGTTGTTCCGCCCAGTGCGGGCGGGCAACGCCTTCGAGGAGACCGTCGAACGGCTCATGCAGGCCATCCGGCTCGGCGTCGTCGCGCCGGGCGAACGGCTGCCGTCCGAACGGGAACTGGCCACCCGGCTCGGCGTGAGCCGGGTGACCGTGCGCGAAGCCATCAGGTCGCTGCAGGAGAACCACTACGTCGAGTCCCGAAGGGGACGGTACGGCGGCACGTTCGTCAACGCCGTGATCCCGAAGCCCGCTCCCGGCAAGGAGTTCGGCGACATCCACGACGCGCTGACGTTGCGGAAGGTCCTGGAGACGGGCGCCGCGGAAACGGCGGCTGGCCGTTCGCTCGGGCCCGCCGAACGACGCGGGCTGCGGGCCCGGCTGGAAGAGGCCTCTACGGCGTCGCTGGGGGAGTACCGGCGCAAGGACTCCCGGCTGCACCTCGCGATCGCCGAGGCCACCGGGTCGGCGTCGCTCACCGCGGCCGTCGCCGAGTCGCGGATGCGCGCCAACGAGCTGCTGGACGGCATCCCGCTGCTCGAACCCAACCTCGCCCACTCCAACGCCCAGCACGAGCGCATCATCGCCTCCATTTTGGACGGAGACCCGGTCTCGGCGCGCCAGGCGATGGCCGAGCACCTCGACGGAACGGCGTCGCTGCTGCGTGGCTTCTTGGTCTGACCGGTCAGACTCCCGCGAACGCACCAGTGGGACGGAGCGCTGCCGGGGAGGAGTGGCGTGAAAACGTTTACAGTTCCAAATGTCCCGTTGTCATGCGAATTCCGCATGGAACAACACTTGGCGTGAGCCTTGCGGACAGTTACCGTCCGAATACCTCGGGGACTTGCAGCGCGAGGAGCTGTTGATGCCAAGGTTGCGCAAGGTGTTTCGCGACGCCATGGGCCGGGTGCACTCACTCCGTGTCTTGTCCGCCGCGGGCATGGTCAGTCTCACGAACTTCAAGATGTCCATGCAGGCGTTGAAAGAGGTCAAGGTCTGGGGACCGAACGTCACAGCACTGCGCCGGTCCGTCCTGCTGAACCCGGACGGCGTCGCGATCGTCGACGAACGCGGCTCGGTGACCTACCGGCAGCTCGACCGGCGTTCCAACGCGATCGCACAGGGTCTGCGCTCGCTGGGGGTGCAGCACACCCACATCGTCGCGCTGATGTGCCGCAACCACCGCGGGATGGTCGAGTCGCTGCTGGCGTGCGCGAAGCTCGGCGTGCGCGTGCTGTTGGTGAACACGGGATTCGCCGCGCCGGTCGTTCTGGATCTCCTGCAACGTGAACGCGCGTCCCTCGTCATTCACGACGAGGAGTTCACCCCGCTGTTCCACCAGCTGCCGCCGTCGATCCCGCGCTGGCTCGCGTGGTCGCGCGACGGACTCGACCGCCGCACGCCGACGCTGGACCAGTTGGTGGCCAAGGCGCCGCGCGGCGAGCTGGAGCCGCCGCGCGAACCGGGCGTGGTCATCCAGCTGACTTCCGGAACGACCGGCGTACCGAAGGGCACGGCCCGCGAGATCAAGTCGGTGCTGACGGCGTCCGACTTCCTCGACCGCATCCCGATGCGCTCCAACGAATCGACGTTCATCGCCGCGCCGATCTTCCACTCGGTCGGCTACTCGCACCTGACGCTCGCCATGTCGCTGGGCTCGCGCGCGGTGCTGCAACGCCGGTTCGACCCGCGCAAGACGCTGTGGTCGGTGCAGGGCCAGCGCTGCACGACGATCGTGATGGTGCCGACGATGCTGCAACGGATCATGGAGCTGGACCGGTCCGTGATCGACTCGTTCGACCTGAGCCACCTGCGCGTCGTGTTCTGCTCCGGTTCCGTGATCGCGACGGATCTCGTGCAGCGCACCCAGGCCGTGCTGGGACCGGTGCTCTACAACCTCTACGGCTCAACGGAGGTCGCGGTCGCCACCGTGGCCACGCCGGAGGACCTGGAGGCCTCGCCGTCGAGTGTCGGCATGCCACCGCACAACTGCATCGTCCGGATCTACGACAAGGACGGGAACCGGATCACCCGGTCGTTCGTGACGGGCCGGATCTTCGTGCGCGGCTCGCTGACCGTCGACGAGTACACCGACGGCTCGCAGAAGGAACGCATCGACGGCCTCGTCGCGACCGGCGACCTGGGCCACTTCGACCCGAGCGGCCGGCTGTACTTCGACGGCCGCGAGGACGACATGATCGTGTCCGGCGGCGAGAACGTGTACCCGGTCGAGGTGGAGAACCTGCTCATGACGCACTACCGGGTGCGTGACGCGGCGGTGCTCGGCGTGCCGGATCCCGAGTACGGGCAACGGTTGCGCGCGTTCGTGGTGCCGGTCGCGGGCGCCCGGATCGACGTGTGGGAGCTGCGCGAGTTCGTGCGGACCCGGCTCGCGCGGCACAAGGTCCCGCGCGAGGTCGTCGTCGTGCCGAAGCTGCCGCGCAACGCGACCGGGAAGGTGCTGCGGCGCCAGCTGCTGGCGATCCGGCTCGGGCCGCAGCCGCACTCCAACTAGGACAACACGAAAACCAGGACAACACGAACCTGGGCATCACGACGGAACGCACGCCACCGCAGAACGAGGGGGACTAATCCAGCGGTGGCGCGCGTTCCTGTTCTTGGGGAGCGCGCGACTCACGTCGTCGGGGACTCGGGCAGAAACGTGAGTCGCGCGCTCGGTCGGGGTTACCGCTCGAAGCGGTCGCCGCCGCGGCCCTCACCGAACGGGCCGCGCTGCTCGAACCTGTCGCCACCGCGGTCAGGACCGCGGTCGCCGCGCTCGTACATCCGGACGTGGCCGGGGCCGCCGCCGCGGTGGTCGCCGCGGTTGGCCGCGATCGCTCCCACGATGCCGCCGCCGAGGACGAGACCGAGGAGTCCCACGGCCACCAGCTGGGTGGCGCGGTGCCCCGCGAAACGCCTCGCGCGGCCGCGGCCGACGGGGACCGGGGCGGGCGGGATCGGCGCCGCCGGCGTCTCGGCCGCCGGTGCCGCGGGTGGTGGTTCTGCCGCCGTCGCCGCCGGTTGCTCCGGGGCGGGCTGCTGGCCGGGCGTGGCCGCGGCGTCGGCCGGCAGCGGGGTGGTGGCCTGGTCCGGTGCGGGCTGGCCCGCCCGCGGTTCGTTCTGTGCCCGATCCTGTGACGGCTCCCGCGGTGGAGGCGTCTGTCCCTGCTCGCTCATGTCCTCAACGATGCGCCGTTCGGCTGAGCTGAGCCTGACAGCCGCCTGTTCGTTTCCTGAAGCCGGTGGATCAGGCCGTGCAGACGCCGTGGCGCAGCGATTCCGGCAGGTCAGCGCCTCGCGCGGAGTTGATCACGGGCCGGGAGCCGACGAAGACGTGCCGCTGGTCGGCGTAGGTCGCACCGAAAAGCTCAGGATCGAGAACACCGGACCACACGAAGTGCAGCGTCGTGCGGGTGCCGTCGCGGGCGTCGCGCCGTGCGTAGTGGTCACGCAGGTCGACGTACAGCAGGCGCAACTCGCCCCGGTTGGACTCAGTGAGGTGAACCGGGCATTCAACGACCTGGTCGTGCATGTCGGTGCTCCATTCAGCGGTCACGGCACCCAGAGTGCTCGCCCGGCCCATCGAGACGCATCCGAAAAACCACTCAGAAGCGTCTACGTATGTGCCGCGAGCGGAAACCGCTTGCTCCCGCGCGGTTCGATGGAGGCATGGAACTCGTACCCCTCCGACCGGAGTTCGCCCCGCAGATGCTCGCAGGTGGCCCGAAGAACGACGAGGTCAACCGGTTCACGGGCACGCACGGGACCTTCACGCTGGCGGACTACGAGGCCTACATCGAGCGGACGCTCAACGACCCGAACCGCTACACCCGTGCCATCACCGAGGACGGCCGGTTCCTCGGCGAGGTCGTGCTGACCATCAACGAGCACAACCGGTCGGCGGGCCTGCGGATCGCGTTGTGGGACGGGTTCGGCAGGGGCTACGGCACCATCGCGATCCGGCACGTCCTGGACCACGCGTTCGGCGAGCGGAACCTGCACCGGGTCGACCTGGAGGTGTACGAGTTCAACGACCGGGCGATCCACGTGTACGAGAAGCTCGGCTTCCGCGAGGAGGGCCGGTTGAGGGACGCCCTGCTCTGGGACGGGGAGTTCTACGACGCCATCGTCATGTCCATCTTGAGCACCGATAACATCTGATCCGCAATCACAAACTTCCAGCTAGGAGTCACCGTGTCCGAGTCGAGCCCAGCAGTCGCCCAGAACCCGCCCCGCGTGGTGGTTCCGGCGGGGACTACGGCGGGCACGGCCGTGCGCGAGGCCGGTCTCCCCGGCAAGGGCTCCGACGCGATCGTGGTCGTGAAGGACGCCGAGGGCCACCTGCGCGACCTGTCGTGGATCCCGCGGGTCGAGGTCGAGGTCGAGGCAATCGCGGCCGACACCGAGGACGGCCGCAGCGTCATCCGCCACTCCGCCGCGCACGTGCTGGCGCAGGCGGTGCAGCAGCAGTTCCCCGAGGCCAAGCTCGGCATCGGCCCGCCGGTGAAGGACGGTTTCTACTACGACTTCCAGGTCGAGAAGCCGTTCACGCCAGAGGACCTGCAGGCGCTGGAGAAGCGCATGAAGCAGATCATCAAGTCCTCGCAGCGGTTCTCCCGCCGGGTCGTCGAGTCGATCGACTCCGCGAAGTCCGAGCTGGCCTCCGAGCCGTTCAAGCTGGAGCTCGTCGACATCAAGAGCGACGTGGACACCAGCGAGATCATGGAGGTCGGCGGCGGCGAGCTGACGATCTACGACAACCTCGACCCGCGCACCGGTGAGCAGGTGTGGGGCGACCTGTGCCGCGGCCCGCACGTGCCGACCACCAAGCACATCCCGGCGTTCAAGCTGACCCGCGTCGCGGCGGCGTACTGGCGCGGCAACGAGAACAACCCGCAGCTGCAGCGCATCTACGGCACCGCGTGGGAGTCGCAGGAGGCCCTCGACGCGTACCTGGAGCGCATCGCCGAGGCCGAGCGTCGCGACCACCGCAAGCTGGGCGTCGAGCTGGACCTCTTCAGCTTCCCGGACGAGCTGGGCTCCGGCCTGGCCGTGTTCCACCCCAAGGGCGGCATCATCCGGCGTGAGCTGGAGACCTACGCGCGCGTCCGGCACGAGGAGTCCGGCTACGAGTTCGTGAACACCCCGCACATCAGCAAGAGCGGGCTGTTCCACACCTCCGGCCACCTGCCGTACTACGCGGACACGATGTTCCCGCCCATCGAGTTCGAGGGCGAGGACTACTACCTCAAGGCCATGAACTGCCCGATGCACAACCTGATCTTCAGGTCGCGCGGGCGTTCGTACCGCGAGCTGCCGTTGCGGCTGTTCGAGTTCGGCACGGTCTACCGGTACGAGAAGTCCGGCGTCGTGCACGGCCTCACCCGCGTGCGCGGCCTGACCATGGACGACTCGCACATCTACTGCACCAAGGAGCAGATGCCGGGTGAGCTGCGGTCGCTGCTCAAGTTCGTGCTGGACCTGCTCGCCGACTACGGCCTGAGCGACTTCTACCTGGAGCTCTCCACCCGCGACGACTCGCCGAAGTTCATCGGCGACCCGGCGGAGTGGGAGGAGGCGACCGAGACGCTGCGCCAGGCCGCGGTCGACTCCGGCCTGGAGCTGGTCCCGGACCCCGGTGGCGCCGCGTACTACGGGCCGAAGATCTCCGTGCAGGCGAAGGACGCCATCGGCCGCTCGTGGCAGATGTCGACCATCCAGCTGGACTTCAACCAGCCCAAGCGGTTCGAGCTCGAGTACACCGCGCCGGACGGCTCGCGCCAGCAGCCGATCATGATCCACCGTGCGCTGTTCGGCTCGATCGAGCGGTTCTTCGGCGTGCTGACCGAGCACTACGCGGGCGCGTTCCCGGCGTGGCTCGCCCCGGTGCAGGTCGTCGGCATCCCGGTGACCTCGGAGAACGCGGATCACCTGTTCGCGGTGCGCGAGGTGCTGAAGAAGGCGGGCATCCGGGTCGAGATCGACGCGTCCGACGACCGCATGCAGAAGAAGATCCGCACCCACACCATGCAGAAGGTGCCGTTCATGCTCCTGGCCGGCGCCAAGGACGTGGAGGCGAACGCGGTGTCGTTCCGGTTCCGCGACGGCACGCAGATCAACGGCGTGCCGGTGGAACGGGCCGTGGAGCAGATCGTCGAGTGGGTCGGTCGTCGCGAGAACTCCTCGCCCACGGCGGAACTGCTCTCGTGACGTCCGAGTTCTCGGAACAGGACGGTGTCGGGGTCCACGACGCTTTGCAGCGTTTGTGGACTCCGCACCGCATGTCCTATGTAAAGGGCGAGGGCAAGGCGGACGGCGACGAACCTTCCGGCTGCCCGTTCTGCCGTGTTGTCGAGTTGGACGACTCGGACGGGCTGATCATCGCTCGCGGCGCCGAGGTCTTCGCTGTTTTGAACCTCTACCCGTACAACCCCGGTCATCTGATGGTGCTGCCGTATCGGCACGTGCCGGACTACACGGACCTGACTCTCTCGGAGACCGCGGAGTTCGCCGCGTTCACGCAGAAGGCGATGCGGGTGGCGCGGCACGTGGCGGCGCCGCACGGGTTCAACGTCGGCATGAACCAGGGTGTCGTGGCGGGCGCCGGGATTGCCGCGCACCTGCACCAGCACGTCGTGCCGCGGTGGGGCGGGGACGCGAACTTCATGCCGGTCATCGGGCACACCAAAGTGCTGCCGCAGCTGCTGGGGGAGACCCGTCAGCTGCTGGCCGACGGCTGGAAGGCCGTCAGCTGAGCCGATCCGCGTTGATCGACTGACGCTCGCTATCTGTTGACTTTCGATAGATGGCAAGTGATAGTCGATCTATGCCTCGACTGCTGCTTCCTCTGGTCTGCTGTGTCCTCGTGGTGGCGCTGGGCGTCGGCGCGATCATGTACGCCGATGCCGACGACGCGCCGGGACTCGGGCTCATCGGCTTCTTGCTCATCTTCGGCGCCATCGGGTTCGGTGTGCGTGCGGTATTGCGCGGACGTAAGTCTGTTTGACTAAACGCAGCGTTTAGCCAGTGGTGTGATTGAAATCCGTACCAATTCCTGGACAAAAGAGTGACAAAAGCCACGCCTGGTTGTCCGGGTAGGACAATCCGGCCAGTTTCCACGTCACAGGGAATGGCAGGGTTACAACTTTCGGGTGTTTCTGGTCAACCGATCGAGACGTAACGCGAGCACAAAACGATTCCAGGTGCGTGAGATCACCCACCTGGAGGTGTCAACTGCGAGTCAAGTCCCCGCCGATGGCCGATCGTCTCAACGTGTGCAGATGGTTACGGTGCGAACATGACCGCACCTGAGCGTTCGCGATTAGCGAGAGAACGGCTTTCGCGTGAGTTACGCCGGTTGCGCACCGAGGCGAAGATGACCGGCACGGCCACCGCCCGTGCCACCGGGATGAGCCAGTCCAAGCTGTCGAAGATCGAGAACGGCATGCTGCTCCCGTCCGTCACCGACGTGGAGCGTCTCGTAGCGGAACTCTCCGCGACGAGAGAGACGCGCATCGAACTGGTCGAACTCGCCAGGTCGCTGCACGCGGAGGCGGAAACCCGCCGCGTCGTGCTGCACCGAGGGGCGCACCGCCACCAGCAGACGATCAGCCGCGTGGAGGCGCGGGCGGCGACGTCGAGGTTCTTCCAGGTCAACCTGGTTCCCGCGTTGTTGCAGTCCGAGTCCTACCTGCGGGTGGTGCTGGGGACGATGCCGCAGTCGGAGCAGGAGGCCGCGGTGGCCGCCCTGCGCATCCGGCGATCCCGGATGGACGACTTGGCCAAGCAGTTCGTGTTCTTGCTCTCGGAGAGCGCGCTGCGCTGGCGAATGGGTTCGGCGGACCTGATGGCGGAACAGGTGGAACACCTGGCCGCGATTCAGCGCCGCCCGAACGTGCGCCTCGGCGTTGTGCCGTGGTCGGCCGACGCGAACGTCGTCGCCCTGCACGGTTTCCACATCTACGACGAGCGCGTTGTCACGGTCAGCGTGCTGACCGGCAACGCCACCATCACCGATCCGCTCGACGTGCGGGAGTACCTCGCGTTGTTCGGTCGGCTGGAGAGGCTGGCGGTGAGGGGAGAGGAGTTGCAGGCGTTGCTGAAACGCATCGCCGAGGACCACCGCCGGCTCGGTTAGAGAGGGTTCGCTCGCGGGTGCTGTCAATCACCGGACAGTGCTCGCCGGCCAGCTTCTCGGCTTTGGGGGATGTCTCAGGGGGCTCGCGCGGTTCGGCGGACACGTCGCCGCGCCTGTTTCTCACCCGGCCTTCTTCCGCAAGGCACGGAGCTCGCCCCTCACCCGCGAGCAGCGCGTTTCAGCAGTCCAGCTAGGCTGCGACACGCCATGCTGAACATCTTTGCCCGCGCGTCCGTCTCGCGCGTCACCGATCCGATCGGGGCGTGGCTGCTGGCGCGTGGCCTCACGCCCAACACCGTCACGGTGGTCGGCACGATCGGTGCCGTCGCCAGCGCGCTGTGGTTCATCCCCCGCGGGCAGCTGTTCCTCGGCTGCGCGCTGGTGACGTTCTTCGTGCTGCTCGACCTGATCGACGGGGCCATGGCCCGCGCGCAGGGGCCCACGAGGTTCGGTGCCGTGCTCGACGCCACCTGCGACCGCATCGCGGACGGGGCGCTGTTCGCCGCGCTCACCTGGTACGCGTTCGACACCGGCAACCGCTGGACCGCCGCCGCCGGGTTCATCTGCCTGGTCGCCTCACAGGTCATCTCGTACGTGAAGGCGCGCGCCGAGGCGTCCGGGCTGAGCGCGGACGGTGGTCTGGCCGAGCGGGCGGAGCGGTTCATCGTCGCCCTGGTCGGGGCCGGCGTGCAGGGGCTGGGCGTGCCGTACCTGATGGACATCTCGTTGTGGCTGCTCGCGGTCATGACCGTGGCGACGGTGCTGCAGCGGATCTTCGCCGTGGCGAAGTCGGCGCGGGAGGCCGCGTGAACCTCGCGACCCTCGGATACACGGCCGGGTGGCGGCTGATCCGGCTGCTGCCGCAGTCGTGGGCCCGTGCGCTGTTCCAGGCCGGTGCCGACTACGCGGCGAAGCGCAAGGGCGCGAGCGTCGAGCAGTTGCGCACGAACCTGCGCCGAGTCGTGCCGCAGGCGGGCGAGGAAGAGCTCGACGAACTCGTGCGCGATTCGCTGCGGTCGTACGCGCGTTATTGGTGCGAGGCGTTCCGGCTGCCGTCGATGGACCTTCGCGCCGCCTACGAGAAGTGCGATTCGCAGGTGTCCGGCGTCGAGAACCTCGACGCGGCGCTGCAAGAAGGCACGGGCGCGGTCGTCGCCCTTCCACACAGCGGCAACTGGGACATGGCGGGTGTCTGGCTGGTCGGGCACTCCGGCACGTTCACGACCGTCGCCGAGCGGTTGAAGCCCGAGTCGCTGTACCGCAAGTTCGTGGAGTTCCGCGAGACCCTCGGGTTCGAGGTGCTGCCGCTCAACGGCGGCGAGCGTCCACCCGCGACGGTGCTCGCCGAACGCCTGCGGGCCAACAAGGTCGTGTGCCTGCTCGCCGACCGCGACCTGACGTCGTCCGGCGTGCCCGTGACGTTCTTCGGCGAACAGACGCTGATGCCCGCCGGTCCCGCACACCTGGCCGCCACGACGGGAGCCGCGCTGCTCCCGGTCGGCTGCTGGTTCACCGAGGACGGCTGGCACTTCCGCATCCACCCGCCGATCAAGGTCAGCACGGTGCAGGCCGCCACCCAGGCCGTCGCGGACGTGTTCGCCGCCGACATCGCCGCCCACCCGGCGGACTGGCACATGCTGCAGCAGCTCTGGCTCGCCGACCTGCCGGAGAGCCGGCGTGCCGCGCTCGCCAGGAGGCTCTCGCGGTGAAGGTCGTGGTCGGGTGAAGGTCGTGGCCAGGTGAAGATCGGTATCGTCTGCCCGTACTCCTTGGACGTGCCGGGGGGCGTGCAGGCCCACGTCGTCGACCTCGCGCGCGCACTCATCGGTCTCGGGCACTCGGTGAACGTCCTCGCTCCCGCCGACGACGACCAGAAACTGCCGGACTTCGTCACCTCCGCCGGCCGCGCGGTCGGCATCCCGTACAACGGATCGGTGGCGCGGCTGAGCTTCGGCCCCGTCTCGTACGCGCGGGTCCGCCGCTGGATCGACGACCACGAGTTCGACGTCCTGCACCTGCACGAGCCCACGGCGCCGTCGCTGTCGTTCCTGGCGCTGGTGGTCGCCGACGGCCCGATCGTCGCCACCTTCCACACCTCGACGCCGCGGTCCAAGATGCTGTCGGCCTTCCAGGGCGTGCTGCAGCCGTTCCTGGAGAAGGTCACCGCCCGCATCGCCGTGTCGGCGCTGGCCCGGCGCGTCCAGGTCGAGCACCTCGGCGGGGACGCGGTGGAGATCCCGAACGGCGTCGACGTCGACTTCTTCGCCTCGGCGTCCACTTTGGACGGCTACCCGCGACCGGGCGGCACCATCGGGTTCGTCGGCCGCTACGACGAGCCGCGCAAGGGCATGCCGTTGCTGTGGGAGGCGTTCGGGCTGATCGCGGAGGAGTTCCCGGACCTGCGCCTGCTGGTCGTGGGCCGCGGTGAGACGGCGTTCGACGGGCCGTTCGCCGATCGCGTGGACCTGCTCGGCCAGGTCGACGACGTCGAGAAGGCCAGGATGCTGCGCAGCGTCGACGTCTACGTCGCCCCGAACACCGGCGGCGAGTCGTTCGGCATCATCCTCACCGAGGCCATGTCCGCCGGCACCGCCGTGGTGGCGAGCGACCTCGACGCGTTCCGCCGCGTGCTGGACGACGGCAAGGCGGGCGCGTTGTTCCCGGTCGGCGACGCCAAGGCCCTCGCCGACTCACTCCGCTCCGTGCTGCGCGACTCCGCTCTGCGCGCCGAGTACGTCGACATCGCTTCCCAGCGCGTGCAAGCCTTCGACTGGTCCGTCGTCGCGAGCCAGGTGCTGCGCGTCTACGAGACCGCCATCGCCGCCGACCCGCGCCGGGTGAGCGAGGCGTGACCACCGCGCTGATCATCGTGCTGGTCGCGCTCCTGCTGGCCGCCTGGATCCTGTCCATCGCGAACCGCCTGGACCGCCTGCACGTCCGCACCGACGCCGCCTGGGCCGCCCTGGACGCCGCGCTGGCCCGCCGCGCCGTCGTGACCCGCGCCCTGCTCGACCCCGAACTGTCCGCGGCGGCGTCCAAAGCCGAATCCGCGACCCGTGCCGAACGCGAGCTCGCCGAGAACGAACTCTCCGGCCTGCTGGGCGTGGTGGACCGTTCGACCCTGCCCCCGGCACTGGCCGCGGAACTGTCCGACGCCGAGGAACGCGTCATGCTCGCCCGCCGCGTGCACAACGACGCCGTGCGCGACACGTTGTTGCAGCGACGCCGCCGCATGGTCCGCTGGCTGCGCCTCGCCGGCACCGCGCCGCAGCCGTCGTACTTCGAGATCGCCGAGCCCGCCGCCCCGTCCGCCGCCGTGATGCTCACCCCCCGCCCGTCGGCCAGGATCGTCCTGACCGACACCGCGGGCCGCGTGTTGCTGTTCCAGGGCTTCGACCCCGCACGCCCCCAGGAACTCTTCTGGTTCACCGTCGGCGGCGGGGTCGAGGACGGCGAAGAGTTGCGCGACACGGCCGTGCGCGAGGCGTTCGAGGAGACCGGCGTGAAGCTCGCGCCGGAGCAGTTGGTCGGCCCGATCTGGCGCCGCCGCGCGGTTTTCAGCTTCGACGGCCAGACCTTCGACGCGGAGGAGTGGTTCTTCCACGCCTCCGTCGACGGTGAGCCGGCCGTCGACACCTCGGGGTTCAACGACGTCGAGGAACACAGCATCTCGGCTTACCGCTGGTGGACCGCCGAGGAGCTGGAGTCCACAGATGACACCGTGTACCCGGTGCAGCTGGCCGAACTGCTGCCCGCGCTGACCTCCGAATGGGACGGCCAGACCCGTACGGTCCGCTGACGTCAGCCCGACTGCTTCTTCAGCCAGTCCAGCCACGATCGGGTGTTCCGCGTCCGCGGGTCATCGGGCCCGTGAATCCGCATCCGGTCGGCCAGCACCTGTTCCATCTCGGCCATCGCGGCCGGATCACCGGTTTCGGCGTGGCGGCACGCCAGGCTGTACCGGGCGCTCACCGTGTGGGGGTGGTCGGGGCCGAGCACTCGCAGATCGTCCGCGATCAGCTGCTTCAACGCGGCGATGGAACCGGTGACGTCACCGGTTCTCGCCTGTGCCCAGGCGAGGCTTTGGCGGGTGATCAGCGTGTCGCCATGATCAGGTCCGTGCACCCTCAGCTCGTCGGCGAGCAGGTGCTCCAGCTCCGCGAGGGCACCGGCGAAGTCGCCTGTTTCGCTCCGCGCCTGGGCGAGCTTCTGACGAGTGGAGCGCGTGCCGGAGTGGTCAGGCCCGAGCACCCGCAGTTGATCTGCGAGCAACTGCTCGAGCACCGGAATCAGGTTTGCGGTGTCGCCGGCGTCCGCACGCCAGAAGGCGATGTTCAAGCGGATCGACAGCGTGTTGCTGTCGTCCTCGCCGCGCAGGCGAAGCTGGTCGGCGAGAAGCTCTTCGAAGGTGCTCGCCGCGCCGGTGGGGTCGCCGGCGAAGCCCTGCCAGAAGGCGGCGTTGCCGAGGAGCGCCACCATGGTGGTGTCGTGTTGTCCGCGAAACCGGGCGGCGGATTCCCGCAGCTGGTCGAAGTACGCCTTGGCGGCTGCCGGGAGCCCGCTGTCTCCCAGGCTCTGCCCGGCGCGGAACAGCACCAGATGTGTGGTCGGCCGCCACAGGTGCTCGATACCGGTTTCGGCGAGCGCCTCGGTGTTCGCGCGCAGGACCTGCCCCAGCACCGGGTCCCGTTCGATCTCCGGCCACACCTGCACCAGTGCGTCAGCGGCAGCGCGCACCACCTGTGCGGGGAGCTCCTCCGCCCCCGCTTCACGGGTGGCGCGCTGAACCAGCGCGTGCACCCTGACCTCCCGGAACTCCGAGCCGGTGTCCAGGTCGATCAGACTCAGCCGATGCAGGCACGCGAGCCCGTCGCGAGCGTCGTGCTCGTCGATCTCCCGCTGAGCGGCATCGCCGAGAAACCGCAGCATCGCCGGTGTGGTGAAGACACCGATCGGGATTCCGTTGGGGCTCAGCACACTCGCGATGTCGAGCAGCGGGCGCGCGAGTCCCTCCGGCGCCATGCCGTTGGCCTGTTCCACCGACAACGACCAGGTCGCGGCCACCGTGGTCCGGTGCTCGTCGGGCAAGCAGTCGTCGTGGGGCAGCACCTTCGTGAGCCGGCGCCCGGCGAAGAGCACGCGGTAGTGGGCGCACGAGAGCTGGTTGTCGAGCAGGTACGCGCCCGCCTGCGCCAGCGCGAGCGGCAGACAGCCCAGATCCCGCACCAGCTCGACGGCCCCGTCGAGGAGGCGGGGCTCGTCGGTCAGGACCGTGTGCAGGTAGGCGACGGCCTCAGCCTCGCTGAAGACACCGACCTCGACGAGGCGTCGCCGATGTCCGCGCAGTGCCGCGTCCCGGCGCCGGGTCGTCACCACGACCCTGCCGGTGTCCGTTGTGGGCGGCCACAGTCCGGAGAGATCGGCGGGGGACTGCAGGTCGTCCAGCACCACGAGCCAGCGGACGTCGGTGCCCGCCAACCACTCCAGGAAGCCTCGCGCGTCCTGCTCCTGCCCGGTGAGCCTCGTGGCCACGTCGGCGTAGCTGGACATGACGGCTTCCCGCGAGCCCGCGGTCACCCAGACCAGCAGCTGGACCTCTCCGGCTGCCCAGGTGCGTTCGGCGTGGTCCGCGGCCAGCTGGGTCTTGCCGACCCCGCCCAGCCCGGACAGCACGGTGGCCTGGGCGCCGTCCGACGTCAGGATCGCGGTGTGGCCGCTGTCCAGCGCGGCCGTCAGCTGCTCGCTGGTGGCGCGCTCCTGGAACGACGCCGCCCGTTGCGGCACCAGCCCGACCCTCAACGGCAGCTGGGCCGCGGGACGTGGCGCGGAGTGCTGGTGCAGGTGGACGTCGCCCTTGACGACACCGGCCTGCACGACCTGCCCCGAAACGGCCTCGGTGCGGTTGGACACGTGGTCGTGCGGCATCGAAGCATTATCGGTTCGCCGCCCGCGATTTCCGGCGAGAGCAACGCGAAGGTACCCCGGACGGAGCAGTCAGCTCAGCTCATCATCTCCTCGGCGACGGGCTCGCAGTGGCGCAGGATCAGCATGTCCGAGACGAAGCAGGCGACCTCGCCGCTCGCCGTGCGGCCGATCCAGGTCGGGTACGAGCCGTCGCCCCAGCCCGAGGCGTAGGCGACCAGAGTGGCTCCCGATCCGGGGTCGGGCACCTCGACCGCGTGGGCTCCCGTGATGTCGTCGAGCAGGGCGGCCTCGTCGTTCTCCCAGTCGAGGACGCGCTCGAACGCCTCGCGGGCGGCGGCGTCGAGGAAGCAGCCCGTGCCGGCGTCGACACCGAAGCCGTAGTACTCGTCGTGGCCGAGCAAGCGCGGGTCCAGGCCGGCCTCCAGTGCCGGTTCCCACGTCGCGACGGGCTCGGCGGACACGACGAGCTTGGCCGCTGTGACGCGGACGTGCGCGGGGTCGTCCTCGAACCGGATCAGGCCCAGTTCGACGCGGTAGTCGCCGGGCGGAACGGAGACGGTGAACGGCTTGAGGTCCTCGTTCAGGAACGAGGGCTCGGCCGCGATGACCTGGCCGCTCGGCATCCGCACCGTGCCCGCGTGCGCCACTTCGGTCACCACCTCGCGGTCCGACACCCTCCAGCGACGGCCGGGGACGAACGCGGCTTCGGCGCCGTCGGCCGCCAGGGGTGTGGAAGGACGCCACGGCGGTTCGGCGGACTCCTCGGCAGGGTCCTCCAGCACCAGGGCGATGCCGGGCGGCACCTCGGCGAACGTCGCCCAGTCGGGTAACCGCGGCACCTCGCTGAACAGTTCGGCGACGTCGACCGCGGACTGGTGGTAGAAGGCGCCGCCGCGCTTGCCCTGCGGTTCCGAGACGAACTCCGTCCAGCCGCTCGGCTGGTGCGACTTCGACGAGTGCGCCGCGCTGTCGTCGAACTCGGGCTGCTCTGGGGAGGCGTACGTCCACACGTGACTGTTCAGACGGAACAACCGGCCGTCGAGCACGCGGTACTCGACCACCTGCTCGCGTCTGCCCTCCGCGTCGACGAACCACAGGCGCGCGAAGCCCGCGGCCCAGGCGATCTCGCCGACTCTGACGACACGTCTGGATTCGATTTCCACCAAGCAGAACGCGTACTGCTCCCCGGCGCGGTCACGCTGCCGCGCGACCGCGACCGGGAGCAGACCCACGATCTTCCGCTCGACGGGATCCCACCCCTCGCAGTGCACCACTGCCAGTGAATCGGTCATGCGGAGCACGTTACGGGGAGGGTCTGACAGTTTTCGGGGTGCTAGACGGCGGGGATCACCGACGAGCCGTAGGCGTCGCGGGTCTTGTCCTTCTCGTCGTGCATCAGGTACAACGCGAAGTTGTCGACGCCGATCTCCTTGAGCTCCTGCAACCGTTCGACGTGCGCCGACTCCGGCCCGACCAGGCAGAAGCGGTCGACGATCGAGTCCGGCACGAAGTCGGTCGACCGGTTGCCCGCCTTGCCGTGGTGGGAGTAGTCGTAGCCCTCGCGGTCCTTGATGTAGTCGGTCAGGGCCTTGGGCACGGCGCCCGAATCCCCGTACCGCGCCACGAGGTCCGCGACGTGGTTGCCGACCATCCCGCCGAACCAGCGCAACTGATCCCGCTGATGGGGGAGATCAGTCCCGACGTAGGCCGGTGCCGCCACGCACGTCGTGATGGCCGACGGATCGCGCCCGGCGGCGACCGCGGCCTCGCGGACCGAGCCGATCGTCCAGCGCGCGATGTCCGGGTCTGCGGTCTGCAGGATGAAGCCGTCGGCCTGCTCGCCGACCATCTTCAGCGCCCTGGGACCGTACGCGGCCATCCAGATCTCGAGCTTTCCGTTGCGCACCCACGGAATCTGCACCGGTGTGCCGTGGTGCTCGACCTCGCGTCCCTCGGCGAGCTCCTTGATCACGTGCATCGCGTCGCCCAGGGTCGCGAGCGAGGCGGGCTTCTGGCCGATCACGCGGCGGGCCGAGTCACCCCGGCCGATGCCGCAGACCGTGCGGTTGCCGAACATGTCGTTCAGCGTCGCGAACAGCGATGCCGTCACCGACCAGTCCCGAGTGGACGGATTGGTGACCATGGGGCCGATGACCAGGTCCTTGGTCGCGGCCAGCACCTGCGAGTAGATGACGAACGGTTCCTGCCACAGCACGCAGGAGTCGAACGTCCAGCCGTAGCGGAAGCCGCAGTCCTCGGCGGCACGGAGGCCTTCCACCACGTCCCGCGCCGGCGGGTCGGTCTGCAGCACGATGCCGAAGTCCACGGATGACGCCCTTCCTCAGACGAGGTACTGGTTGAGGTCGCGGGACACGAACTGGCCGTGCCCCGTCGAGCCGTGGTAGGCGCCGTCGGCGATCACCTTGCGGCCACGCGAGAACACGGTGTCGACCTTGCCGGCGACCTCGAAGCCCTCGTAGGCCGAGTAGTCCACGGCCATGTGGTGGGTCTCGGCGGAGATCGTCTGGGTCGCGGAGGGGTCGTAGATCACGACGTCCGCGTCGGCGCCCGGTGCGATCACGCCCTTGCGGGGGTACATGCCGAACATCCGCGCCGGGGTCGTGGACACGATCTCGACCCAGCGCTCGCGGGTGATCTCGCCCTTCGCGACTCCTTGGTGCAGCAGGTCGACGCGGTGCTCGACGCCGGGCATGCCGTTGGGGATCTTGGAGAAGTCGCCGACGCCCAGCTGCTTCTGGTCCTTGAAGCAGAACGGGCAGTGGTCGGTGCTCACGACGGACAGGTCGTTGGTCCGCAGGCCGCGCCACAGCGACGACTGGTGTTCCTTGGGGCGCAACGGAGGCGAGGCGACGTACTTCGCGCCCTCGAAGCCCGGCCTGGCCAGATCCTCCAGCGACAGGTACAGGTACTGCGGGCACGTCTCGGCGAACACGTTCTGGCCCGTGTCCCGTGCCGCTGTCACCGCGTCCAGCGCCTGGGCGGCCGACAGGTGCACGATGTACAACGGGGAACCGGTCACCTTCGCCAGCTGGATGGCCCGCGAGGTGGCCTCGCCCTCCAGCTCCGGCGGCCGGGTCAGGCCGTGCTGCACCGGGTCGCCCAGGCCGTTCGCCAGCGCCTGCGCGACGAGCTGGTCGATCGCGATGCCGTTCTCCGCGTGCATCATGATCGTGGCGCCGGTCTCGCGCGCCTTCTGCATGGCGCGCAGGATCTCGCCGTCCGTGGCGTAGAAGACGCCGGGGTAGGCCATGAACATCTTGAAGCTGTTCACGCCCTGCGCGATGCAGGACTCCATCTCCTTGAGCGACTGGTCGTTCACATCGGAGATGATCATGTGGAAGCCGTAGTCGACGGCGCAGTTGCCGTCGGCCTTGGTGTGCCACTTGTCCAGAGTGGACAGCAGGCTGCTGCCCTTGGGCTGCACGGCGAAGTCGACGATCGTGGTGGTGCCGCCCCACGCCGCCGCGGTCGTGCCGGTCTCGAAGGTGTCCGCGGACTGGGTGCCGCCGAACGGCATCTCCATGTGCGTGTGCACGTCGATGCCGCCCGGGATCACGTACTTCCCCGCGGCGTCGATGACCTCGTCGGCCTGCACCTCGAACCCCGGCGTGACCAGCGCGGCGATGTGCTCGCCGTCGATCAGCACGTCGGCCGCGTGCGAGCCGGTCGCGTTGACGACCAGGCCGTTGCGGATCAGAACACTCACGGCGTCACCAGGCCCTCGTAGGTGTCGGGACGGCGGTCGCGGTAGAACGCCCACGTGTCGCGGACCTCGGTCAGCAGGTCCAGGTCGAGGTCGCGCACCACGAGCTCTTCCTCGGTGTCGGACGCGGCTTCTCCGACGAGCTGCCCGCGCGGCGACACGAAGTACGTCTGCCCGTAGAACTCGTTGTCGCCCAACGGCTCCACGCCAACGCGGTTGATCGCGCCGACGAAGTACTCGTTCGCGACGGCCGCGGCGGGCTGTTCCAGCTTCCACAGGTACTCGCTCAGCGACCTGCTGGTGGCCGAGGGGTTGAACACGATCTTCGCGCCGGCCAGGCCCAGGGCACGCCAGCCCTCGGGGAAGTGGCGTTCGTAGCAGATGTAGACGCCGATCCGGCCGACCGCCGTGTCGAACGTGGGGTAACCGAGGTTGCCGGGCTTGAAGTAGAACTTCTCCCAGAACCCCTTGACCTGTGGGATGTGGTTCTTGCGGTACTTGCCGAGGTAGGTGCCGTCCGCGTCGATCACGGCCGCGGTGTTGTAGTAGACGCCCGGCTGTTCCACCTCGTACATCGGCACGATCAGCACGATGTTGTTCTGCGCCGCGACCTCCTTCATCAGCTCCGTCGTGGGGCCGTCGGGGATCGACTCGGTGTAGGAGTAGAAGTCCGCGTCCTGCACCTGGCAGAAGTACGGGCCGTAGAAGAGCTCCTGGAGACACAACACCTGCGCGCCTTGGGAAGCGGCGTTGCGGATGTGCTCGACCGCGTTCGCGATCATCGACTCCTTGTCGCCCGTCCACTTCTGCTGGACGAGCGCCGCTCGGATGATGTTGCTCACCTGGTCTTCTCCTTTGCGGTGTTCTCCGTGTTGCCCCTGAGAGCAAAGAAAACGAGGAAACCGGCCGCGAAACCGATCACCCAGTTGTAGTCGTAGAGCGGCTTGAGGAACGGAATCAAGCCATCAGCCGGGAACGGTCCACCGTAGGCGCCACCGACCGCGAGCACGGAGCCCACGAGCGTCGCCACGACGGCACGCCAGTTCCAGCCGCCGTTGAACCAGTACGCGCCCCGCCCGTCGAGGTAGAGGTCGGCGAGCTCGAGCTCGGTCTTCTTGATCACCCAGTACCCGGCCACGAACACACCGGCCACGCTCGCCAGCAGACCGCCGTAGAACCCGAGCCACGCGAAGATGTAGATGCTCGGGTCGGAGATCAGCCGCCACGGCTGGATCAGGATGCCGACCACACCGGTGATCAGGCCGCCGATCGCGAACGTGATGCGCTTGGGGAACGCGTTCGAGAAGTCGTAGGAGGGGCTGACGACGTTCGCCGCGAGGTTCGCCGAGATGGTGGCCAGCACCAGCGACATCAGCGCGATGAGGACGAGCAGCGTGTTGTCGAACCTGGACGCCAGATCCGCCGGGTCCCAGATCGCCTCGCCGTACAGCGCCTGCGCGCCGGACGTCGTCAGGATCGCCACGATCGCGATGAACGACATGGTGGTCGGCAGACCGAGGATCTGCCCGGTCACCTGTTTCTTCTGCGAGCCGCCGAACCGCGTGAAGTCCGGCATGTTGAGGCTCAGCGTGGACCAGAACGCGATCATGCCCATCAGCGAGGGGAAGAAGACCTTCCAGAAGTCCGGACCCCAGCCGAGCGTGCTGCCCTGGTGCAGGATCGGTCCGAACCCGCCCGCCTTGACCAGCACGTAGCCCAGCAGGATGAGGAACCCGACGCTCACCAGCGGCGCCGTCCAGTTCTCGAACCGCCGGATCGCCTCCATACCGCGCCAGATCACCAGCATCTGCACGACCCAGAACCCGAAGAAGCACAACCACAACGTCCACGGCTGCCCGCCGACCACGGACGCCTTCGTCCACCCGTCACCCGCCAGCCGGCCGATGATCACGTGCAGCGCCTTGCCGCCGACCCACGTCTGGATGCCGAACCAGGCGCACGCGATGAACGCCCTGAGCAACGCGACGAGGTTGGCGCCCCGGATGCCGTAGAAAGCGCGGGCGAACACCGGGAACGGAATCCCGTACTTCGTGCCGGCGTGGCTGTTGAGCAGCATGGGGACCAGCACGATCAGGTTGCCCAGGGTGATCGTGAGGAACGCCTGGATCCAGTCCATGCCCAGCGCGATCAGGCTCGCGGCGAGCGTGTAACTGGGGATGTTGTGCGCCATGCCCATCCACAGCGCGAAGAAGTTGTACGTCGTCCACGTCCGCTGCTCGATGGGCACGGGCGCGAGCTCGGGGTTGTAGAACCGGCTGTCTTCAATGGGACCCACGTCGCTCAGTTCGACGCGGCCGTCAGGTGTGACCTGGGGCGGTGAGGACTCAACTGCCATCGTTCAACCCCCTGTTACGCTGCTGAAACAACGCGAACGCGGTCGGTTCCATCGGAGAATCCTGGGTCCGGGCTCGCGGGTCTGGCAGTGTCAGAGTGTCCACGCTTGTCATGATCCGCGCACATTGTGTTTCGCTCAGCTGCACGGGGATCTCGCGGCGAGCCGTTTTGCTCGGCGGCGCGGGCGTGCCGGGGCAGCGGGAACGTACGGCGCGCTGACCCCGCGCGGCCGCCGTCTCCTCGGCTGGACGGGCCCAGGCGGCGAGGACTACTGGGTGAACCTCACGCCGCCGGTGCCGTTCGAGGCTGCTCTGGGCGTGTCGATGGGCGGATCAAGGGGTTCGCCTCCGAGGAGGTCTGGGCGCGGCACGAACCGCTGCGGCACGCGTCCGCGACCACGTCACCTGTCGGCATCTGGTGCGGGCAGGAGGATCCGTTCCACGATGGCGGCTACTGGCGCCGGGTGCTGCCGGAAGCGTTGCGGTTCATCGGGAATCGCGTTTGACCAGCTGATCGAGATCCGGAACAACCGGCGCTGCTCCTCGGTGAGGGCCCGGTAGGAGAGCTCGAACGCGGCGCGCACCGATCGCTCGTCGCCGTCGTCCAGCAGGTCCAGCTTCACCTCGCGCAGCTCGGCCGCCCAGTCGTGGCCGGGGTCGGTGCGCCGCAGTGCCGCCATGATCCGCAACGCCAGCGGCAGCCGTCCGCACAGCTCGGCCAGCTCTGCATCACCTACCAGCGAAGTGGCCTCGCCGGCGGACAGCAGACCCAGTTCGAGGTGGTGGGCGTCGTCGAGGGCGGTGAGCCGGTGCCTGCTGGTGACGATCGTGCGGTGCTTGTTGGGCAGCAACGGCCGTACGTGCTGCACGGACCGAGCGTTGTCGATGACGACCAGCATCGGCTCACGAGAAGCGGTGATGGTGCGGAACAACGCCGCGCGCGCCGCTTCGGTCGGCGGGATCTGCCGCACGCCCAGCGCGGACAGGAACTCCTCCAACGCCTGTGCGGGTGTGACACGGCGTTTGTCGTCGTAGTCCTGGAGATCGACGAAGAGCTTGCCGCCGGGGAACTCCCGGCTCGCGGCGAGGCGCAGCACCAGTTCTGTCTTGCCGACGCCGTCCAGGCCCGACACGACGGTCAGGCCGGTGGCACCGGACAGTTCGGCGAGTTCCGCTTCCCGGCCGGTGAACGACTCGGTCGCGTCCCGCAGGCCGTTCAGCGCGGTCGGAGGTGGCTCGGGTGCGCTGAGGTGGATGGAACCGACGTGACCCGCCTGGACCGCGTTGCCGCGATTGTCGTGGATCTCGTTGTTCACAAACGGGATTTTGCCATTGGAACGCGGATCACGGCCGTGCCTGCTTTGCGGTCGTGCCAAGTTCGTGTCCCGCGCAGGTCCAAGGACTCCACGGCGGAAAGGACGAGCATCACGAGGCCGCTCACTAGTAGCAACGACGCGAGCCACCCCGCTGACGCCACCGAGACGTGCTCGCCGATGACGACCCACGGCTGTTGCCAGCCGAGGCTCGTCATCAGCGCCGGTTCCCGCCAGCCCAGGCCGGTCAGCACGAGCACCGCGCCCGCGCCGGGGAGCGCGGTCGTGATGAGCGTGCGGGCCAGTGCTCGTCGGTGACGCAGGCCGGACGCGGGGCCCACGACCCGTAGCCCTGTGAGGGCTTTGCCGAGGGTGTTCAGGCGCAGCAGCAGTGCGTCGTACACGGCTGCACAGAGCACCACCAGCATGGGTTCGTGGACCAACGGCCACGCCACGACCAGCACCAGAAGCCAGTCGAGCAGGCGGGCGATCAGCCGACGAACGAGCATGATTCACGCTATGCGCCGGAAGTCCGGCATAAGTGGCCAGTTCATGGCCAGTTAGCGCACGAACTCCGCGGTCCAGCGGGCCTCGTCACGGTGCACCTTGAGCGCCTGCAACCCGTCCGTCTCGAACGCCATGATCTCCGCGGGCGTCAGCGGCCACGGCGGGCCGTCGGGAGCCGGGCCCTCCGCGCGGGCGACGGCGAGCACCAGCAGCGTCGATCCGGTCAGCCAGGCCACGCGTTCGGTGGCTCGAGCGTGCAGGTCGACGGGCAGTGCCTGCACGGTCATGTTCTCCACGACGAGGTCGAACGCGTGGTGCCACTCGGCGGGCGGGTCGAGCAGGTCGGCGACGACGTAGGAGACCTTCGAGTCCGGGTAGCGCGCCTGAACGGCCGCGATCGCGGTGGGGGAGATGTCGAACGCGACGACCTCGAAACCCAGCGAGGCCAGGAACTCCGAGTCGCGGCCGTACCCGCAGCCCACGACCAGCGCGCGGCGGCCGGTGCCGTCGACGCCGGAGGCCCACTCGACGAGGTGTCGCTGCGGGTGGGGCTGGTCCCAGGGGACGGAGGCCGTGCCGGCGTCGGCCTCCGCGTAGAGATCTTCGAACCAACCGGTCGGATTGGCGGCTTGCAGGCGGCGTGTGTCGTCATCAGCTGACATGACGACATTTTTTCATCTCACTGAGCGGTGCGTGCCTGATTGACGTAGTCGACCAGGCCGTCGTCGGCAGGCCACCCGATCTGGGTGCTGATCGACGTCTTGTTCTCCGCCCACGAACGCTGCGCCGCGGCTTTGATCGCAGGATCGTCGTTGGTGAACTTGGCGCCGAGGGCGTCCCACTGCCGTGACAGCTCAACGACGCGTGGGTCGTTCGCGGGCGTCCCGTCCGCCATGTGCTGACGCAGCTGCTTGACCAGCTCCAGCCAGGAGGTCTTCAACGCCTCCACCGCCTCCGGGCCCATCGCGGCGGCGCGGGACCGCAGATCGGTGAGCTGATCTGCGGTGAAGTAGCTCTCGTACACGGACATCATCTCCAAAGTGGACAGCAGGGACTCGGTGGTGTGCCCGTCCAGCAGCGAGGTGAGCCGCGACCGCAGCGCCTCCACCTGCCGGGCCTGCGTGGTCAACGCGGCCAGCTGGGCCTGGAAGAGCGGCCGCAGCGAGTCCGATCGGGACAGTGCCGATCGGACCTCTTCCAGGGAAAGACCGAGCTGGCGCAGTGATCTCACCTGATAGAGGCGCCGGACGTCGTCCGGTGTGTACCGACGGTGACCGGATGCCGTGCGCTCGGACGCGGCGACAAGGCCGATCTCGTCGTAGTGGTGCAGCGTGCGGACCGTCAGTCCGCTCGCTTTGGCCAGGTCACCGATGCTCCAACGGGTCACATCACGACCGTAGGACCTCTCGCTGCGTGAGGTTCAAGTCCCTCAACACCCGATCGAGCGGATTAATCGGCGAACCAAACCAGCCGATGAATACGAAGATCGGTCCCCAAAACCAGATTGAGGAAAACTGTGTCTCGTTCCGGACTGTTCCGCGCCGCCGCTCTTCTCGCCGCCGGTGCTGCCCCGCTGCTCGCGGGCTCGGCCAACGCCGTGGAGGCGCCGCAGCTGCCCGGTGGCCTGCCCGAGGTCGGCGCGGGCAACGTGATCACCGACGCCACGCAGCACGCGAACCCGCTCGAGTCGGTCGGCGCCGTCCACCTCGGCGACTTCCAGGCCCCCGTGGTCAGTGACCTGCCGCTGCCCGCCGTCCCGGCCGTGCCGGGCGCGCAGGAGCGCACCGCGCCGAACCCCATCGCGCCGGAGCTCGGCACCCTGCCGACCCTGCCGAACCCGGAGGCGCTGGCCGGCAACGCGCACGTCGGTGACGTCAAGGCCCCGAGCCTGTCCGACCTGCCGACCAACGGTGTCGTGCCGAACCCGAACGTGCTGTCGGGCACGCTGCCGACGATCAACGGCTGATTCGCACGCCGAAAATGGGCCCGTGGGAACCTCACGGGCCCATTTCGTGCACGAGCAGCGCGACGTACAGCGACAGCACGGACTCCGGGTCTTCCAGCGACACCCCGAGGACCTGCTCGATCCGTGCCAGCTGCTGGTAGTAGGCGGTCCGCGACAGGTGCGCGGCGCCCGCGGCCGCCGACTTGTTGCCGCCGTTCTCGCACAGGCACCGCAACAGCTCCACCAGCCGTGAGCCCTGCGCGGAGTCCCGCGCCAGCAACGGCCCCAGCTCGCGGTCCGCGAACGCCCGCACCCGCTCGTCCTCGCGCAGCAGGTGCAGGAGCCCGCGCAACCGCACGTCGTCCAACCGGTGGTAGAGCTGCGATCCCGGCGCCCGCAACGCCGCACCGGCCACGTGCGCGGCCTCGCCGAGCGACCGGCGAACGTCCGTTGTGGACGTGACGGTGGTGCCGACGGCGATCACCACCGGAGAGGCCGCCGTGCGGTGGATCTCGCGCGCGACCTTGCGCAACACACCTTCCACACCAACGGTCATCGGCACGGACAGCAGCGCCCGCACCGACGTGTCGTCCACGACGCCGACCAGCGCCGCGACCGTCACCCGCCGCCCGGCCAGCGCGGTCGCCTCGGCAAGATCACGCAGGACTTCCTGGGTGGCAAGCGTTTGCCCCTGCAGCACGGACACCGGCCGGATCGCCACCCCGATGAGCTGCCGGCGTTCCAGCGGCACACCCAACGCAGCTGCTCGTGCGCCAAGATCAGGCGACTGGGCGGACTGCCCCAACAGCTGTGCGAGCAACGTCCGGTGCGTCTGCCGTTCCAGCGATTCACGATCACGCGCCACCAGCCGGTGCACGGCCAGAGCAGAAGCAGCGCGCTCGGCGACCACCACGTGCCGGTGCGGCGGCGGCTCCGGCGACACCATCACCAGCCGTCCCCAGTCCGCCCCGCGCGCCCCGACGATCGTGATCAACCAGCCGGACCCGACGTGGTACGCGGTCCGCTCGGTCACCGTGACCGCCCGCGAGCGCGCCGCCCAGTCGTCCAGCAGCGTCACCGGATCGTGCCCGGCGGCGTCGTAGGCCAGCACGTCGTGCCCCAGCGTCTCCAGCACCACGGCCAGCCCGGACGTGCGGGCCACCTCGCGCAGCACCTCGGAGGGCTCGGCCCCGGCGACGGTCAGCGAGGTGAACGTCTCGTGCACCTGTTCCGCGGCCCGCAGCTCGGCCAGCTGGGCGTCCACGATCAACGCCACCACCGCCTCCGTCACGGCCACGTACTTCGTCTCCTCGGCGAGCGTGAGCAGCGGCAACCCGTGATGCTCCGCCGCGGTGACCAGCGCGGCAGGCACGTCGTCACGCCACCGTCGGCCGAGCTCGATGACCAGCCCGGCGCAGCCCACCGCGGCCAGTTCCTCGATGTACCGGGCGAGGCCGGACTCGGGCAGCATCACGCCCGTCGTGAGCACCAGCTCGCCGCCGCGCAGCAGCGGCGCGATGTCTGCGATCTCCGCCACATGCACCCACCGCACCCGGCGGGAGAGTCCGGCCGACCCGGCCACCAAACGCGGCTTTCCCTGCCGGATCACCGGAAGAGCGACGACTTCGGCGACGGTCGGGTACATGGACACAACGTAATGCCAACCAGCCGATCCGGGTACAGGTTGTGCATGGCGGTGGACCTGGCGCGGCACCAGACTCCGAGGGCAGGCGTAGACCCCTGGAGGACGTGATGGCCCACAAAGAGCTGCTGGCACGACACCGCGCGGTGATGCCGGAGTGGCTGGCCCTCTACTACGACGAGCCCATCGAGATCGCGAGCGCCAACGGGCGTCGGGTGACAGATCGCGAGGGCACGACCTACCTGGACTTCTTCGCGGGCATCCTGACCAACGCCATCGGCTACGACGTCGCGGAGATCAGCGACGCGATCCGGTCGCAGCTCGACACCGGCGTCCTGCACAGCTCCACGCTCTACCTGATCCGCTCGCAGGTCGAGCTCGCCGAGAAGATCGCGGAGCTGAGCGGCATCCCGGACGCCAAGGTGTTCTTCACGAACTCCGGCACCGAGGCCAACGAGACAGCGCTGATGCTCGCCACCACGGCGCGTCGCAGCGAGCAGGTGCTGGCGTTGCGCAACAGCTACCACGGCCGTGCGTTCGCCACGGTCGCCATCACGGGCAACCGCGGTTGGTCCGCGTCGGCGCTGTCCCCGATCAAGGTCAGCTGGGTGCACGGCGGTTACCGCTACCGTTCGCCGTTCAAGACGTTCTCCGACGCCGACTACATCAAGGCGTGCGTCGACGACCTGCGCGAGATCATCGAGACCACCACGTCCGGCGACGTCGCTTGCATGATCGCCGAGCCGATCCAGGGCGTCGGCGGCTTCACCTCCCCGCCCGACGGCCTGTTCCGCGCCTTCAAGGACGTCCTGGACGAGTACGGCATCCTCTTCGTCTCCGACGAGGTGCAGACCGGCTGGGGCCGCACCGGCGAGCACTTCTGGGGCATCCAGGCGCACGACGTGGTGCCGGACGCGATGACGTTCGCCAAGGGCCTCGGCAACGGTCTCGCGATCGGCGGCGTGGTCGCGCGCGGCGACCTGATGGACTCGATCAACGCCAACTCGATCTCGACGTTCGGCGGCAACCCGGTCTCCACGGCCGGCGCGCTCGCCACCGTGAACTACCTGCTCGACCACGACCTGCAGGCCAACGCGGCCAAGCTCGGCTCGCGGCTGCTCGGGGGCCTGCGCGAACTCGCGGAGAAGCACCCGGTCGTCGGGGACGTGCGTGGCAAGGGCCTGATGGTCGGCATCGAGTTCGTCGGTCCGGAGGGCGAGCCGAACGCCGGTGCCGCGGCCACGGTGCTGAGCGAGACGAAGGCGCGCGGGCTGCTCGTCGGCAAGGGAGGCCTGTACGGCAACGTGATCCGGCTGGCGCCCCCGATGACGCTGACCGAGGACGAACTCGAAGAGGCTCTGGGGATTCTCGCTCAGGCGGTGGAGATCGCGTGATCAACGCCCAGAATCTGATCAAACACCGCATCAACGGCAAGCCCTGGGAATCCGCTTCCGAACGTGTCGGTGACGTCTACGACCCGGCGACCGGCAAGGTCGCCTCGCAGGTCGCGTTCGCGTCGGTGTCCGAAGTGGACGCTGCCGTCACGGCCGCCGCGGAAGCGTTTGCGTCGTGGCGCAACGCCTCGCTGGCGCAGCGCTCGACGGTGATGTTCAAGTTCCGCGAGCTGCTGAACGACCGCAAGGGTGATCTCGCGCGGATCGTCTCCGCGGAGCACGGCAAAGTGGTGTCCGACGCCGGCGGCGAGATCCAGCGGGCGCTGGAAAGCGTCGAGTACGCGTGCGGGATCCCGCAGCTGCTCAAGGGCGGGTTCAGCGAGAACGCCTCGACGCGCGTGGACGTCTACTCGATCCAGCAGCCGGTCGGCGTGGTCGGCGTGATCTCGCCGTTCAACTTCCCGGCGATGGTGCCGCTGTGGTTCGTGCCGACGGCGATCGCCTGCGGCAACACGGTGGTGCTGAAGCCGTCGGAGAAGGACCCGTCGGCGTCGGTCTTCCTCGCCGAGCTGTTCGCGGAGGCCGGGTTGCCGGACGGCGTGCTGAACGTCGTGCACGGCGACAAGGTGGCCGTCGACCGCTTGCTGGAGCACCCGACGGTGAAGGCGATCTCGTTCGTCGGCTCGACGCCGATCGCCCGGTACGTCTACGAAACCGGTACCTCGCACGGCAAGCGCGTGCAGGCGCTGGGCGGCGCCAAGAACCACATGGTCGTGCTGCCCGACGCCGACCTGGACCTGGCCGCGGACGCCGCGGTGTCCGCCGGGTTCGGCTCGGCGGGGGAGCGGTGCATGGCGATCTCCGTCGTCGTGGCCGTCGGCACCGTCGGCGACGAGCTGGTCTCGAAGATCAAGTCCCGGATCGCCGACGTCAAGGTGGGTTCCGGGCCCTCGTGCGAGATGGGCCCGCTGGTCACCGGCGTGCACCGGGACAAGGTCACGTCCTATTTGGACGCCGGCGTCGAGGCCGGCGCCACGCTGGTCGTCGACGGCCGGAACCACCCGATCGACGGTGAGGCGAGCGGCTTCTGGCTCGGCCCGACGCTCTTCGACCACGTCGGCACCGACATGACGATCTACACCGACGAGATCTTCGGCCCGGTGCTGTCGGTGGTGCGCGCGGACAGCTACGACGAGGCCGTCGAGATGGTGAACTCCAACCGGTACGGCAACGGCACCGCCATCTTCACCAACGACGGAGGTGCGGCGCGCCGGTTCCAGAACGAGATCGAGGTCGGCATGGTCGGCGTGAACGTGCCGATCCCGGTACCGGTCGCCTACTACTCGTTCGGTGGCTGGAAGGAATCGCTGTTCGGCGACACCCACGCGTACGGACCGCACGGCGTGCACTTCTTCACCCGCTCGAAGGTGATCACCTCCCGGTGGCTGGATCCGTCGCACGGCGGCGTGAACCTGGGTTTCCCGCAGAACACCTAAAGTGGCTCGGTGACCACTCGACGCTCGTACGACCGCGTGGCCGCGCGCTACGCGTCCGAACTGAGCGGCGAGCTCGCCGGGAAGCCGCTGGACCGTGCGCTGCTCGGCGTGGTCGCCGAGCTGGCGGACGGTCCGGTGCTCGACGTCGGCTGCGGGCCGGGCCATGTGGCGGCCTACCTGGCGGACCGCGTGCCCGTCGTCGGCGTCGACCTGTCACCGCAGATGTGCGCGCACGCTTCCGTACCGGTGTGCGCGGGCGACATGACGGCGCTCCCGTTCCGTTCACACTCGGTCTCAGCGCTGGTGTGCCTGTACGCGGTCATCCACCTGGACGTGGCAGGACGCGCGGCGGCCTACGCGGAGTTCGCGCGGGTGCTGAGGCCCGGCGGGCACGCGCTGGTGGCGTTCCACGTGCGGGACGCGGAAACCGAGGCGGGGCAGGCGAAGACGCTGACCGAGTGGTGGGGGAACGAGGTCGACCTGACCTTCCGGTTCCTCGACCCCGGCGTGGAGACGCAGGCGTTGGCGGAGGCGGGCCTCACCGTGACGGCCCGCCTCGACCGCGTCCCCGACCCGCGGGCCGAGCACCCGAGTGACCGGTGCTACCTGCTGGCGCGTGCCGCCAAGGCCTCCGGAAGCGGGTCGTAGCGGGAGAAGTGGCGCGTGAAGGTGCCGGTGCCCGAAGTGAGCGACCGGAGTTCGATCGCGTACCGGAGCAGCTCGGACGAAGGCACCTCGGCGCGGATCATCGTCCACCCGCCCTCGTCGGCCTCGGTGCCGAGCACTCGCCCGCGCCGGCCGGACAGGTCGCCCAGCACGGTGCCGAGATGTTCGTCGGGCAGTCGGATGGCCACTTCGTCCGTGGGCTCCAGCAGGGTGGTGCGGCCCGCGGCGGCGGCTTCTTTCAGAGCCATGGCGCCGGCGGTCTGGAAGGCCGCGTCGGACGAGTCGACGGAATGTGCTTTGCCGTCGACGAGAGTGACCCGGACGTCGACGACGGGGGTGTTGTCGTGCAGGCCCCGTTCGAGTTGGGCGCGCACGCCCTTTTCCACGGACGGGATGAACTGGTTCGGGATCGAGCCGCCGACGATCTTGTCGACGAACTCGAAGCCGGAGCCGCGGGGGAGCGGTTCGACGACGATGTCGCACACGGCGTACTGGCCGTGACCTCCGGATTGCTTGACGTGCCGGCCGTGACCTTTTGCCGAGCCCGCAAAGGTTTCGCGCAGGGCTACGCGGACGGGTTCGGTGTCGATCTCGGCACCGCCTGCGCGCAGGCGGGCGAGCACCACGTCGGCGTGTGCCTCGCCCATGCACCACAGGACCATTTGGTGCGTTTCGGCGTTGCGGTCCAGGCGCAGGGTCGGGTCGCTGGCCACGAGGCGGTTGAGGTTGCGGGCCAGGTTGTCCTCGTCGCTGCGGGTGCGCGGGACCACGGCCACGGGGAGCAGCGGCTCCGGCATGTCCCAGGGGACCATCAGGAGTGGCTTCTCCGGGGCGGAGACGGTGTCGCCGGTTTCGGCGGTGGTCAGCTTGGTCAGCGCGCACAGGTCGCCGGCCACGCAGTAGGGGACCTCGCGCAGCGACGCGCCCAGCGGGGAGTAGATGTGGGCCACGCGTTCGTCGGCGTCGTGGTCCTCGTGTCCTCGGTCGGCCATGCCGTGGCCGGAGACGTGCACGGGGCGTTCGGGGCGCAGCGTGCCGGAGAAGACGCGGACCAACGACACGCGGCCGACGTAGGAGTCCACGGCCGTGCGGACGACCTCGGCCACCAGTGGCCCGTCGGGGTCGGCGGCCAGGCGGGGCTGCGGGATGCCGTCAACTGATGTCACGAGAGGAAGCTCGTGCTCCAGCGGTGAGGGGAACGCGCGCGCGATGCCGTCCAACAGCTCTGTCAGGCCCATGCCGGTTGCGGCGCACACGGGCATCACCGGGTGGAACGAACCGCGTGCGACGGCGGTCTCCAGGTCGGTGATCAGCGTGTCCTGGTCGATGTCCTCGCCCGCCAGGTAGCGGTCCATGAGGGTCTCGTCCTCGCTCTCGGCGATGATTCCCTCGATCAGCGCGGCGCGTTCGTCCGGGTAGGCATCACCTGACGTGAGCAATCCGACCAGTTGGTCTTCTTCCGCCATGTACAGCGGCACCACGCCCGCGCCGAAAGCGGCTTGGCAGGCAATGACTTCGGTCATGAAGTCCGCGCGGTGGTGGTCGGTGCGTGTGATGACGACGGCACGCGGCATGCCGACGAGAGCGCACTCCTCCCACAACGCGATGGTGGCGGCGTCGACGCCCTCGAAAGCGTTGACAACAAAAAGGGCCGCGTCCGCGGCCCGTAGTCCTGCCCTGAGCTCACCCACGAAGTCGACGTATCCGGGGGTGTCGATCAGATTGATCTTGATGTCCCCGTGCTGGATCGGGGCTACGGCGAGGCCGACCGATCGTTGTTGTCGCACCGCCGCCGGATCGTGATCGCAGACGGTCGTGCCCTCGGTGACCGACCCCGCGCGGGTCAGCACGCCGGAGGCGGCGAGCAGGGCCTCGGTGAGCGTTGTCTTGCCCGCGCCGGACGGACCGACGAGAACGACGTTGCGGACCTTGGCCGGGTCGTCTACAGCGACCGCGCCTGCCGATGTCCCGTTGTCGGAGTTCTTGCTTCCCATGTCGACCTCCGTCAAGTCGTAGTGTTCGATCTCACACCCGTTCACCTCCCGGTACAACCCCGGAGACCCGACCGGACGCCTCCGCGCTCGTGGGCAGGGCGTTTTCCTTCCGCGAGGTCGCGTCGGTCGTCCGGTCAACCGCTCGCGCCGAATTCGGCGAAGCCCAATTCGGCGCGAGCGATTCGGCCGGACGACCGACTGCCAGGCGACCGAGCCGCCATCTCCGAAGGAGTGGCCATGAACGCAGCCACGACCTGCGGTTGATCGTGAAGTGGCCTTCTGGTTCCGGGCTCCAGTGGCTTGGGTGAGAGGGCCACGTCAGACGTAGGATGAGTTCACCAAGACTTCCCCTCGTGAAAGGTTGCCCCGGTGAGCACTGATCAGGTCACGGGTACCGCCCGCGTCAAGCGCGGCATGGCCGAGATGCTCAAGGGCGGCGTGATCATGGACGTGGTCGACGCCACCCAGGCGAAGATCGCGGAGGACGCCGGCGCCGTCGCCGTCATGGCGCTCGAGCGCGTTCCCGCCGACATCCGTTCGCAGGGCGGCGTCGCCCGCATGAGCGACCCCGACCTGATCGACGGGATCATCAACGCCGTCTCGATCCCGGTGATGGCCAAGGCCCGCATCGGTCACTTCGTCGAGGCCCAGGTCCTCGCCTCGCTCGGCGTCGACTACATCGACGAGTCCGAGGTGCTCACCCCGGCCGACTACGCCAACCACATCGACAAGTGGGCGTTCACCGTGCCTTTCGTGTGCGGTGCGACGAACCTCGGCGAGGCCCTGCGCCGCATCACCGAGGGCGCGGCCATGATCCGCTCCAAGGGCGAGGCCGGCACCGGTGACGTCTCCAACGCCACCACGCACATGCGCAAGATCCGCCAGGAGATCCGCCGCCTGCAGAACCTCCCCGAGGACGAGCTCTACGTCGCCGCCAAGGAGCTCCAGGCGCCGTACGAGCTCGTGAAGGAGATCGCGCAGAACGGCAAGCTCCCCGTCGTGCTGTTCACCGCGGGCGGCATCGCCACCCCGGCCGACGCCGCGATGATGATGCAGCTCGGCGCCGAGGGCGTGTTCGTCGGTTCCGGCATCTTCAAGTCCGGCAACCCGGCCCAGAGAGCAGAGGCCATCGTGAAGGCCACCACCTTCCACGACGACCCCGACGTCATCGCCAAGGTCTCGCGCGGCCTGGGCGAGGCCATGGTCGGCATCAACGTCGACGAGATCCCGGAGCCGCACCGCCTGGCCGAGCGCGGCTGGTAAGGCTCGGAACGAAATGGGGGCGCACCCGCCACGGGTGCGCCCCTTCGTCGTGTCAGGACGGTTGCGAGAAGCAGTACGTCGTCCTGATCTCCGGATACGCCAGCGCCAGCGCCTGGTTCACCTTGCACGCCGCCTTGTCCACGGTGTTCGCCAGCACCGTCGCCTTGAACACCTGGAGTCCGCCGCCGCACGCCGCCTTCGGGACGTCGGCCTTCAGTTCGGCGAGCGTGAAGTCGTAGCACTGGCCGTCGACGAACACCGGGATCAGGCACACCGTCATGGACTCCCGAACGCTGAGCCTGCGGAACTCGATGTACCCGTCGGCAGGTTCACCGCACTTCTCAGTCGACGACGAGGAGACCTTGCTGACCGTGTAGTTGTTGTTCTCGCCGCACGGAACCTTCTGGTAGTCCGGCTTGGCCGCGAAGCCGGTCATCAGCACGCAGTCGCCGACCGTCGCGAACGGCGCCGGCTTCGACGTGGTCGTCGGCGGGGTCGTGGTGAGAACGGCGGCCGACGTCGGCGCGCTGCCGCTGCCGAACTTGATCGTGTCCTTCGTGGACAGCCAGAAGATCAGACCGCCCAACGCCAGCGCGAACACCGCGAGCACAGCGACGATCTTCACGCCCGCACCGGATTCGCGGTGCGGCGCCACGGGAAGGATCGGTTCCGGCACGTCGTAGACGCCGATCGGCCGCCCGCCGCCCGTGCTGGGCGGCGGCTCCGCGGGTGGCGGAGCGAACGCCGAGAACGGGTCGGCGGCGGACGGCTCGTACAGATCGGCGGACTTGGGCCGCGCAGGGTCGTTCGGTGTGCTCATCGGATGGTTCCCCCCAGAAGTTCCGGGGGCCATCCTAGCTGGTCAGAGGCACCGGCTCCGCCAGTCCGGACAGGGCTGCGGGCAACGGACCGTGGTGCAGCACGCCGAGGCGTTGCGTGGCACGGGTCAGCGCCACGTACAGCTCCGCCGCGCCGCGCGGGCCGAGCGCCAGGATCTGTTCCGGCGCGACGACGAGCACCGAGTCGTACTCCAGGCCCTTGGTCTCCGAGGCGGGCACCGTGCCGGGCACGCCGGGCGGCCCGATCACGACGCTGGTGCCCTCGAAACCGGCCTCCGCGCTCACGAACTCCTCGATCGCCGCAGGCAGATCCGACTCCGAAACCTGCCGCGACCACGGCTGAACACCGTTGGAGCGCACCGATTCCGGCGCCTGCACGTCCGGCGCGAACTCGGCCAGCACCCGTGCGGCGACGGCCATGATCTCGGCGGGCGTGCGGTAGTTGACCGTCAGCGAACGGTACTCCCAGCGGCCCGGCACGTACGGCTCCAGCATCTCGCCCCACGACCTGGCGCCCGCCTCCGAACGACGCTGCGCGAGGTCGCCCACCACCGTGAAGGAACGGCCCGGGCAGCGTCGCATCAGCACCCGCCAGTCCATTTCGGACAGTTCCTGGGCCTCGTCGACCACCACGTGCCGGTAGGTCCAGCTCCGGTCGGCCTGGGCGCGTTCGACGAGCGTGCGCTGGTCGTGCTCCTCGAACCGCTCGGCCAGGTCCTCGGCCTCCAGCATGTCCGTGGCGAAGAGGTGGTCCTCGTCGTCCATGTGGTCCTGGCGGCCGACCATGCTGTCCAGCACCTCGGCGGCGTAACGCGCCTCGGCCCTGCGTTCCTCGGACAGCGCGTGGTCCTGCGCCTGTACGGTGCCGTCGCGGCCGAGCAGGTCGTGCAGCTCGTCGAGCAACGGCACGTCGGACACCGTCCACGCCTCGCCGTCGGCCCGCCGCAGCAACGGGTCGCCGCCGGCGGCCGCCAGGCGCTCCGGTGACGAGTACAGCGAGCCCAGCAGCTCCGAAGGCGTCACCACGGGCCACAGCGAGTCCAGCGCCCCGGTGAACGTCTCGTCGTCGGCGAGCTCCTTGACCAGGCCGGACCGCATGTCCTCCCAGCCCTGCTTGTCGGACCGGGACAGCCAGCCCTTGCCGATCCGGCCGAGCGCCCGTTCGGTCAGGACGTACGTGATGATCTCGCGGAACACCTTGCGGGCCTCGTTGTGCGGCAGACCGCTGTCGCGCGCCTCCTGCCGGGCCCACTCGGCGACGTCCGGGCCGATCTGCACCACGACGTCCTTCATCGTGATCGGGATCGGCCGCTCCGGCAGCCGCTGCCGGTCCGCGACGGCCGCCGTGAGCACGTCCAGCATCTTCAGCGAGCCCTTGAGCCGCGCGACGTCCGGCGTGTCCTCCAGGACCGCGTTCAGCCCCGGCAGGAGGCTGCCGGCGGTCGAGAACACCACGTCGGACTCGCCCAGCGACGGCAGCACCCGCCCGATGTGGTTGAGGAACGCCGGGTTCGGGCCCACGACGAGCACGCCGTGGCGTTCCATGCGCTCGCGTTGCGTGTACATCAGGTACGCGACGCGGTGCAGCGCGACAACGGTCTTGCCGGTGCCGGGGCCGCCCTCGATCACCAGCACGCCGGGGTGGTCGAGCCGGATGATCGCGTCCTGCTCGGCCTGGATGGTCGCCACGATGTCGCGCATGCCCTCGCCGCGCGGCGCGTTCAACGCCTCCAGCAGAGCCACGTCGCCCTGTTCCTCGCCGAGCCTGCCGAACACCTCGTCGGTGAACGCGGCCACCGCACGGCGGCGGGTGAGGAACTGCCGGCGGCGAGCCATGCCCTCCGCGTTGGCGCCGGTGGCGGTGTAGAACGGCCGCGCCGCCGGTGCCCGCCAGTCGAGCAGCACCGGCTCGAAGTCGTCGAACTCGTCGAACAGACCGATCCTGCCGATGTAGGACACGTCACCGTCGACGCTGTCGAGCCGGCCGAAGCACAGCCCGTAGTCGGCCACGTTCAGCCGCTTCATCTCGCGGTGCCGGGCGCGCACCTCGTTGTCACGTTCCATGACCGTCTCGCCGGTGCCACCCAGCGCAGCCTGATATGCGGCTTTCACACGCGCACGTTCGGCATCGAGCCGTGCGTAGAGATCGGCAACGTATTCACGCTCGGACTGCAGTTCTTCTTCGTACCCCACGTGCTCCCCAGTGCGCCTGTGTTCTGGCATGAGGCGATGAGTGTGAACGATGCACGGGGTCTTGTGGCAAGGCCCCCTCTCTGCTATACGGTTGAGTGGGAAGAAACGGCGGGTCAGGCCGTGTGCTCCATGACCATCATCGCCGTGGTCCCCGGCTCCAGCGCCTTGCAGATGTGCGGCAGATCGCCCGGATAGACGATGTAGTCGCCCGGCCCGAGTTCGACCGGGTCCTCTGCCAGTCCCGCGAGACACCGCCCGGACGCCACGATCATGTGCTCGACGCTGCCCGGCACGTGCGGCTCGGACTCGCGGGCGCCGCCGGGTTCGAGCGCCAGCCAGTAGATGTCGTGCTTGGTTCCCGGACGGCAGGCGGCCAGCAGGGTGGCGGAGTAGTGCGCGCGCTCGGAGTGGATGACCGGGCCCTCGCCGGCGCGGATGACCTGCACGCGCGGCACGGCGGGTTCGACGAGCCGGCTGAACGGGACACCGAGCGCCACGCCCAGTGCCCAGAGGGTCTCCACGCTGGGGTTTCCGGCGCCGGACTCCAGTTGGGAGAGCGTCGACTTCGCGATTCCGGCCTTCTTGGCCAGCTCGGTCAGCGACAGGCCGGTGCGTTCGCGCTCGCGGCGGAGGTTGGCCGCGATGAGGTCGAGTGGTGCGTTCGACACAGAAGTCCATCCGTTCGGCTTGACGAACACCCGTTCAGGTGTTCATCGTAATGGGTGATGCGTTCGATATGGCGAACCCTTGATGGTGTGCTTCTGCGTGACGTGGCCGCGGTCGCGCTTGGTGCCGCGGTCACCGGCGCCTCGTTCGGCGCGATCTCGGTCGGGTCGGGGTTGCCGTGGTGGATGCCGGTGCTGATGTCGGTGGTGATCTTCGCGGGCGGCTCGCAGTTCATGGCCGTCGGCATCGTCGCCGCTGGTGGCAGCCCTGCGGCGGCCGTGCTGGCCGGGTTGGTGCTCAACGCGCGGCACCTGCCGTTCGGGCTGGCGGTCGGCGACGTGCTGGGCAACGGGTGGCTGGCGCGGATCGTCGGCAGCCACCTGCTCATCGACGAGTCGACGGCCTTCGCGATGGCGCAGAAGGACCCCGCGAGAGCACGTGCGGCCTACTGGGCGTGCGGCGTGTCGCTGTTCTTCAGCTGGAACACGGGTGTGCTCATCGGCGCGCTCGTCGGCCAGGCGATCGGCGACCCGATGACGTTCGGGCTGGACGCGGCGTTCCCGGCGGCGATGCTCGCGCTCACGCTCCCGGCCCTGAAAGACGCGGCCACGCGCAACGCGGCGCTCGCCGGTGCCGCGACAGCGCTCGCGACCACACCGTTCCTGCCCGCCGGTCTGCCGGTGCTGCTCGCGCTGGCCGGACTGTTCGTGTTCAGGACGAAAAAGGAGGAACCGTGCCCGTCACCGCAGTCCTGATCCTGGCCGCGGGCACGTTCGCGATCCGGATCGCCGGTCCGCTGCTGCGCGACCGCTTCACGTTGCCCGACAAGGCCCGCGAAATCATCTCCGCGAGTGCGACCGTGTTGCTGCTGGCGCTGGTAGCGGTCTCGGCGTTGACCAACGGCAAGCAGTTCGGCGGCTGGGCGCTCGCGATCGGCGTCGTCGTCGGAGGGCTCGCGGCGTGGCGGAAGCTGCCGTTCGTGGCCGTCATCGTGCTGGCCGCGGCCACCACCGCGGGGCTCAGGCTCGTCGGGGTGGCATAGGGGGCGATGCCTCCGCGATAGGGGACCGATGGGGGACAGGCCTCAGATGGACCCATGGCTGCGAAACCTGGACTGGTCGGGCGGGACCGGGAGACGACCCAGCTGAGGGACGCGCTGACCGCGGCGGCGGGCGGCGACGGGCACCTCGTGGTGGCCACCGGGGGACTCGGAGCCGGCAAGACGGCATTGCTGACCACCGCGCGGGAACTGGCCGCGCAGCACGGGTTCGTGGTGCTGGCGGCGCGCGGCAGCTATCTGGAACGGGAGCTGCCGTTCGGGGTCGTGAGCCGCCTGTTCGTCTGCGTGCAGCCGGGCGAGGAGGTCCAGCACCTGCCGCGCATCGCCGCCGCTCTGGGGCAGTCGGACTCGCTGGCCGAACCGGGGCCGGTGACGTTGCCCGAGCTGCACGTCCTGCACCGGGCGCTGGCGCGGATGGCCGCCGAACGTCCCATCGCGGTCGTGGTCGACGACGCGCAGTGGGCCGACCAGCCGTCGCTGCAGTGGCTGAGCACTCTCCCGCACCGCATCGAGCACCTGCCGGTGTTCGCGCTCGCGGGGATCGGGGCGGGCGAGGTGTGCGCCGGGCCCCAGACGCTGGAGGAACTGCTCGCCGCCAGCACCACCGAGATCCGTCTGGACGAACTGTCGTTCGACGCCTCGCGCGCGTTGGTCGAGCACGAGCTGGGGCACCGGGTCGACGACGACTTCGTGTCGCTTTGTCGCGCGGAAGCCGGTGGCAACCCGTTGTTGTTGCTGAACCTCGTGCGCGCGTACGACGACCACATCGAAGGGCTCACCGCACCGGCGTTGCTGCCGACTGTCAACGTCCGCCTCCGTCGCCTCGCCCCGCACGCCCCCGACGCGCTGCACGCGCTGGCCGTGCTGGGCGGCGAGGTGACGCTGCCGCGCGTTGCCGAGCTGATCGGCACCGAGCCGTGCGAGCTGGCCGGGACGATCGCCGCGCTGCACCGGATGGGCCTGCTGTCCGCGCAGGGTTCGCTGGTGCATCCGTTGGTGCGCAACACTTTGCGCGAAGAGCTGACCATCACCGAACGGCAGGACCTGCACACCGCCGCCGCCCGGCTGCTGACCGAGACGGGCGCGTCGGCCGAGGCGGTGGCCGAGCACCTGGTCGAGACCCGGCCGCTGGGCGAGGAGTGGGCGACCGACGTGCTGGTGTCGGCCGCCGGACGGGCCCGTGCGCGCAACCGGGTCGTGGACGCGGTCCGGTACCTGCGCCGGGCGATGGGCGAGCCGGGATCCCGGGACCTGCTCGCGGAACTCGGCGAGGTTGAGTCCTATGTGGACGTACCGGCGGCCGTGGACCACCTGGGCGAGGCCGATCCCGCGCACCCCGCGCTGCCGGGCCTGCTGGCGTTGCTGGGGGAGGAGCCGGAGTTCGAGCCGGACGCCGTCGGCGACCCGGACGTCGTGCCGGCCACGCCTGGGGAGTTCGACCCGTACCTGCGGGCGATCGGGTTTCTTCGTGTGCGTGGCGAACTGACGGCCGCGTACGCGCGTGCGGACCGTGCGTTGACCGTGGCCCGTCGTTGGCAGCACCGGCCGTGTGTGGCGGCGGCACTCACGGCGCGTTCGGCGTGCCTGCGCGATCTAGGACGACTGGTGGGCGCCGAGTCCGACGCGCGCGAGGCGTTGGCGGTGCTGGAGAACTGCGGCGCCGCGCGGGTGTCGACGCCGGCCTTCGCGGCGCTGACCGAGCTTTCGCTGGCATTGCTGGAGATGGGCGACATCGAGGTGGCGTCGCAGGTGTTCGAGGTCGTGCCGGGCGAGGTGCCAGACCTGTTCGGCGCACCGGCGTTGCTGGCCGCGCGCGGACAGGTGCGGATCGCGGCCGAGCGGCGCAAGGACGGCGTGCGCGACTTGCTGGACTGCGGTGAACGCCTGCGTGCGCGCGGTCGTGACAACACGTCGTGGCGGCTGCACCTCGGAGGTGACCACCTTCTGGCGGAGGAGCTCTTGGCGCGCGCGACGGGTGCGGTGCTGCCGTTGGCGGCGGTTCTGCGTGTACAGGGCGTCCTCAGAGGCGTGGAAGGCATTGCGCTGCTTGAGGAATCGGTCGGGCTGCTCTCCTCGACGGGTGCGTTGCTGGAACGGGCGCGCAGCCACTTCGCGTTGGGTCGCGCGTTGCACCTGGCCGGGCGGGTCAAGCCGGCGCGCGCCGAGCTGCGGGTGGCGGTCGACCTGGCCGACGACTGCGGGGTCGAGGACCTGGCCGAGGAGATCCGGCAGGAGCTGGCCGCCGGTCCCGCGGGGCTGACCGAGTCCGAACGCCGCGTGGCCGCGCTGGCGGCCGCGGGCAAGATGAACCGCGAGATCGCCGCCGCGCTGTTCGTGCAGCTGCGGACCGTCGAGATCCATCTGACGAAGGTTTATCGCAAGCTCGGCATTGACGGGCGCGACCAGCTCGCACCCGCATTGCGACTGGCGAGTTAGTGCCGCACTAATGCTTGCGAACGTGCGAGAAGAGGAGGTTTGTGTGAACCTCTGTCACCTCTCGCCGACTGGTGAATTTGTCCAGCACGAGCCGTTGCAGATGACCGACGTCCGATACCGCGACGTGCACCAGGAAATCTTCTGGGCCGGTCACGTGCGAGAGCGCGAGCGTTTCGGGTAGCGAGAGAACGTACGCCATGAACGGGTCGACGATCTCCTTGGTGTGCGGCCGGATCTTCACCGCGAGCATCGCCTGGACGTGCTGCCCGATCGCGCTGGGATCCACCTCTGCGTGGTAGCCGGTGATCACGCCGCGGTCCCGCAGCGCCCGGTGCCGGACCACCGCCGTGGACTGCGCGACGTTGACGCGTTCGGCCAGGTCCTTGTTCTGCAGCCGCGCGTCCTTCCGCAGCTCCCGCACGATGGCCTCGTCGATCGAATCCAGCACGGCTCTTCTCCGCTCTGCCGAATCTGCTGCGGTTGTCCGCCCGTTCTGTCGAGGAAGTCTCCACCATTCGGGCCATGACGCGCATCGAGACCATCGCAGTGCACGGCGGCCGCGGCGACCTCGCGGAGCTCGGCGTGCACGCACCCCCGATCGACCTGTCCACCACCTACCCCGTGCCTGACCAGGCGCTCGGCGGGGAAGCACTGGGTGAGTGGGCCACCGGCGCCGCACGGGCCAGCTCGCCTGTCTACGCGCGGCTGCACAACCCGACGGTCGCCCGGTTCGAGCAGGCGCTGGCGGGGCTCGAGCACACCGAGGCCGCCGTGGCGTTCGGCAGCGGCATGGCGGCGGTGACCGCGGTGATCCAGGCAGCGTGCGTGCTGGCGGGAAAGCCGCACGTCGTGGCCGTGCGGCCGCTCTACGGCGGCACGGATCACCTGCTGTCGTCCGGTCTCCTGGGCGTTTCCACCACCTATGTCGAAGCAGGCCTGGTGTCCTCCGCGATCCGGCCGGACACCGGGCTGATCGTCGTCGAGACGCCGGCGAACCCGAACCTGGACCTGGTCGACATCGAGCACGTCGTGCGCCAGGCCGGGTCGGTGCCGGTGATGGTCGACAACACGTTCGCGACCCCGATTCTGCAGAACCCGGCGCTGCACGGCGCTTCTTACGTCCTGCACTCGGGCACCAAGTACCTCGGCGGGCACGGCGACGTGCTGGGTGGCGTGGTGGCGTGTTCTGAGGAACGCGCGGCGGCGTTGCGGCAGGTCAGGATCATCACGGGCGCCGTGCTGCACCCGTTGGGCGGCTACCTGATGCACCGCGGGCTGGCCACCCTGCCGTTGCGCGTCGAGGCCGCACAGCGTTCGGCCGCGGTCCTGGCGGTGCGGCTGGCTGAGCACGACGCGGTCGAGTTCGTGCGCTACCCGTCCACGTCGCTGCAGATGCGGGGAACGGGCGCGATGATCGCGTTCGGCGTCCACGGCGATCCGACGTCGGTGGTGCGGCGGCTTCGGCTGGTCACGCCGGCCGTGTCGCTGGGTTCGGTCGACACCCTGATCGAGCATCCCTCGGCTTTGACCCATCGCCTGGTGCCCGGAGAAGAACTGCGTGCATCGGGAGTTCCGGACAATTTGCTGCGCATTTCAGTTGGGCTTGAGCACGTCGAGGACATTTGGGACGATCTAAACGCGGCGCTCTGTGACGTCGCTTACGTTAAGCCTTCCCCAACTGATTACTTGGTGATGACCGCCACTCACTAAGGTCCCAACGCATCAGCGCGTCGGGGCGCGGGAGGTTCCGACGCGAGCATTTTTCCGTTTCGGAAGGAACCTCCTCGTGAGTTCTGTGGAAACTGATGCGGACGGCTACACCAAGGCGCTGAGCAAGCGTCAGGTGCAGATGATCGCAATCGGTGGCGCGATCGGCGTCGGCCTCTTTCTCGGTGCGGGCGGACGCCTCGCCACAGCGGGGCCGTCGCTGATCCTGTCGTACGCGGTGTGCGGCCTCGCGGCGTTCTTCGTCATGCGCGCGCTGGGCGAGCTGGTGCTGCACCGGCCCGTGTCCGGCAGCTTCGTCGAGTACGCCCGCGAGTTCATCGGTCCGTGGGCTGGCTTCACCTCGGGCTGGCTGTACTGGCTGAACTGGGCGATGACAGGCATTGCCGAGATCACCGCCATCGCGATCTACATGCACAAATGGTTCCCCGACCTGCCGCAGTGGATCACCGCCCTGGTGGCGTTGGTGGTGCTGGTGGCCATCAACATGTTGTCCGTCAAGCTCTTCGGTGAGCTGGAGTTCTGGTTCTCCGTCATCAAGGTGACCGCGATCGTGGTCTTCCTGGTGGTCGGTGCGGCCCTGGTCATCGGCAACGCGGACATCGGCGGCACAACGGCTTCCGTCTCGAACACCCTGGGCCACGGCGGCCTGTTCCCGGCTGGTATCGGTGTCGCCCTGATGACGTTGCAGGCGGTCGTGTTCGCCTACGCGGCCATTGAACTCGTCGGTATCGCCGCCGGCGAGACGAAGAACCCCGAGAAGATCATGCCGCGCGCCATCAACGGCGTGGTGTACCGGATCGCGATCTTCTACGTCGGTTCCGTGCTGCTGCTGACGATGTTGTTGCCGTGGGACCACTTCACCGGTACCGAGTCGCCGTTCGTGACCGTGTTCTCGGCTCTGGGAATCCCGGTGGTAGGCGACATCATGAACGCCGTGGTGCTGACGGCCGCGCTGTCCTCGTGCAACTCGGGTCTGTACTCCACCGGCCGCATCCTGCGTTCGCTGGCGCAGAAGCGTGAGGCTCCAGCCTTCACCGGCAAGATGAACTCCCGGCACGTGCCGTACGGCGGCATCCTGTTCACCGGTGTCGCGTACCTGTTCGGCGTGGTGCTGAACTACATCGTGCCCAAGGAGGCGTTCGACATCGCGATCGCGGTGGCGTCGCTGGGCGTGGTGTCCACCTGGGCCACCCTGATCATCTGCCAGCTCCGGTTGCGCCGTAAGGCTTTGGCGGGCGAGATCCAGCGGCCTTCGTACCGGATGCCCGGTGCGCCTTACACCTCGTACGGGACGTTGGCGTTCCTCGCGCTGGTGATCGGGCAGATGGCGTTCGCCGGGACCGCGGAGAAGATCGCGTTCTGGTCGATTCCGGTGCTGGCGCTGGTGTTGTTCCTCGGGTGGCGCTTCGTGAAGTCGCGTCAGCCGGTCGGGCCGGCGCGGGAGCAGCTGGTCACCGTCGACTGATCGTCGCCGACTGATCGCTGGGCCTCGAAGGGCCTCCTCGACTACCGTTGCGGCGGTGGACGAGGAGGTCCTTTCCTGGTTGCTGGACTCGGATCCGGCGCTTCGGTGGCAGGTGTTGCGCGATCTGTGCGGCGCGCCCGCGGCCGAGTGGGAGGCCGAACGCGCTCGGGTGGCTCGCGAGGGCTGGGGTGCCGAGTTGCTGTCGCACCGGGACACCTCCGGGCGGTGGACCCGAAAGCTGTACGGCGAGAAGTGGGTTTCCACGACGTACTCGTTGCTGGAGTTGCGGCAGTACGGGTTGCAGGGCGAGGTCGTGCGCGACTCGTGCGCGTTGTTCTTGACCGACGACATCTGGCGTGCGGACATGTGCATCGCTGGATTCGCGCTGACCTTGCTGACCTGGGCCGGCCTGCCGCACGACGAGGTGCTGGAGTTCGTCCTCGCCGGGCAGCGTCCCGATGGCGGCTGGAACTGCCAGTCGGGACAGCACAGTTCGTTCCACACGACGATCAACGTGCTGGAAGGCGTGCCGGACGTCGCGGCGGCGGCCAGGGCCAGGGAGTTCCTGCTGGTCCACCGGCTGTACCGCTCGCACCGGACGGGCGAGGTGGTGAAGCCCGAGTTCCTGCGGCCGGTGTTCCCGCCGCGGTGGCGTTATGACGTGTTGCGCGCGTTGGACCACTTCTGGTCGGTCGGCGAACTGGATGACGAACGCTTGACGGATGCGCTGGACGTGCTGACGTCGAAGCGCGGCAAAGACGGCCGTTGGAAGGTCGCAGCCCCGTACCCCGGCAAGGTCTGGTTCGAACTGGAACCGCGAGGTGGCCCCAGCCGCTGGAACACGCTCCGTGCGCTTCGGGTGCTGAGCAGGCCCCGTCTGGCACCCTGCTGAGGTGAGATCACCTCGGGTGTTCATCTCCTACGCGCACGAGCCCGAGTGCGAAGACCACCGCGCCGCGGTGCGAGAGCTGGCGGACTTCCTGCGCTCGCAGGGCATCGACGCGCACCTCGACCAGGACGTGGCTGATCAGAGGGTGGACTGGACGCTGTGGATGGGCGACCAGATCAGCAAGGCCGACCACGTGCTGGTCATCGCCTCACCGGCCTACCGCGTGCGCGCTCAGGGACAGGCGGGGCCGGACGAAGGCCGTGGTGTGCAGTGGGAGGCACGGCTCATCCGCGACGCCTTCTACGCCGCCCAGGACGCGCTCGACCGATTCGTGCCGGTGGTGCTGCCCGGCCAGTCCGTGGACGGCGTGCCCGACTTCCTGGCTCCGGCGAGCACGACGGTCTACCACGTGCGGGAGTGCACAATCGTCGGCGCGGAACCCTTGCTGCGCATGCTGACCAGGCAACCAGCGCACACTCCGCGACCGCTCGGGACGCTCCCCGTGTTGCCGCCCGAACCGCTGCGGTACCACGAACAGGTGAAGCGGATCGCGCCCGCGCAGCTGCTGGACCGCGAACCCGAACTCGCCGCGCTGGCGACGTTCTGCGTCGACCCCTCGACCGCCGGCACGTACTGGTGGTGGCGTGCCGGGGCCTGGGCCGGCAAGTCGGCACTGATGTCCAGGTTCGTGCTGGCGCCGCCCGCCGGGGTGCGGGTCGTGTCGTTCTTCGTCACCGCGCGGCTGGCCGACCAGAGCGATCGTGTCGCGTTCATCGACAACCTGATGGACCAGCTGCACACCGTCCTCGGCAGGACCCCGAGCCCGCTGACCGCCGCCATCCGCGAGGCACACCTGCTCAGCCTGCTGGCGGAGGCCGCTGCCGTGTGTGAGGCCCGCGGCGAACAGTTCGTGCTGCTGGTGGACGGTCTTGACGAGGACAGGGGCGTGCCCGCCGGGCACAGCATCGCCGCCCTGCTGCCCGCGAACCCGCCGGCGGGCATGCGCGTGGTCGTCGCGAGCCGGCCGGACCCGCCGATTCCCGGCGACGTGCCCGCGCACCACCCGTTGCGCACCGGGGCCCAGGTCACCGCCCTCGAACCGTCCAAGCACGCGGCCCGGATCCGTGACCTGTGCGAACAGGAACTCGTCACCCTGCTCACCGGCACCCCGGCCGAGAAGGATCTGCTAGGCCTGATGGCTGCGGCTGGTGGCGGTTTGTCAGCGGCAGACCTCGCGCACCTGACGGGCAGCGCGGAGTGGGAGATCAAGCGGCGGCTGCACGGCGTGACCGGACGCAGCTTCCGCCGGTCCGGTACTGACGCCTACCTGCTGGGACACGAAGAACTACAGGTCATGGCCCAGGAGATGCTCGGGCCTGAGCTGTCGGTGTACCGCGAGCGGCTGCACGCGTGGGCCAAGGGGTACCGGGAGCGTCAGTGGCCGTCCGACACGCCGGAGTTCTTACTGCGCGGGTACTTCCGCATGCTCACGACCTCGGACGGTCTCGCTCGCATGGTCGGCTGTGCCACCGACCCCGCGCGACGCGAGCGGATGCTCCAGGCCACCGGCTCGGACGCAGCCGCGCTCGCGGAGATCACCACAGCGCTGGAGACCGTCGCGGTCCAGGACGAACCTGACCTGGTAACGATGGCCAGGCTGGCCGTCCACCGGGATCACGTCAGCGGTCGCAACGCGAACACGCCGGCCGATCTGCCCGCGGCTTGGGCGAGGATCGGACGGACGGAGAAGGCCGAGTCCGTCGCGAACTCGATCACGGACCTCCGCAGCCGTGCGAGAGCGCTGTCGTTGGTCGCCGTGTCCTGCGCGGAGAGCGGGCAGGCGGATCGTGTGCCTGGACAGCTCTCCCGTGCGGAGAAGATCGCGCGCGGTATCAGTGATCCCGGCCGTCGGGAGTCGGCGCTGGCGTCAGTGGCGGCCGCCGCCGCCGCTGTCGGCCGGCTCGACCTCGCGGAGACGGCTGTTCAGTCCGTCGTCAGCGGCGGCCACCGGGCCGCCGCGCTGCTGGCCATCGCGAAAGCCGCTGAGCGCGCCGGTCGGACCCGTCTTGTCGACGAGGCGCTCGACAGTGCTGAACAGTGCGCTCCCTCCGCGATGCCCGGTTCGGTGCTGAACGAGACGGGCACACTGCCGGCCGTGGCGGTGGTGGCGGCACTCGTGGGACGGCATGACCGCGCCGAGCGGATCGCTCACTCCATCGCCGACCCACACACCCGGGCGACGACATGGACGCGGCTCATCAGATCGGCGGCGGAGGCGGGTCACCTCGACTTCGCCGAGGCGGCGATGGGACGTGGCGGGCAGCTGATCGATGCCGCATATCTCCGCAGGGAAAAGGCGAGAGCGTTGCTGTCGATCGCGATCGCGGCAGCAGGGGCCGGCCAGGCCGAGCGCGCCGCCAGCGCCTTGGCCAAGGCGGAGCAGGTCGTTGCCTGGTGGGGCAGTCCGTGCGCGTCGGCAGAAGTGCACATCGCGGCGGTCGATGCTGCCCGCGCACTCGACAGGCCGGACATCGTGGCCGACGTGGTGCGAGTTGCCGAAGCACGTGCCCAGGCGGCACATTCCGGCGGGCAGCTGCGTGCCTTGACCGTGATGGCGGGTGTGCTGGCCGGTGCAGGCGATCTCGACCGGGCGGGCGCCGCCCTCGACCGTGCCGCACAGCACGTCGACCAGATCGAGCCGGTCAGACGCCCCAGGGCACTCGTCAAGGTGGCTCAGGCCGCCGTCGCGCTCGGCCGGTTCGACCAGGTGGCTGTTTTGCTGGAGCACGCCGAACGACTCGCGCGTTCCAGCTCTGGTGAGTTCGACGGTCTTTTCCGGGCGAGGAAGAGCGCTGCGGTATCTGCCGCACTGGCCGCAGCCGGTCGTTTCGACGAAGCCGAGAAGATCGCTCGCGCCATGCACAACCGCACCGCGTTGGCGAAGGCCCTGACGTCGCTCGCTGAGATCGCCGCCGAACTGGGCGACTTCGATCGCGCCGGGCGGTTCGCCGAGTCGATCCAGTTCGGCCACGGTCGGGCAGCCGCTCTGGCGCGAGTGGCGGTGGTCGCTGGCAGGTCAGGTCGTCGTGACCACGCCCTGGCCTTCCTGGACCGAGCTGATCAGGCCGTCATGACCCGCCCGGAACAGCTCATACTGCGCTTCACGTACCCGTTCGTGTTCATGGCCGAAGCCGCTGCCTGGATTGGGCAGGGTGACCGCGCCGAAGAGATCGCGCAGTCCATCTCAGCCGGGCGGCAGCGTCGCGAAGCGCGGCGAAGAATCGATCTGGCGGTGGCCGGGAAGAAGCACGATCGGCCTGATGTTCCTGCGACGCCTCGGGCGGTGGCGGACGCGTTGAGGGGCGGTGGGTGGGAAGAGAGCGTGCGGCCGCTGGTCGCGCTCGTTCCGGAGGCCGCGGCTGCGATCTTGGAGGAGTTGGCCGCGGTGAGCCGTGCGCAGGAGGGCTGACCGGCTCGAATAAGCTGGTGGACATGGTTGTCGCTGCCCCTCCCGTCATTGGCGTGCTCGCCCTTCAGGGTGATGTCCAGGAACACCTCATCTCGCTCGCGAAGTGCGATGTCACCGCGCGGCCCGTGCGCAGGGCCGAGGAGCTGGACGAGCTGGACGGGATCGTCATCCCCGGCGGCGAGTCGACGACCATGAGCAAGCTCCTGGTCAACTTCGAGCTGCTGGAGCCGCTGCGCGCCAAGATCAAGGCCGGTTTTCCCGCCTACGGGTCGTGCGCGGGCATGATTTTGCTGGCCGAGACCGTGCTGGACGGCCGTGAGGACCAGGAGCAGCTGGGTGGGCTGGCTGTCACCGTGCGCAGGAACGCGTTCGGGCGGCAGGTCGACTCGTTCGAGACCGACCTCGACCTGGCCGGTGAGACGGTTCACGCCGTGTTCATCCGGGCACCTTGGGTGGAGGCGGTGAACGGCGAGGTCGAGGTCCTCGCTACGGTGCCTGTCACGGCTGAGGCGGGGGACGCCGCCGGTAGGATCGTCGCGGTCAGGCAGGGCAACGTGCTGGCGACGGCGTTCCACCCGGAGCTCACGGGTGACGAGCGTGTTCACCGCCTGTTCGTTGACATGGTTCGCGGTTCGACGGAGGAGAAATGAGCGGCCACTCCAAGTGGGCGACCACCAAGCACAAGAAGGCCGCCATTGACGCCAAGCGCGGCAAGCTCTTCGCGCGGCTGATCAAGAACATCGAGGTGGCGGCCCGCACGGGCGGTGGCGACCCCGACGGCAACCCCACGCTCTTCGACGCGATCCAGAAGGCCCGCAAGAACTCGGTGCCGCTGGACAACATCGAGCGCGCCCGCAAGCGCGGCGGCGGCGAAGAAGCCGGCGGCGCCGACTGGCAGACCATCATGTACGAGGGCTACGGCCCCAACGGCGTAGCGGTGCTCATCGAGTGCCTCACCGACAACCGCAACCGCGCCGCCACCGAGGTCCGCACGGCCATGACCCGCAACGGCGGTTCGATGGCCGACCCCGGCTCGGTGTCGTACATGTTCAGCCGCAAGGGCGTCGTGATCGTGCCGAAGGCGGGCACGTCCGAGGACGACGTCATGCTGGCCGTGCTCGAGGCCGGCGCCGAGGAGGTCAACGACCTGGGCGAGGCCTTCGAGGTCGTGTCCGAGGCCGGTGACCTCATCCCGGTCCGCAAGGCGCTGCAGGAGGCGGGCATCGACTACGAGTCGGCCGAGTCGAGCTTCCTGCCGTCGGTCTCGGTGCAGCTGGAGGCCGAGGGCGCGAAGAAGATCTTCAAGCTGATCGACGCGCTGGAGGACTGCGACGACGTGCAGAACGTCTTCGCGAACTTCGACGTGTCGGACGAGGTCATGGCCGAGGTCGGCTGACACCTGGTCTTTCGGAACGCCGGTCACGCCTTCGGGTGTGGCCGGCGTTCCTGTGTCCAGCGGAAGTCGGCGTGCCCCTAGGGATCCTCCCGGATGTCTCCGCTGAGCCCCCGCCCTATCCTCGCCCCAAGGCGCTTCCGCCAGGCCGACCGTTCCCGCCGCGAACCGCGTTGCCACGGAGGTTGCTCTGCCATGAAGGCGATCGTCCAGGACAGATACGGCTCCCACGACACGCTCAGCCTGGCCGAGGTCGACCGGCCGACGCCCGCGGCCGGGGAGGTGCTGGTGCGGGTGCGCGCGGCATCGGTCAACGCGGCCGACTGGCACATCATGCGGGGCGACCCCCGGCTGGCGAGGCTCGCGATGCCCGTCGCGTTCGGGTGGTCCGGTCCCAAGAAGAGGATCCGGGGCCGTGACTTCGCGGGCGTGGTCGAGGCGGTGGGTCCGGGGGTCACCCGGTTCCGGTCCGGTGACGAGGTGTTCGGCGACCTCGGCTGGAACGATGGTGCGTTCGCCGAGTACGTGTGCGCCGCGCAGGACCTGGTGGTGGGCAAGCCGGCGGGCCTGACGTTCGAGCAGGCGGCGGCGATCCCGACGGCGGGCAACACCGCCCTGATCGGTGTGCGTGATCTGGGACGGGCACAGCCGGGACAGCGGTTCCTGGTCAACGGCGCGTCTGGCGGTGTCGGCACGTTCGCCGTGCAGATCGCGAAGTCGTTCGGCGCGGAGGTGACCGCCGTGTGCAGCGCGCGCAACGCTGAAACGGCCCGGTCGATCGGCGCGGACCACCTGATCGACTACGCCGAGGAGGACTTCACCGCGACCGGGCAGCCCTACGACGTCGTGTTCGACCTGGTGGCGAACCGCTCGCTGGCCCACCTCCGCCGGGCGCTGACGCCCACCGGGACGCTCGTGCTGTCCGGTGGGGGCGTGTCCAACGGCGGCAGCCTCGTCGGCCCGATGGGCCTGACGATCGCCGGCGGACTGATCTCCCGCTTCGTCCGCCAGCGCGTGCTGCGGCTCGACGCGGCGGTGAACACGGAGAACCTGGTGACGCTGGCCGGACTCGCCGAGTCCGGCGCCGTCGTCCCGGTCATCGACCGGACCTACCCGCTGCCCGAGACGTCGGAGGCGATCCGCTACCTCGAACTGGACCACGCGCGGGCGAAGGTCGTCATCACGGTCGACCAGGCGGCGTAGGCCGAGCCAGAACGTTGTTGAGGAACGCCGTCCACGCGTCTGCCGACACGGGCAGGTGGGTGGACGGCGCCTTGCTGTCCCGGACGCCGACGCCGTGGCCGATCTCGACGCAGTTGTCGCCGGTGCCGCTGTAACTGCTCTTGCGCCAGACGGTCATTGGAGGCCCTCCAAGATGCTGTT
>NZ_JAXAVW010000039.1:0-117569 GCF_033949945.1 Lentzea miocenica
GGGTCCCCGCAAGAAACCCGGTGGCCTGATCCGCTAGAGTTCACGTCGCTACGCCCCCGTAGCCCAATCGGCAGAGGCAGCGGACTCAAAATCCGTCCAGTGTGCGTTCGAGTCGCACCGGGGGCACGTACAACGTCCACACAGGAGCCCGTGACCGCGCTGGTCACGGGTTTCTGCGCGTCTTGGGACATTTCGTCGATCCTTTCCACAGCTCCGGCGATGGCGGTGAGCCGATCCGCCGGCAGTTTGATGGTCAGAGTCACGTAGTTGCTGTCCGGATGTAGCCGGATGGTCAGCTGGGTGGTGTCGAACAGCTTCCGCAGCAGCTTCTCGGGTGCCTTGGCCAGGTCGATCCGTAGCTGTGGGAGCGCGTCGATCAGGTTGACGTCCTCTTCGCTGGGTTTGGCGGGCTCGGCCTCGTCGACGGCGTCGAGTTCCGTGACGGTGGCCAGGGGGGCCTGTTTCTCGGTTTCGAGGTCGTTGTAGCTCTGGCGCAGTCCTCGGCTGAACGGGTCATCGGGATCGCCGCTCTGTGCCTGGCGCAGGATGGTGTCCTGGCGGCGAGCGACATCGGCAATGCCGCGTTGTAGTCGCTCTCGCTGGGCCTGTCGTTCCTGGGTTTGCCGGTCGTCGACCGTGGCGAGTTCGGCGGCGAGGATCGCTCGGCGGTGTGGGCCGAAGACCCTGTCGGCGTAGAACGCGGCAATCGCGTCGAGCAGCTTGCTCTCGCGGATGTAGACCGTCTTGGCGTGGTTGGGGTAGTTGTCGGGGCGGCCGCGGTTGTTGTTGCGTGGCCAGCACAGGTAGTAGGCGCGCTCACCGCGCTGGCTGCCGAACATCCGGCGCCCGCAGGCGTCGAACACCATGCCGCGAAACACGTACGTACGGGTGGTCTCGGGGTGGCTGTTCAACTCGTTGCCGTCGCGCGAGCCTCGCTTGACCTGCCGCCGCGCGTTGAGCTCGTCGAACATCCACTTCGGAATCAGCGGTTCATGCGCAGGCTCGGTGGACCACACCCACTTCACCGGATCGTTGATCTTGCCGCGCCGGGAGCGGGAGGCGCGGCGGTTGAACACCTGGTAGTCGGTGTACTTGGGATTGCGCAGGATCTCGTAGACGCTGGTCTTGCCCCAGGCCCCGCGTGCCCGGACCTTGCCGGGCGGCACGGGTGGCGGGTACTTGGCGGGGTCGGAATTCAGACGGTCGGCGATCGTGTCGTAGCCGAGACCTTCGTGATAGCGCCACGCGGCCATCTGCGTGACAGTCTCGCCCCGCAGGCCGTCGGGCTCGAGCCGTGTCTTGGTCTGACCCTTGACGGCCTTGGTGGGGTTGGGGTGGCGGTAGATCTTGGCCTTGTAGCCGTACGGCGGTTTGCCGATGTTCCAGCCTTCGCGCACATGCGTGCACAGTCCACCCCAGGACTGTTCGAGGGTGTTGAGGACCTCGTACTCGGCCACCGACTGGTTGATCCGGCGCTGCAGAATTCGCTGCGCCCGACTCCCGGCCAGTGTGATCGGTTCGTTGGAGGCGAACAGCGGGACCTCGACTCGTTCCAACTCCCGTTCGATCGAGAGGCCCTCGAAGGTGCGGCGGGCGACTCGCGCGACGCTCTCGCAGATCACGACATCGAATCGGCGGCCTGGATGCGTGGCTTCGTCGAGCAGATCGGTGACGCCGCCGTCACGAGCGATCGGGATGTCGTAGCGCTCGTAGTTCTCACCACGACCACGTTGGTCGAGTTCCATGCGGCCTGACTCGACGTCGTAGAAGTGCGTGACGATCACCCACGACTCAGGGATGGCGGCCTTGCAGTTTCCGAGCTGCCGCAACATGGACTGGCGCGGATCCTGCTGGTCGTCAGTGGACGTTCGAGCAAGGAAGGCGACTCGGACTTCGTTGCGCAGCAAGGCTGTCGGTATGCCGAGTGGCGAGACCGCGTAGTCCGACAACCCTGACGGCCCGGACGGCACCACAGTGAGCGCCGCGGGGAACCGTGCGGCCAGTGCCGGTGCGGGCGGGTCCATATCGGGGTTGTTCGGCGTGTTCATGCAGCCTCCCGTTCGTCGGGCTGTTCAGCGCGTTCCTGGGTCATAGCCCAGTCGAGAAGGTCGTGGATCACGGCGTTCAGCTCGCCGTGCAAACGATCGCCTTCGGCGCCACTCACGTAGCGCACGTCACCGGAGAAAGTCCAGTTCTGCGTGCGCTTTCCTGTCCCATCATACCGCCAAACCACCTGTTCAGGGATGGCATGGGGCGGGATCTCGATGTCACCATCGGGTGCTTTTCGAGGCAGTGGAACAACAATCGCGTCGTCGTGCGGTTGGGGGTCCATCGTCGGCACCTCCAGATGCCCGTGAGCACGCTCCTGGTGCGCGTGATGTCACGGGCGGTTGTTCGGCAGGCCAGGTTGTGGCGTCGAACAGGAAAGCCAACTGGTGGGCCTCGACTCCCCGACTGCACTTCGGCACCCGTCGGGGCCGGCGATCACCGGCTGTGTGGTTGCGCTCCGGACGTTGTTGCCCTTGGTACAGCGAGACAAGCTGCGAGACCTGGTCGAGACGAGCGAGAACAGGTGTCTCGCTGCGGTCTCGGCGTTGTCTCGCTGTCTCGTTGCTGGTCTCACCGAAAGGCGAGACAGGCGGGCGTTCGACGCGAGTCCGGAACATGTTGTGGGGAAATGAACTTCAGGCGGAACGAAGGTATGAGTCTCGATCATCCTCCAACGGTTGCGTGCGGCGAGATGTGAGGCTGGCGAGGGCGCGGCGGCGTACGTGCCCAGCTGGCAGCCAGAGTTCGTCCACGATGGATGGTGTGGCGGGCGTGATTTGCTGGTTGGGCGGGGCGAGTTGGTCCGCGGGCAAGGTCGCCACGGGTACGGGTGCCTTATGCGGCCAGCGCCGTGCGATGCCGACGTGGAAGTTGTGCTCGCGGCTCGTGCTAGGGAGCTGGAAAAGGACGGGCTTGCGGATGCCGGCGTCGGCCAGCTCGGCGTACTTGCCGACTTTCTCCACCAGGGTCGCGATGGGTTCGGTTCCGGTGTCGTGTTCGTAGAAGAACGCGAGTGTGCCGTCGGCAGCGGTGTATTCACCGTAGGCATCAGGGCGCACGATGCCTGCGCAGGTTTCGGCGATCTCGTTTTCCGGCCACCATTCGCGCAGGGCGCACTCGGGGTGGTCTCGGGTGTGTCCAGCCAGGGTGGCGAAGAAGTCGTTGACGCCGAGCCGGTGTTCGGTGTGGGTGGAGTGCGCGAACCGCAGCACGGTTTCGGTGACTGTGGCGGGCCGCGGCAGTGCGGCTCCGGTTGCAGCGGCGTGCACGACAGCGCCGACGGGGCCGAGGGTGTAGCGCCACTGCTGGGAGCCGGGCCAGATGTCGCGGCGGAAGCGGGCGAGCACGCCGCGTTCGTGGAGCACCGCGAGCCGGGATCGGGCGTGGGAGTAGGAGCCGAACACCAGCCGCGCGAGCTGCAGTGCGGTGAGCACCCGATGCCGCGCCAGGTAGGAGATCACCTCGGCATCGCGGGCGGTGAGCCCGCGCGAGTGTGTGAGCACGTCGGCCCGGCTTGCCGGGCGGATCTCCACCCTTGGGGGTGTGTGCGGATGTATCGATGAATGTCGGGAGACGCGCACTGTTCCTCCACTTCTGCCGTGAGCTGCGGAAAGGCCGGTGCCGGGCGTTCAGTCAGTGGGCCAGTCATAGGTGACCCGTTGAGTGGCCGGTGGCTGGCCCACTGAGTGGCCCGCTGACTGATTGGGCACCACAGTGCGAGTGAGATCGGCGCCCAGCCGGGCGGCGCGGGGCGCGGTGCCAATGTGCCGGCGGCGGGCGGCGCGGGCGCGCTGCTCGGCGGTCAGGCCGGTCCGTTTGCGTGCGGCAGCTCGTAGTTGTTCAGCACGGCCGGGAACAGACGGCGGCAGTGGTTCCGTGGCGAGCGTGAAAGGTGGCACGTCGTGTCCGTGGTGGACGGTGCGGGCCAGGACCTCGAAGGCGGGACGGCGGGCGAGGTCACGTTCGTCGAAATAGGGTGCCACGTGCCGGACGAGTTTGGTCGCGTCATTCGGAGAGACGGTGAACAGGATTTTGTTGCGGGCGTTGGCATCCACTGCCTCCCGCACATCCGGAGGCAACTGGGCGAGGTGCTGGTGCGCCAGCACGAGCGAGAGGCGGTAGCCGCGTGCTTCGGCCAGCGCGTCGTCCACGCCGATCGGCATGTGCAGGAAGTTGTGGCACTCGTCGACCACGATCGTGGCGTCCCTGCGGTCTTCCGGCGCCAGGGCGGCGCGGCGCGTGGCGGCGGACCACAGCCCGGACAGCAGCAATGACCCGACGAGCTGGGCGGCATGCTCACCGATTTCGCCCTTGGGCAGCCGGGCGATCAGGATGCCGCCGTCGAGGATGTCGGCCAGGTTGATCGTGGAAGCCGCGGTGCCGAGCAGATCGCGGGCGAACCGGCGGGACAGCACCGACCGCAACCGTGACAGCACCGGCCCGGCAAGTTGGTTGCGCTGCCCCGCAGACAGGGCGTCGTAGCCCTCCCAGAACCCGTCCAGCCCTTCCGGTTCCCCGTGTTTCGCGAGGATGGCGTGGCGGAACTCCGGCCGCGTCAGCACCGGGATCACCTCGGCCAGTGTCGATCCCGGCCGCCGCACCAACGTCAGGCAGGCGGCGCGGAGCACATCGTCCATCCGTGGTCCCCACCAGGCGGCGTACAGGCGACGGAACACACCGACCACGCTCTCGGCGGCCCACTCCCGCCCGGTCTCGCCGTCTCGCAGCGCCGTCTCGCGGTCTCGCTGGGCGGTCTCAGTGTCTCGTCCCGGCGTCTCGCCGGGGCGGTCGAGCGGGGCGAGCACGTTCCACGCCGGCGGTGCCTCGGTCTCGGCGGGGTCGAGGATCACCAGCCGATCCCCGCAGGACACGGGGAGCCGGTCGAGCACGTGACGGGCCAGATCTCCTTGGCAGTCCAGCAACACCACGCCGCGCCCGGCGTCGGCCTCGGCGAGCACGTGGTTGGCCAGCCAGGTGGACTTGCCCACCCCGGTCACACCCTGCACGTGGATGTGGTGACGGGCGTCGGCCACCCGCAGCGCGATTCCTTGGGGAGGGCCGTCATTGGCGATCCCCAGCGGTTTCGGGATCTGCCGGGCCGGATGCTCGGCCGGGACCAGCCGCAACCGCGACGATCGGCGCCGACGCGCGGCGGTCTCGGTACGAGTGGCGGGGATGTGGCGGTCAGGCTGCGGCATCGTGGCCTCCCTCAGGTTGGTCCGGCTTGGGGCGGCGGGGATCGAAGCGGGGCAGGTCGCGGCGGGGGCGCCGAATACGGGCGGTGGCGTCGGTGATGCCGTACTGCGCCGGCTGGTCGGGCAGATGCCACAGCGCGGCTGCCTCGTCGAGGGTGACCAGGAACCGGTCCTGGCGGCGTCCGGGCAGCCGCTGCGCCAGCTGCCGTTCCGCGCGGTGGGCGGGGTGGGTGGCCAGGATGGCCGCGGGGGCGGCGAGGTCGTAGCCGTTGACGAGCTCGTTCACCGCGCGCCGTCGTAGCCGTCGTGACACCGGAGAGCACACCGCCAGGCGCAGGGTCGCCTGCAGATGCGGGCCGTGTGCCTGCTTGGCCGCGATCGCCTTGCGGTACGCGGCCACCGCCGGATCCTCCGGCGCGCTGGTGGCCGCGGCAGGCTCGTGGCTGGCGGCCGAGCCCTTGCCGAGGAATACGTCCGCGATCGCGAGGATGATCACGAACGGCGCCTTCAGGAAACCAAGGGCGATCCGCGCCCACCACGACCGGCTCCGGTCGCCGCGAGGGCGGCCGGCGTGGGCCGGGGACACGATGAGCTGCACGCACGCGCTGTCCGTCTCACCGCGGTCGGCCAGCGCGGCCAGCACGCTGTGCAGCCCGTCCACCTCGGCGGCCTGTCGCCGCGTGGCGCGCGTGGGGTCCAGCAGCGGCGCCCACGGTCCACCGCACGGCAGCACGTACGCGGCGGTAACCCGCCCAGCACTGTCACGGGACAGCGCGGGCGGGTTGTTGGTGACGGTGGCACGGGCACCGGGCCAGCACCGCCCGATCACCTCGGCCACCGACGACGCAGACAGTGCCGGAGGCACCCACACGCCCGCGCGCATCCCGGTGGCATCGGCGACGAACTCCACCGCCAGATGCCGTGGGGCCAGTCCTCGGCCGGTGCGGGACAGCAGACCCGCCAGCGCCCGCCACAGCCCGCGCGCACCGTCGGCGGGCATCACCGCGGGCGGGGTGATCTGCACCCACGATGCCTGCTCGGCCGCCTCCGCGCGGGTACGGCGTACCGCCACGGCGAGCAGCGCGCCCACCGTCAGCGCCGCCACGGATGTGAGCACCAGCAGCGGCCACCACACTTGGATCGTGCGCCACGCCCAGCCAGCCGCGTAGGACAGCCATGCCCACAGGCTGGACGGATCACACAGAAACGAGCCCAACGGTGAGTCCGCGTCCGAACACTTCTCTGGCGCGGACGGCGGTGTGGACAAGGGCACGGCCGGGACAAGCCCGGCTTGAAGATCAACGGAGAGCAAGTCGCGCGATGGCATGGCGTCTCTACCTCCACGGGTCGGGGATGCGTCGTGTTCGCTGGCGAGACGTCCGCGACGGTGGCCGCGATGCAGACAGCCCCGCACGGGTTCGGTGGCGTGGGCATGTCGCAGCGGCGCGGTGTCGGCGGACGAACACGAAAGATCAGGAGCGCGACCAGATCCGGCAGGGCCTGCGCGGTCATCGAGGAGGGCCGGCTCTAGATAGCCGGGACATGAACTCCTCTACCGCGTCTGGCACCACACCCTGGTCGGGCGTGGTGCCGCGTCCCCGCGCCTACCGTGGCGCTCCGCGACACCGGGACACTCGACTCCAAGCGCCCCTGAGGGGTCCACCCGGCCGGTCCAACGGCGACGCCCACCTTGTGATCACTTGCCGTGTGCGATAAAATCCTCTCGGCGGAACCTGCACATCAAGCGATTCAAGCTAGAACCTTCCAGGGTAGCTCGGAATCAGAGTAGCGTTCAATGCCCCGTTCGGGTGAATGCTGGTGCGACTGTCTGCTCCGCAGGGTTGCCTCAGGCGGCAGACCGTTCGATCTCGGTACCGTCCCGGTCATCGACCTGCCGCTGCTCGACACCGTGGCCGCGTTCCTCGACGCCCGGTTCGACGACGACCCAGGAAGAGATCGAACGAGTCGCGGCGCTCTTCAACCGGATCGATGCTCGCCGCAACGCGAAGAAACTTAGACCACAACGTGCTCAATTAGTCGGTGTCCTCATCCCGTCGCCGCTCTGACACCTTGTCGCGGTAGTCGTCAGCAAGACCGTTGAAGTAGACGACGGCATTGACGTCACGGCGGGCGATGGCATGGGCTGCCTCTGCCTGAAGGCTGAACAACATCGCCTGATCGAGCCACCCCTCACGGGCCTGCTCGCCACGTTGCTTGCGCATCACGTCAGTGACCAGGTGCCCGAAGTCCTCCAGTTGGGGCGCGAGTTCTGCGAAGAGCTCGCGTGATCGCGAGCCGAACAGACTCACCCGGTCCAGGTACTCCAGTGCCGCCTGGCGCTCCTCGGCGGACAGCGCGTCCAACTCGGCGCGTTGCTCGGCGGTAAGGCCGAGTTCGTCGAGTTCGGGCGGTAGGTGAGGGTCGGTCATGCGCTTCAGTCTGCCCGCCCGAGTGATCGTCGGTGCGATCTTCGACTGAATGTGGACGGTAACGCTCTGCTGATGAGTGTTCGACTGGCAGTATGCCGTCCGGTCACGCACCGTGTGAGAACGGTGCACAGGCAAGGGAGTGGTCGAAGAGTGTCGGGGGAGATCGTCTGTTCGTTCGCGGCGCTGGACGTGCTCGGTGAGGCGTTGCGGATCAATCTGCGGCGGTTCCCGTTCGCCATCCCGCACCACGGTGCGACGAGGGAGGACCGGCTCCGGCTGGTCGAGGCGGTGCACCGGGACCTGATCGACCGTGATCTGGTCCGCGACGGCGAGTTCGCGCCGGAGCTGCTGGAGGCGTTGCACGTGTTCGCCCGCGGAAACCTGGTGATCGCGCTGGTCGGCACCGCCGGCGACACACAGCCCGCGGCCCTCGCGGTGGCCGACGACCGCACGGGCGTGGTTGCGGAACAGCAGGGCGAAACGATCGCCTTCCGACTCTGCCAGCCCGACGCGGCCGTGCCCGCTCTGGTGCGGCTGCTGCCTCCGATGCGCCCTGGTCCGGGAGTCTCGGTCACGGTGACCGACATCTCGGCACCCAAGGGCAGGCGGCGGGCGGACGACGACTTCTCCGAACACACCTTCAGGACCCCGGTGAAGGCCACTGCGCCGTCGCCGGCCGGACAGCGAGCGGCGGCCGAGGAGATCCTGCGCCGTCCCCGGCTGGGCGCCGGGTACCTCCAAGTCTCGGCGCGTGGCCGCAATGGGCAGGAGACCGAGCTGGGGACGATCAACTACCTGGACACCGACGCCGGGCGGTACGCGGTGATCCCCACCGCTGGCAACGATGGACGGCTAGTGGCGACATACACCCCTGCTGACCAGGCCGCTCTCGACCGGCAGCTGAACCGGATCATCGACTCCAGCCGGTGAACGGGGAACTGGTGGTGAGCCTGGTGCGTCCGATCCGGCGGACACGGCCGCGACTACTTGTTACCGTGAGGCGACGCAGCGTCAAGAAGGGGTTCGACTATGCCGGAGGCGTTCTTCAGCGGCATGCGGGGGATCAGCGAGTCGGTGGCAGCCTTCTCCGCTTCGGTCGCGGCGGGCGTGGGTGTCAACGAACAAGGCGGCCAAGCCCTGATCAAGGCCGTCGACAAAATGCACAAAGGTATTTCGGACGCTCTTCAGAAGACGGAATTCCTCAGCCAGGAGCCGCCGCTTGGGACGACTCCGGCCGCACAGGTCTATAAGCCGTTCCTAGCCACCATCGCTACCGACCCGGCGCAGGGCTTCATCACCGCAGCGAAGCAGTTCCAGAAGGAACTGGAGCAGATGCGCGCTGATGTGGAGAAGGCGATGGCCGCCTACCAGACGGCCGACCAGGACGCCAAGCAGGGCATCAACAAGGCCGGTGGGTAGACCCTTTCCGCCTGACCGAACCAGGAAGCAACTCGTGAACTCTCGGATCGTGCTGACCAGCCTGGCCGCCGCCGCACTGGTCGCCATCACCGCGTGCACCGGATCGACCCCCGGTGATCCCAAGCCCACGCCGAATACCGGCAGCAACACCTCCAGCGAGGACGCTGGCAGCCCAACGAGTTCGCCGACCTCGACCAAGTCGAGCGGCTCGCTGGCGGACACCGACCCGTGCAGCCTGCTCACCAAGAGCGAGGCCGAACAGGTGCTGGGGACCTTGGATGAGGAACCGAAGCAGGAGAAGCTTGGCACCGCACGGACCTGCCAGTTCTCGCCAAAGCGCGTCAGTTTGGGCGTAGGTATCCGTACGAACGTCGGGCTGGCTGGTCTTCAGCCGAACGGTGGCGAGATCAAAGACGTCAAGGTTGGCAGTCACCAAGCGAAGCAACTGCTCGGTGCGACTGGTAGTTGCGGTGTCTACCTCGGGGTCGACTCGTCGTCGCGGGTTGATGTCGTGCTCAACGCGGGTGCGTCAACCGATCCGTGTCCGCTGGCGTTGAAGATCGCTGAGCTGGTCGAGCCGAAGTTGCCGTAGTCGCTGTTGCTGGGAGAGGGGTGCGGGGGATGAACGAGGGAGCGCCGGGAAGACCGTCCGATGTGTACTCGCGCTACGGCGTGCAGCGGCACGCGGAGGTGCAGACCGGTCAGGAGGTCCAGGACCGGGTCACGGCCGAGGTCCAGGGTCGGTACGGCCCGTTCCTGGGCATGGTGATGCAGCTGGTCGAGGCACCGGGCCGGGTGGACGACGTGCTGGACGCTCAGGCGGCGCAGCTCAAGGGGCAGGTGCTGACCCGGTCGGCTCCTGCCGGTCCGGACGCGCACTACATCGGCATCCCGCACCAGCAGCTGCACGACTCGGTCAACAACGGGGTCGATCCCGGTGCGATCGGCGAGATCGGCGATATCTGGACCCAGATCGGCAACGAGCTGGCGACCTTCAACGACGATGTCGCATCGGCCATCGGCAGCAGCGAGAGCGACTGGACCGGTAAGGCCGGTGATGGCGCCCGGCAGGCCTTGGCCGGCATGGGCAACCGGGCCGGTGAGACCGGCACCGCCGCACAGCTCGCGGGGACGCTGTTCACCCAGCAGTCGCGGGCGCTGAGTGACGCGAAGAACAACGTGCCGCCACCACCCGCACAGCCGTATGACGCGGTGGCGTCGCGGGAACGGCTGATGTCGATCACCGATCCGATTCAGTTCGTGCAGCAGGCGGCGGCGGACAAGGCCGCGTTCCAGCAACAGCAGCAGGATCACGAGCAGGCCGCGCGGTCAGTGGAGACCTACGACCGCACGGTGGCACAGACCGCCGCGGCCCAGCCGGCGTTCGCACCCGAGCCACCCGCCCCGCCGAAGGAACCGGTTGATCCCGGCAGGCCGCCGATCGCGCCAAACCCCGGCTTCACCGGTCAGGGCAACACACCTCCCCCGCGAGTCGGCAACGACACCACCAACACGGCCTGGACGGCCCCGCCGACCCAGAGCACCAGCACGACGAACACCAGCGGCCTCAACAACAATCTCGGCGGCAACGGGCCGAACCTGGGCAACCAGGGCGGCAACAACCAGCTGGGCGGCAACAACAACCTCAGCCTCGGCGGACCGCTGCCCGGCCCGAATTCCGGTTCCAGGAGCACCCAGGGTGGTCTTGGCGGCCGAGCCGGCGGCGGGCCGGCTGGACGCGGTGGCAGCAGCGGCACGGGTGGCACGGGCGGCGGACGGCTTCCTGGCGGCAGTACTGGCCTCGGCAATCCCACTGCTGCCAAGGGTTTCGGTCCTGGCGGGTCAGCGGGCGTCATGCCGGGCGGCGAGAGCGCGGCAGGCCGTGGTGGTGCGGTTGCTGGTGGTGCTGCCGGGCGTGGTGGTGCCAGTGGCGGCGCGATGGGCGGCATGGGAGCCGGTGCCGCCAAGGGCCAGGGCGACGAAGACATTGAGCGGACGTCCCCGTCCTATCTGCTCGAGCCAGATCCGGACGAGATCTTCGGCAACGACACGCTCGTGGCTCCTCCAGTACTCGGCGAATGACGGCGACGTCCTGAAGAGTGTGCTGAGTGGTTCAAGCTGGACAAGGAGGGCTGATGACCGGCTATCAGGTGGTGACCTCGGCGGTGCGCAAGGAAGCCGTCAAGTGGGATGAGTTCGCCTCCGAAATGGGAACTGTGCGTAGCGGGCTGACCGGGCTCGCGCTTTCTCCGCTGGCGTTCTTCGCTGCGGACGCGGTCACGTTCGCGGTTTTTCCGCTGAATCTGCCGACACCTCCTGAGGAGTTGCAAAGTCTGTACGAGGACATGCGATCGTACATGGAAAAGCTCGCAGCCGAGGCGGAGAAAGAGTTCAGAGAGATCAGTGGAACATTGATCAAGATAGCAGAGACGTACGAACGCAACGAAGAAGTTGTCGAGCTTGACCTGGATCAGGTCTACTAGATTCAGGGGAATCTGGGAATATGAGCAATCCTGAAGCGTCTCACTATCCAGCGTTGATCGAGGCGCTGAACGGCGCGTTTCGCCTGGCGGCGGAGGCGGTGAACCTTCTCATCGACAACTTCACCAAGGGTGTCCACAACATCAACACCAACCCGCTCATCTACCTGGCGCCGGACTTCTTCGGCGGGCTGGAGCGAGCGCTCAACGAGCTGCGCGACTACGTCGAAAAGTTCGCCAGGGTGATGCTGGGCTTTCTGGAGCACCACGCCCCGGTCATCGCGCTGATCCAGGCCAGTTTCGACTGGCTCACCGTGATGCAGAAGCCCGTCTCGGACATCGCCGCGCGAGCGGGAGACCAGAGCGAGAACAAGAGCTTCGGTCAGTGGACCGGCCCTGCCGCCACGTACTACAACTCGCAGGTGCTCGCCCGGCAGCAGAAGGCACTCGACCAGTTCGCCCCGAAAGCCGAGGCCATCAGCAAGTGGCTGATCCAGGTGGCGCAGACAAACATCAAGCTGCTCAACACTTACGCGGACAGGATCGGCAACTTCGTCGCCAAGGCGGTGTCGGCGTTGATCTCCGCGGGCACGATCATCGGCGCCTTGGAAGCGATCGGTGACGCCGCCGAGATCTGCGGGGAACTGGTTGCTTCGGCTGTGACAGTGTTCGGCGACAGCGTGGAGTACTACACCAACACGGTCGCCTTCATGCGCGACATGTACAGCACGCGCACCAGCAATCCAGCCTTCCCCAGGGGAGCCTGGCCGCAGGCGGTGACCTGAGAACATGCTGGAAGAACACCTGCGCAACCTGAAGCTGGCCGAGCTGCACCTGCCGCCTATCGCCGCGACCAGGACGTCACCACCTCCGGAGCTCCCGTCCGCACCCGCGGACCAGTACAAGGCGAGCGATCCTTCGCGGTCGTTGTGGGTGGTCGTTGACCCGGACGCAAAGGTGCTGCGATTCGACGTGAGCAGCAGCTGGCAGACGCGGCTGCCAGCCGCCGAGTTCGGCCAGGCGCTGATGACGACCTACCTCGACGCTGTGCGGATCGCCGCCACCGTCGAACGGCAGGCACGGCGCGAGCACCGTGCCGAACCCGAACCGGTCAGCTTTCAGAGCTGGTCCGGCATGCCTGACCTGGAGACGTGGCTGGCTCAGGTCAAAGTAGAACAGGCTGCCATCGGCCGACAGCTACGCGAAGCCAGGGAGAACGCGGACAAGGTGTCACTCGAGGTGACGACCCTGCACAGTCCGTATGGCCTCATGACACTGCAGATCCGTAACAGGGCGCTGGTCGGCCTGACGGCGAACGCCGCGGCGATCTCTCAGGCGAACGTCGGGCAGTTGCAACAAGATTTGTGGGAGGTGTTCGGCGATGCTGGGCTCACCTCGGATCGAGGTATGACACCGGCGAGCCCGTCCGGGCGTCGCCCTCGTGCCGCGGAAGCCGATCCGGAAGAGGACCTGTGGAAGGGACTGGGGGCGCAGTGAACCGATCCGCTGGGATCGTGGGCGTGGCGGTGCTCGCGTTGAGTGCGGCGGCGTGTACCGGTGGCGACGCGGTGAGCGGCAGGCCGCAGAGCATGTCCAGCACGTCGCCGACCTCGGCGACATCGCCTGCGCCCGTTCGCGCCAAGTACACGGCACTGCCGACCTGCCGGCAGGTGACGCAGAGGGTGACAGGTCTGCCGCCGTTCCGGTCCGGCAACGAGGACCCCTCGGTGTCCGACATGCTCACCGGATGTGAGTTCCAGCGCATCCCGGACTGGCCGCGGGTGAACCTGCAGGTGTCGGCGTGGCGAGACGAGAACAGCGACATTTCGGGGCCTGCCGGGCCAGGTAGAGGAGCGCTCAAGGCCCGTGAAGTGTACGACGTGACATCCAAACCTGGCGCCGATCCGGCGGACGACGGTGCGGCTGAGGACGTGGAGGTGGGAGAGAATGCGAAGTGGCTGACGCCGAAGGACAGGGGCAGCTGCACGCTGATAATCCTCGACGTCAACGCCGTGCTGATTCTCGAAAACAAACCTGCGGACAAGCCCGCGCCGAGGTCGCAGGAGTGCCGTGGGCCGCTGCGTGAACTCGCGAAGTCGTTCTACAACGCGGTCCAGACGCAGTAAGCACCGAGAAGTCCCCAGCTGAAAGCACGCCGAGTTGAGTGCCCTCAAGCCGCTGGAGTGACCGCGATCGTCTAGGCCAGCGGCGGGAACGGCTTGGTCGAACGCGTTTCCGCCGCGACTGCCTGGTTGTGAGAAGGTTGCACGGCCTCGTACAGACGGGTAATCAACGCGGTTGACTCGGCTTCGCCCAAGCTTTGCGCCTCGAGCGCACGGACGACCGTCTCGTAGCCGTTGATCGCGTCCTTCGCCTCGGCGAGGAGAGTAGAGCTCTCTGTCTCCGCCCACACCAGCGATTCGTACTTGGCGAAGGTCAGCTGTGTGAACGGCCCGGCCAGCCCGGCATGTGCACCGCGTGCCGCAGGGACGATCCGGATCCTGACGTTCGGCCGGTTCGCCATGAACATCAGGTGCAGCAACTGCCCAGCGTGGACCTCGGCACCGCCGACCCGCAGGTGCAGCGCCAGCTCGTGGATGACGAACATGCATTTCACGTTGCGCCGGACCAATGCCTGCATCGCGAGCTGCGCCTGCACGCGCTCCGCCAGCTCGTCGGCCGGCGTGGTAGCGGATGCGCGTAGCACCTCACGCAGGTAGTCGGTCGTCTGCAGAAACAGCGGCACCAGGTGCGTGTGCCAGCTGATCAGCGTCTTGGCCACCTTCAGATGCTCGACGACCGTGCGCAACCGGATGGGCGCGCACCTGCCGTGCTGCTGCCACCAGCCCCGGATGTGTGTCTCGCCGTAAAGCGACAACAGGTGGACGACTTCCTCGGCGTTGACGCGGCAGACGCCCAGCAGCACGGCGACCTCAAGCTGGGTGGCGCCGCCCTTGCCATTCACCACGTCCGAGACTTTGGCCTCGTCCCAGTCCACGATCTCGGCAGCGGCGCGTGAGGTCAGACCCGCACCCGTGATCGCCGCTCGCAGCCCGGCGCCGAACTCACGACCACGCGCGGTGGAGAACCGTTTTGGCATGTCTAGCTCCCCGCCTGATCGGCAACCAACTGCAAGTGTCGCTGCTGATCTCCAGAGTCGTTGTCCGGCAACGGATCCTGAAGACGCAGCGAAGCGTGGCTGAGCCAGCGCGCTGACTCCTCCCCCGATCGGAGAACACCATCGAGCACGAGCAGTGCGCGCTCGTAGGGCTCGCGTTCGGCCGCGGACTCAAGCCAGGTGTCACCGCCATGCAGAGTGCGCAGGAGGACGGCATCGTCGAAACGCTTCTCGACGAACCGCATCATCGTGAACGACGCGCCTTGGCCGAAGTACGGCCCTGCGTTACCGTCCACAACTCGGAACTCGAACCCAGGCAGTTCGCTCAGCTCCTCCAAGAGCTCCAGCTGATCCGCCATCGCCCGCGCGCCACCGACGGTGTCCCGGATGAGCGACTCGGTCACGATCAGCCGCACACGCAGCCGGCGCGGGCTGCCCGGCCGCGCAGCGGCCTTGGCGTCCATCTCCAGGCGTTTCAGGACCTCGTGCTGTAGCGCTAGGTCCAGCTCGTGCGCAGCAGCCCCAGATTCCAACAGGGCCGCGTGGTAGGAGTCGACGCGCACCAGCTCAGGCAGCACCTCGCCCGCCACAATCACCAGCTCGCTCGCTTCGGCCATGACATCCCACGGGGTCCACGTCAGCCGTGCCCACGCGTCACCGTTAATCCGATCCCACATAGCAGGGTCGACCGCGCGCTGCGCCACGCGAACGCAGAGCTCGACTTCCTCGTCGGACGCGCCGCACGCGGCACCGACCGCCACGACTTCGAGCGCGGACATGCGTACAACGGCCCTGCAGAGCTGCGACAACTTCGCTGGCGAGAAGCCGACCAGCTCACCCAGCTCCTTCAGAGACCAACCGCGTTTCGTTCGCCAGCCCAGTACGGTCCGGCTCAACGCCCGGACTTCCAGACTTGCTCTCCCGGCGACAAGATCCAGCGCCATGTGCTCTCAACCTGTTCTTGGTTCGTGAATCTGCTTCGACGTTCACATCTGGTGACGTTGGGCTGCCGAGGGACGCTGCCTCAGGCCAATCCGTTGACGCCACTGCCGATCGCATTGCGGGCACTCGCTCCACAACCCGTCCGGGTACTTGGGCGGCGTCTTCTCCGGAACCACAACCTCAGCACCGCACAGCGCCTCTCCGCGTGCACCCGGAGCCGCCAATGCCCGCGGGATCGCATGTCGTGCGCCGAGGTACGGCAGCCAGCGGAAGGGGCGGGGCGGCGTAAGACCTTTCACCGCAACGACTTTGCGTTCCGGCGGTGTCATTTCCGGCCGGGAGCACACACGATCACCTCGCCTGGAGGGCCGCGTGCGCCACGGTCGTGAAGTCAGGAACCGGCACACCACCTGGGTCGGTGATCCACCGCAACCGGTGCGGTCCGAACCGGCTGGGCGGCAGATCGACGCACCTCCCGGCCCGGACATGATCGACGCCCTGTTCGGCGACCTCCGGGGGAGGAGGGCCGGTGTGCGACACGACGAGGAACACCCAGTGCACGCCGTGGTCGTCAGGCGACTCGAACAGCGGCACCGAGTCCCCCAGTACGGCTCGCACTCGCTCACCGAGCTTCCTCGGCATATCCAGCGCGTCGATCCCGCGGCCGGACACCAGCCACACACCGGTGCGGTACACACCCACCGTCCAGCCGTAGTCGTCCTGATAGGACTGGGCGGCGGCCTCGAACTCGGTCTGCGGTCCCTCTTGGACGCCGATGCCGAGACGAATTGCATTGCGGGGCGGGGACATAGTCACCTCACGATCGCGGGTAGGAGAAGACGAGGAGTCAGCTGCGACATCGGTAGTGGGAGGTCGTCCAGGCCGTCCAGCACGTCGGCGAGCGTGCCCGTGGCCAGCCAGCACGCCCGAGGACAACCGCTGCCGACCATCGACTCGGTGAGGAACCGCCCGGCCTGTGCGTCGGTGTCTGACCTGACCCGCAGCACGTCGAGCCACTGGCCGTGGCAGAACGAATAGATCAGCTCCGCCAGCTCATGCGGAGGGTCGGGTGACCGGAGCGGGTCGAAGGACCAGCCCCGCACTTGGTGCAGATGACGCAGGCGCTGCATCTGTGTGACCGCATCAAGAGCGCAGGCGTTCACAGCTCGGCCCTCGTTAGCGCATGACGGCCGTGGCCGGCGGGATGGAACAGAGCGATCTGGGCTTGCAGGAACACCCGGCACGGCACCCGGCGTCGCCGCCACCACCGGCCCGCTCGATGGCACTGGCGGCAGTGACCGTTGTCGTCCGGGATGTGCCCGCCGAACAGCGCGTCGAAGGCGTCGACGATCAACGGCAGTTCGTCGCGAGCGATGACCAGCGCGGCCTCGTCGCCGCCATCGGCGGCCACGTTCTTCACGGTCGCCAGGTAGCTCTTCACCCTGCGGTGCAGCTCGTCGAACACCACGTCCATCACCCCGACATTCCTTCCGACGAGCCTGGGTGCCCATGGCGGGCACTTCTGCTTGGGCCGACGGGACTGCAGGGGCGCTTCACCACCACGTGACGGCCCGGCCATCGAGGCCAGCAGTCCCGCCGACCCATGCAACATATACCGTGCAATAGCACGACTCCCATCGCCCAATCGGGTCGCTGGAGAACTGTTGCATGGGAGCGTGCAGCGCTAGTCTCGCCTACATGGCAGCACCAACTCGGGCGAAGAAGCGTCTCGGCGATCACCTCGCGCGATTGCGAGACAGCGCTGGCAGATCTCTCGCGCAGACGGCAAAGGAACTCAAGACGTCAGACAGCACCATCAGCCGGTACGAGTCAGGACACGTGCTGCCGAACTGGGCGAGCGTCGCCGCCTTGTGCGCGTCCTACGACGCCAGCGACGAGGATCGCGACACCGCGGCTCGGCTGTGGGAGAACGCGAGCGATGAGCCGCGCCGCGCGTGCGCCTACCCGCAGGCTCGACCAAGGCGTTCCGCACGTTCGTCCGCGCCGAGCTCGAAGCCGACAAGGTGCGCTCCGTTCAGCCGCTGGTCGTGCCCGGCCTGATCCAGGTGAAGTCCTATGCCCGCGCCATCGAGGCGGCCGCTCACCGGTACACCAAGCAAGACGTGCGACTCGACAGCCACGTCGCCACACGCCTCAACCGGCAGAAACGCCTGGAGAACGGCGAACTGCAGCTGCACGCGCTGATCGACGAGGCGGTCATCGAGCGCGAGGTCGGTGGTCCGGAGGTGATGGAGGAACAGCTTCACCGCCTGCTGACCGTGGGCACACGGGCGAACGTGACCTTGCAGATCATCCCCAAGACCGCCGGTGCCTACGGCAGCATGTCCGGCTCGTGCACGATCGTCAGCTTCCCGAGTCCGGCCGATCCTCCGGGCGTTTACCTGGAATACCCGGCCGGAGGCGCGTGGGTGGACAATGAGGCTGACGTAGTCCGCTTCACCACCATGTTCGACGACGTGAGCCTGGTCGCGTTGTCGCCCACCGAGACGGCAGCGCGCATCGGCCGACAGATAGGGGCGCTTGGCAGACAATGAGCAGCAGCAACTCCATGTGGCGCAAGAGCAGCTACTCGGGAGGAGGCGGCAACGAGTGCGTGGAACTCGCCGTGAGCACTGACGACGTCGGCGTCCGCGACTCCAAGAACCCGGACGCGGAGCCGCTGGGGTTCCAGCGCACTGCGTTCTGCAGCTTCATCGACGAACTCAAGAGCGGAACAAGCTATCCGCAGTAGCAGCAAGTACTGGATGGGCTACCCCTAGGCCGCCCATCCAGTACTTCGGCCCCAATGGAGTCGCAAGACTTGCACCACGCCAGCGCACGACACTGACACCGGTCCAGCTATGCGCCGGTCGGCGTGCGCCCCTTCGGCTGCTCGGTGACGTAGTACGCCCCACATCCGCTGCTCGGCCGGCATGTGCGAGTCGTCCGGAGCAACCGCGAAACGCACCACCCGCACGGCCGTCTCGCTGGTCTGGTTGTTGGTCTCGTTCGCGGTCTCGGCGCGGTGCCGCCTGAGCGCGTGGTTGAGCAGGTCGGCTGCGACGTGCAGAGCCAATGGCGGAGACGCCGCGACTGCTACGGCGAACACGCTCAACTCCGAGGCCGCGGCCACGTTGGCACATAGCGAGAGCGCGATGTCAAACACGAACGCCAGCCGGCATTCCAACGCGCCCGCCATCGCGACCCGTTTGGGATACCTATTCAGGCGTCATGCTGACTTGATGAGCTTTCCTTGCGCCAGGAGAATGCGTGCGGTATCGGTGCCGTCTATGATCATGTACCGCCTCGGTTTTCTGAGGTCGTATGCGTAAGTCTCCATCATGGAGACCACTGCTGGCGTTATCTCGTGGCAATGTTGAATCACCAACACTTCCGCCGATTGGCTGAACAGTCGGTCAATCTGATCGCCGGGTGACCCAAGTGCTTTGACTGTCATCGGGCGCGGGAAACCAGGTCCCTTAAAAAGCCATGCGCTAGAGACTTGCCGACCTCTGATCCGCAGCCGGGATGTGTAAAGGTCCGAGCGTTCGCCGCCCCAGTCTTTGTGGACGTAGTGCTCGTCTAGCATTCGAGCTACCGTAGTCTTGACAACTTCCTCAGGCACCTTCAGTACCTGCTTGACTTCATCCGGCGCTATCGCGCTCATGAAGTCGATCTCCCCAAACTGATCAACCTCGCTCGGGTATACGCGGCGACCAGTTGTGATTCCGTAATCTGCGTCATGGTCGTCGTCGAGATATGTACGCACTCCCACGAAAGCCGGACGGATGATAATTTGCCCAGCCGCTCGTTCGGTGACGGTTCCTACAATGTAGGCCGACCGGTCTCCAGAGAGACTCCCGGCGGCTGAGTGCGAGACAAATCTGGCGGCATTGAACGTACCCGCAACCGTCACATTGTCATCTGTAGTCAAGGTCGCCGAAAACTCTACGGGTTTGTAGCCAGGCCTGTCGCTAGGCCTATTTCGGAAAAAATGAAACCTTTGTTCAATACCGACGGCTGCACCAAGGCGAAGCGTGTTGTTATGAACTGCTCGCTGTAGTTCGGGAACATTCAGGCGGGGCAATGCCTCGGCGAGGGCCGTTGCCAACGCGTATGCCGTAGGATTGACGGAGACCACCTGGCCTGCATGGGCATGGGAGATGGCCGTCGCAGCACGCTTGGGTCCGAGAAGTCCCTGGACTTGTTCCTCGTGTAGAAAGTAGGGCTCAAGTGCGATTCTTTCCATCACGTGCTCCGATTGTGTGTCTGGCTGGCAGTATCAACGTGGTTCATGAACTCGTCGACGCTCTGATGGCGCTCGGCAGGAACGTATCGCGTGGCGCGTGACACTACTTCGGCCCATGGTTCAAACGGTGGAATCAAGGGAATGTTTGCCTGCGGAGAACGCCCGGTCAGGATCGAACCGACGATTTGACCGAGACTGTAAATATCGGCCTCGGGGCCGACTCGGTGAGCATCTAAGGACAGTTCGGGAGCGGCGTAACCTTCCGTTCCGTATCCCGTTCCTGTGCGTGTGCGGCCGGGGTCACTGGTTGCGCCGCGCGGGCGGCGCGATAGCCCCCAATCAGCGACGACCCATCGGTTGTCCAGCATAAGTAGGTTGTCAGGCTTTAGGTCGCGATGAATCCAGCCCATTTCGTGAGGTGTTCGCAATGCGTCACAAACTGCGACGAGGAGCTCCTTTAGTCGCTTGGGTTCCCGCAGTTCCGCGGCCTTCGCGCGAGCAGTACTGGAAGCCAGGGGCATAACGAACCAGCAGGATTCGGGGTCGGCGTCGAGTATCGGCATGACATTGGTCTGATGGCCGAACATGCTGCCGGCTTCGATCTCGCGACGCATGCGTGCGATGCTGTCGGCGTCGCGAATTTTCAGACGCTTATATGCTACAAGCGTGCCCGATGCCTTATGGCAGGCGATGTAGACATAGGCTTGTCCTCCTGTCATTCGTTCGCGGTCGAGCGAATAATCTTTGAGATTACTTCTGGAAAGTTGTCGGACAATGTTCCATGACGCCTGCGCTAGATCATCATCTCCGTGCGCCTTGGCCCTGATATCAGTGACCAAAGCCCGTGCAGAGGCGATGGCATGAGACAGGTACTCGCTATCCGTGATTTCGATCAGAACTCGGCTCAGTTCGAGTCCTGCTGAGAGATTCGAGAGCTGTTCAGCGAGTTTGCGTGCCTCGTCGTGCTGGCCGGCTCGCTGTGAGGCAAGCGTGCGGTCGGCGTCCTGCGCGAAACCTAGCACCGGTTGTGTTAATCGCCAGTCGATCAGGGGTCCATGCGGTCCATCAGGACTGGTCGGAGGTTTGACGGAGAAGATGACAATGCCGTCTGTACACCAACGGTAGAGCAGTTCCATAGTTTGCTCACCGAATCGCCTGATGATTGTCTTGGCGAACCCGGCCCGATTCTTGGTCAGCCAATCACGGGTCTTAGCGTCGAGAGTCGCAAGGTGATGAGACCACGTCGTACTCGCAGATTGGCGCGCGGCACGGACCTCAAGTCGAAGTAGCGTGGAATTTGTCTTCTCGCCAGGGCCGCGGGTTCGATCGCGGTAGACTGGATAGGCTTCGAGTCCGCCCGGCAGGTGTGGAATGGAGACCGGATGGCTCGCAACGCGGGTAGATTCCGGCAATGTGCACCGATCCTGTCACCGAGGCAGTATTCCCAGCTACTATTCGCGTGTGGATGCTAGCACCGGAGATGGAGACGGCGCTGCGGCCGCGCCCCGTACCGCGGCACCGCTCCCGCGTGCGCCCCATGAGTTCAAGAGTGCAGAAGCACGGCAAGCCGCTGGGGTCCTCGGAGCACTACTCAAGGAGATCGGAGCGCTCGACTCCACCCGCGAAGAGATCGATGCTGGCCTCGATCTGTGCCGCACCCTGGCCGACCTCGACCCGTATGGTGATGGCGTCCCCACGCGCAGGCTGCTTGAAGCCCTTCAGAGCCGGTATCCGCGACGCTTACTGCAGAACCGACTTGGCGTCCTGATGACATCCGGCGCCATCCTCAAGGACAAGGACGTTCTCAACGAGGTCGATGTCAGATTGAGCCTGGCTGGGTCGCTCAGTCTGAGCATCGTTCCGTGGATCACCTCGATGTCCGGTCAACGTCATCTGCTGGAGATGCTTACCCGTATCGAGGCTCGCGCGACCTCGCGCAGTGCCTCGGTCGCAGACGTTCGATCCGATCTCGTCGATCTGCGCAGAGTGCTGTCGACCTTCGCGAACGACCTTCGGCGGATGGTGGACTCCAGGAAGACGGCTGCGATGCTTGAGTACGCTCGCGTTGCGGATGACCGCATCCTGAGAGCTCGCATAGGCCGGCTCAAAGATGCAGTCGTACAGCAGTTTCCCGATGAACTCACAGACGAACTGGAGAGCCTCGGAGCTGCTGGAGACAGATACGTTGTTCAGCAGCTGCGGCTACTCAAACTACTTGGTGCGTCACGTAAGACTCTTGGGCACTGGGTGCGGCGGGATGAAGTCGACGAGGTGATGCGCGGTGCAAGCCTAAGTCGACTCGCGTCGCTCTGGGACGGGATCGCCTTCGACGAGGCGCCATACTGGCTCTCGCCGGCACAGGTGGTGTTGGCTGCCGACGACCTCACTTTTGTCAAAGCGACAGGCGAGATCCCCGAGCCTGGTGGCACAGCTTCGGAGACGGAGGCTGAACCGCCACTGCAAGACGTGCTGCGCGCGTTGGCTGAGGACCTGCTCGACGGCGCCGACGAACGCGACCTGACTCCGATGCTACTGACCGTGCCGTGGCCGGAGCCTGCCGTGCTACTCGCGCAGTTGGCCTTGCTAGAAGGCTTGGATATCGGCTACGCGTTGACGTATCCAGGGACGCTCGCAACTCGAAATGATCAGTCCATGACCCGCGTCGTCACGTCGCTGTATCTCAGGCGGGTGGAAGTGGGTGCTTCCGTACCTCTGAGCGGAGTGCTGTTGTGAACACCCGAATGGACCAACTAGCACTCGAGCTCGCTCGGCTGAGGCGGCACAATCAACTTCCTATCGCTGACGCGCGTGTCGCCGATCTTGAGATCGCCGCTAACGCAAACGGCCGTCAACTACATGTCGTAAGCACGGCCGAAGACGACAACACCGTCAGTCTCGTGCTGGGCTGGCATAGCGTCGAACCGGCAGCGAGCACACGGTCGCCCAAGTTGGTCCGTCGGACATTGCCACAATCAGCGGTCAAGGTGCTTGTCGTCTTCTACGCGCTGATCAAGGACCCCAACACTGTGCAGGAATCGCTGCGCCTTCCGCAACTTTCGGGCACACTTGACCGCCTAGTCGGACCTGGTAGCGGAGGCACTGCAGAGAAGGCGCTTTCAGAAGTCCTTACGGCGGCAGGACTGGTTGTCTTGACCTCGAACGGATGGCAGCCCGGCCCAAAGATGCTGACCTGGGACGGGCCGACCAGAGCAGTAATGGATCACGCCGCGGAACGGTTGTGGACTCATCCGCTGTGGCCTGGAGGTGCCAATGCGTGACCAGGCCACAGACGAGGGCCTCGTACTCCAAACAGTTCGCGCCCTTGAGGCAGCCGACGCGCCGCTTCGCCCACGCGACTGGCCCGCGTTGGAAGATCCGCACATTCGCGAACTGGTAGGTGGGCATCTCAAAGGTTTAGGCCGCCAACTTGTGGCCGTAACTCATGGCGACGGAGGGCCAATAGAAGGCTGGCTCAGCGGCTGGTCTGATGAGGTCGCCGCCGAGCTCGCTGGGGACGAGACCGATCTTGTCGCCGACGACTTCGCTGTATTGGCCCTAATCTACCTGCACTCTGAGGTCTTGGTACGGATATTGGGTGAGGATGTACCTCCGGTACTTGAGCAACTTGATCAGCATACTGGACCGGACGGTCGTGACACCGTGCGCGGACAGCGCTTAACCAAGAGTCTGCGACGACTTCGGGCGCACCAGCTGATTACCAATCAAAACAAGCTTGGTCCGGCACTAATGCGACTCACGCCTACTCAGAGCCGCATCTTGGAAGGCAACCTGGTTCTCCTCCTGCGGCCCGATAGCCTATGGGCGCGGGACATCAAGGCCGCTAGGCGGCCCGAGTCAACTCTGACGGAGGAAGAATGACCGCTCCGATCCTCCCGATCGACGTTGGCACTGAGGGCGTTATTGGCAACCGCTCCTTACGTGCGCTCCAACTTGTACGCATTGGCAGGCACACCAGTAGCGCATTGCTCGTGCCACGTGATGGAATTTGGGTCGTGGCGGGACGTGGTCCGGAATCGGGTTCGAACGGCGCCGGAAAGACAGTGCTTCTGGGTGCGATATCTCTGTTGAACGGAGATTCTCAATGGCGGGGTGACAGTGGTATTGGCCCGAATGCGGCACGGCTTCTATTTGATCATAACCGTGCCCGAGTCAGCGATCCTACTCACGGTGATGCTCTACACGGGTACATTGCAGGCGTTTATCTGAAGCCGGAGCAGATTGGCACCGCAGTTAGTGTGTGGATGAGAATCGAGCGGCACGGGCCTGAATACGTGCAGGTCCGATGGGCGGAAGGTGTCCATCTCGCCAACGGTGACACGGAAAAGGCTAGAGTCGCCAACGCGGAAGAGATCTGGGAGAGCCTGCGCGGGCAAAAAACTTTGAAAGTCACGGAGTATGCGGAGGCGTTCTTCGGCAAGGCTCCTCGATGTATTGCCTACATTCGAGCCCGTGGTAGTGAAGATAATCAGGATCGCGGTTTGCTTGCTCTCGGTCAACGGCCGTTTCGGCCGATTGATCTTGCGAACCAGATCATCAATCTGGCAGGCAAGCGACACGCGCTTGAGTATGAGCGACAATTCCGACTCGATCTCGCAGCATCTCAGACTGCGTTGGAAGCTAAGCGACAAGCCTACGAGGTTCAGTATCAACGCGAAGAGCGGGAGCTGCAAGAGATCGCAAATCGCAGACGGTCACGCGATCAACTAGCGGTTGCATCAAAATTCTGGGACATGTTCCTCACGATTGGTGCAATACTTGAGCATGAGGCCGCGGAGTCGGAGGCTGAAAAGCTGGCAGAACTCGGTCGAAAGATTGAGGAAACGGAATATTCTATCTCGCAGAAGACTCTGGAGCTTAGGAGTCTCGCTGATCGGGCGACACTTGTGCAACGCCTCGATCTTGCGAATGGGAAACTCAATGGCGCATCAACGGTGCGTGATAATCTACTCAAAGAATCTGGGGCCAAGCAAAGCAAGCGAACCGAGCTTGAACGTGAGCAAACTCACCTGCTGAAAGTTGCCGCGCTCGCATCCGATATCTCCGTCGCTGCGGCAGAGGTCAAATTGGTGAATGCTGAACAGCGTTGGCTAGCGGCAGGAACGAGGAAGGGGATTATCGGAAGTCGACGTCAGGAAAAGTGTGAACATCTGGAGAAGCTCGAGGCGGGCCGTGGCGGCCCGGCTGGCCTAGCTCTTGAAGCCCTGGAGGCCGAAGGTATTCGTGCTGTCTCAGTGCTTGACCTCATCAACCTCAGTGAAGACTCGCGTGTCTACTGGGAGGCGCGCCTAAGCCCTTATGTCAACGCGATTGTCCTTATCGACGATGATAATGCTGCTGTCGTCGATCGCGCTCGACTGATTCTTGCATGTCATCCTGGCACACCTGTGATTATTAATGCTCCGACAACGTCGTTGTCAGGCGGTCAAGATGCTGATCCGGAGACTTCGATTGAGAACTTCCTTGGCGCCTTGCAGAAGCGTATGCCGACGGCCGAGCCTGATTGGGTCGTTGATCTCGAGCTCAAACTTGAGATTCCTGGGGGATATTCCGTACCGCTCACCGACAGACAAGCGGCCATAGCCGCTGTGCAAGCAGAACTCGAGGAACTTGACCGACAGCAGCAGGAAGCTCTCCGTCTCGAAGGGGAGGCTAAATCGGGAGTAGAGGCGGCGAAAGCCGTCGTGGAAGCCGCAAAAGCAGCAGTGGAAGCGAATGAGGTGAGCAAGGAGCTCAAAGTTATAGATGCTCGCTTGCGTGAACTGGAAGGTCTTGCTGAGTCGGCTGAAGCAAGTTTGGGCGAGGCGCGCGAGAACTTTAAAGCAGCCCAAGATGAGATCTTGGGCTTGGACAAGCGTATCGCAGGCCTTAAAGATGAAATTGACAGACTGCGTTCTGGGGAGGACGGCACAACTGTACTTCGGCAGAAGCTAGCTGACGCCAGACAAAAGGCCTCGCTCGCGCGAGGTGTCGCCTCTAGTTGGAAAGAGGCGGCTGCAATACAAGACATTGAAGTTACGCAGGAGCGCCTCGAAGTGGAGAGTGTCGTTGTCTCCGGCGCAGCTCGCGATGCAGCATTCCATCAATCTCGCACGGGCCTGCGCTACGCCATCGCGGCCGTGCATGTAGTACGGGAGGGTGAGGATGCAATCGCAGGGCGCACCCCTGGTGTGCTCGAATCCGACGAGCTGAACCAGAAGCTAAACGGTGATCTAACCGAATTGTATCTATGGTCCGAGGCTCATCATGCCGCCATTGTTCGATCATTCGAAAGCGTGTCCAGGCCGCTGGTCGCTTGGCTTGAATGGAATGGGGCAGAGGACCACGCTCGCGAGGAAGAGATTGACTCCGAGCGCCGCAAGAATAAAGAGGAGATCGACGCAGCTGAGCATCGGGCTGGTGAGACCCGGGAATGGATTGCGAGCCAGCGTGAAATGCAGATCGCGATCATAGATAAAGCGTTTCGTGACACTGAGAAGACGCTCAATAATCTCCTGCGGTCCGTAAATAAGGATCCGATCAGACTCAGGCCGAGGAACACAGACGTCCAGGATGTTGAGCAGCCATTGCGCTGGGAGCTGCATCCACAGTGGATACCCCTTGAGGGTAAACCTGTCGAGTACACCAACCCGCCTAACACTGCAGAGCTGATCATACTTCATGTGTTGTTGGCTACGGCTTCACTTGTCGCCGCGACAAGTCCTCGAGGCCGGATGCTAATCCTTGACGAGTCTGGTAACAACCTCGACGGTCCGAACCTGTCGAAGGTGTCGGCCGTCCTTAAGCAGATATCCGAGACGCACGGTCTCACGATAGTGCTCGCGTGTCAGGACATATATACCGACCGGGTTGCGCGCTTTAGTGCAGGCGTTATTCAGTTGCTCCGGCATTCGCGATCTGACGCACTCAATGCGCCTCCCACCATGATGCATGGTCGCGAGGAAGCTGAACTTGTCGATGTGCTCCTGCCGTATCTCAGACTTGCACGTCCTACTGGGTCTGGTTGAGTTCTGGCTTTGTCGGCTCGTCGTAGGTAGGCCTGGGCGAGCGCTTTTCTGGCAACTGTTCCGTCGCAGATTAGGCCCTTCGCCGACCATCTTCTGCGTTACGTTGAGTAGTGCGCAAGAATCGATAATTCTTGGGCGCGAACAGGGCGTAGTGCCATCAGGCCACTCTCCGCCATCACGGCGGTGCATGCCCGCGATGGACCCGAGCACCGAATCTCACTCCGTAGGCCAGTTGACTGGTTCCACTATGCGCGAGATGGGCTTGCTAGCGTGGTGGAACCGCAGTCCGCGGGGGCCGTCGACGCCAGCGGCAGGCATGTCGATCAGCCATTCCAGCGCTTCGTCGTCGAGCTGATCCGGCTCCGCGAGGTCGGCGACCAAACGCTCTAGATCTAGTCCGTCGTAGGGCTTGGGCAGAGCGATGCCGCCGGCGACAGCCTCTTCGACGATGGCACGGCATATCGCTGTCCAGCGGCCCTGTCCCCACCATTGCCACGTGTAGCTGGTTGAGCCACCAATGGTCAGCAACCGCGACGTTGCCGCTGGACCGAGCAGATCCTCGTCCAGGCGTCGCCACGTCATGAGCTTCTCACTCACGGAGTCGCGGACCTCCTGCCATCCCTCCTCGAACAGGCCGGAGATCTTTCTCCCGTCTGGCAGCGTCCACTCCGGATCGGTCAGCGCCGCCTCTAGGCCGAGCCAGTCGACGCCCTCGTGCAGATCGACGTAGTCGGTGATCTTTTTGGTGACCGCGATGTTGATCCTGGCCATCAGCACGTCATCCGGCACGTGCCACGCTTCCACCGCCGTGTCGTTGCGCCAGCACCATGCCGCGATTCCGTGTACGACGGCGTCCGGCACGAGATCCGGCAGCACACCTCGTCCGAACATGTCCACGACGGTGGCGAAATAGGTCTGGAGGTAGGTGTCTCCGTCGAGGTCTCCGGCGGCGTCCGGAAGCGGTTTCTGGCGGTATCGCGCGAACTCCTCGAAGACGTACTCGGTCAGCTGGACATCCATGAACTGCCGCAACGACACGTCAGCATCAGGATCGACCTCGACCCGAGTGGCGTCGAGCAGACCGAGCGCACCTGCGTGTTCGGTAATGAGCTCCTTCTGCTCGCCGAGTTCGCCATCGAGTTCGATCATGACTTCGTCGTCCAGCATGCTGAAGATCTGCGGCCAACCGCCTGGATACTCGTGCGGGAGAAGCCGGAGCCGGGCGGTCGACGGATGGTATTCGACATCGAACGCCATACAGGTCCGATGCAGGGTCGTGTACAGCACCGGCCCGGTCTCGTCGTCGTACTCCGTGAAGTAGTCGTTCTCGTGTTCTGACCATCCCGCCCACTCGAAGCAACTGACCAGCTCCTCGAAGTGTCCGGCGTGTTCGGCCCACTGCTCGGCGGACGGCGCGTCCTCCCCCGGTACGGGTCTGCTCATGCGCCCGACCAGCCAAGCGGCGGCCTCCGGATCGACCACGGACAGCAAGAGCGAGAGCTTGCGAGGTTCGCCGGAGTCAGTGCCGAAGCCCCCGAAGGTCGACACGCTGACCCCGCGTCCGGCACAGGCCTCACGCAGCTGCGTCGCCGCATCGGCCAACGCCTCGTTGGCCTTCGTAACGCGTCCGCGTGCCTGCTCACGTTCGCTCTCGATCCGCTGTGCCTCCAGACGGCGTTTCCTGAGCCACTCCACGACCTGGTCGCCGGTTCCCCAGGCTTCCCGCCGATCCACCTGGCACGTCGCCGCCTTGCCTTCGTCCCGCAACTGCCGTAAGGCGTACAACACTGTCGATTGATCCAGCGCCAGCTGACCGGAGATCTCCGCCACCGTCAACAAGGCGGTGTCCTCGTCCTGTTCACCGAACAACCACAAGATCTGACTATCGGTAGACCATAAAGGGTTGGCATCGAACTCCTGCCGCTCCTTCGCGGTCATGTGCGTCCGGCAGGCTGGCGCCACCGCGCTCAACGGCACTGACCGCCGAACCACCGCCCCGCACGGCGTACCCGCCTTCGTCGGACGTCCGCACTTCGGACGGTCGGCCACTCTCCACCCCCGGGATCTCAGACCAGGCAGATCATCTCGCGCTCGACACCAGCCCGCGCACCCACTCCCGGATACCCTCCATGACCACGTGCGGGCGAGGCGCCGCCGAGTACACCCTGATCTCCAAGTATCTCGGATCTGCAACCGCCAACGGCGGCAGGCTGTCTTCTCGCAGCCGCACCACGAGATAGCCGGCTGCCAGCAGGTCTTGGCTCTTGCGTTCGTCAACGAGGACCTTCGCTGGCGCCGCGTGCCAGTAGGCGCCGTCGTATTCGATCACGAGCAGCTGCCCGTCGATGTCGACGCTAATGTCCGCAGTCCACGTCTTGCGAGAGGTGAATGCCTTGTCTCGCAAGGTGACTCCCGATCGTGCGGTGCCGAGCAATGCCAGTGCCGCGGCGTGGTGCTCCAGTTCGACCCGTGACTTTCCGTGTTCGCGGCAGTCCGGGCACTCTGCTCCGCTCGAGCGACTACTCAACGGCGCACGCCACACATGAGCCGGATCGGTGGCACAGATCCACAGAGGTGCGAAGCTGGTCGCTGCGGTCGGGCGCACCTGCCAGGCGGTCACAGGATTCTGCGGCGCCCATTCTGCTGCGAGACCAGGGTCATGCCAGGCCAGCGATCCGAGGATCGTCTTGCAGTTCGGGCAACGGAGCCGCTTGTACTTGTCCCGATCCCGTACGGACTCCTGCCACTCGTGTCCGCAGCAGACTGCCCTCCACCAGACCACGCGTTTGGAGTCCCACACCACGTTCTCCGGTGTGAGCTTGCCGTTGCGTTCCGGATGCCACTGAGAGGCGATCTCCGGCAACGTGTCGGCCAGCCAGCGCTTGCCGGAGACCACGGTGTGCGCCGCGCGGCAGTGAGGACATCCTCCTTCGAGGAACGTCAGAGGGCTGATCCGCGGGTAGTGGCCTTGGGAACAGCGAAACCTCGGCGCCGCCCCATCACCGGCGACCATCACGCTCGATGGGGCGGCCTCGTCAGCCCACGCCGCCGCTAGCTCGGGCACGTCGGCAACCGGGGTGATTTGCCAGCGTTCATAGTCGCGCTTCCAGTCCTCCCGGCTCCGCGCGGCGCAGTCGGGGCAGGTCGGCCCGGCGGCCATGTCGTTGACCTTCGCCTGGAACCGCAAGCCACATTCCGGGCACTTCCAGTGACACTTCCGCACCGCGGCGACCGTCACGGTCCGCAGGGTGGCCTCGTCGTTGCGCTCGCTGTCCCACCACCGCAGCCCAGGGCTGTCCGACTCGATCAGCAGGACGCGGCCCCGCGTTCCACCCGCCGGGTTCGTCGAGCGAGTGTTGCGCGAGCAGGTGCAGCCGAACCCGACGTCGCTGATGCGGTCGACGCTGCGCTTCTGACAAGCCCGGCATCTGGTTACCACGGGTCCGTCGCTGTTCGCAGCGGCGTTGCTGGCGACCAGGTCAAAACCGTGTTCCTCCACGTAAGCAGCGAACCGCTCCAACCGATCTGCCCAAGCGACCTGTTCAAGACTGCCCCGCCGCAAAGACTCCAGGGTTGCACGGTCGAACTCCTGCCACGGAGCAGTGCGGTGCAAGCCCGCCCAGGACATCCAGTGGCAACCACGGCAGACCTTCTCCCCGGCTGCGTTCTTGTCCTGGATGTACTCGAATCGGTAGTGAGCCCGGACGCCGCAGACCGGGCACTCGGTCAGCCTCCACGCACGTACTCCAGCGAAGGGTTCCAGCGGCTCCAGACCACCGGCACGCGTGAACCCATCGATGCAGTCGCCACACCAGGTAGGTCTAGTCTTCGTGTTGAACGCAGCTGGATTCATGCACTCGTTGGTAGAGCACAACTGCGTCTTCGCACCGGTCATCAGGTGGAACACTCCAAATTGGTGAAGGTGTTGCATCGCCCCAAATTCGAAGTATGCACCGCCTGCGGACCTACCACCCACCGATTGAAGATCCTGATCGCGAGTGGTGGGGATCTTCGAACCCAGCACGACGTTCACCGCCGGCCTCGGCCGCGAGCCCAGGCGCGCGGTCGGCCTCGTCCGCTCGGCCAGACTGGATCTCCCGCGATACGGCGCTGCCAGACGTGTCTGGTTACAAGACGTGCGACCGGATCGGGTGTGCGCAACGGGCACACTCCCGCAGATCGGTCCGGTCGGCCTCCCGCGATCAGCGAGCACAACAGCATGTATTCGCCATATCCGGTGGAGTAGCTCGTTAGAATCGTCAAATGGACGCTCGCTTGCCGGTCCACCTAGGTCATCCGGCCCCTGAAGCCCGTGCAGCGACCGCAGCCGAGCCCGGCGGCCGCCTTCGGCACGAAGAGCCGGAGCAACAGTCGACCCTGAAGAATCTCGTGGTCGATTGGATTCAGCACAATATCGAGCCAAGGTGGCTCGGCACAGAGACCTCTGACTGCGTTGCCGTACTTGAGCCGGGCCAACCGTTCGCAGCTGGACGCGACGAGCTACGACGCATGCTTTCGGGCGCCGAGCGTCGCCAGGAAGTGACAATCGGTGTGGCCATCGTCGGTGTAGTCGACGGTATCAGGCGACCACTGTCACCATACGACGCCTCTCTTACACTCCCCGACGAGAACAGCGTGGTTCTCGCTGAACGTTTGCCTGCAGGAGTTCGCCCCGAGCTCCATGCGGACGCCAACAACACCGATCGAGATCTAGGCCTGCGTTTGCGCAATGGTCGTCCACACGACGCACCTTGGTGGACGATGAAGCTGTCAGGCAATCACTGGCATCCCATGGCGGGCCAAACCCATGTAGTACAGCCAGATGGAGAGCTGCACCCCATACTCCTCGACCCCCTGGGTTGCCCGGTTATGGCGGTATGGGTCCCATCAGACGGGAGCATGCGTTGGTACCTGCTGCCGGACGGATTTGACTGGAACACCGTGGTGGATTGGCTGGTCCACCACGCGATCCCCGCGTACAACCCTGAGGCGGGGCGGCGTCACAGGACCTCCGTGCACGTAGCACCAGACTTTGAGACGCCGGCCGAGATCCACGCGCGTGAGGCGCTTGCCGCGATGGAGCTTCGCTATGCCAACGAACGTGCAGACCTGGAAGTGCGACTCGTTGAGGCGAAGCGTGCGGCAGACGCCGTCCGCGACGGGTTGTTCTTTGGCACCGGTGACCTTCTCACCGCGGCAGTTGAACAGGTGCTGATCGACGCCGGCTTCTCGGTGGTGAACCTCGACAAGGAGCTCGGCGGTACGCGTTCTGCAGATCTGCTGGCGACAATTGGCAACGACAGCGTGCTCGTCGAGGTGAAGTCAGAAGGTCGCAGGGCAAAGGAATCGCTCGTAGGCGATCTTCTGCGGCACCTGAGCACCTGGCCACGACTCAGATCGGACATGACGGTGTCTGGTGGCGCGTTGGTCGTGAATCACGAACATCGGACTCCGCCGGAGCAACGTTCCAACGAGGTGTACCAACGTCGCGAGTTCGTTGAAGCACTCGACGTACCCGTCGTTGGGACGCTTCGGCTGTTCGATTGGTGGAAATCTGCGAACTGGCAGGCAATTCGGAATGCCGTGCTCGGTGGGGAAAAAACCCCTGTAGTGCCTTCGACGGAGCCTCTTGATCCATCGCCTAATGATCAGCAGCGTCGCCGGTGGCGATGGCGACGCTAAGAGGTTCTACCGCCGGTCAATCTACGGTCCTGCAATCGGCGGCGAGCCGTTAGAGGTCTTCGTCGAACGACACCACGCTGGTCACATGGCCCTGGTAGGCCGAAAATTGGCCCCTTGAGGTTGGTGGTGGCGCACGCACGCATCGTCCGGTCCACCGCGACCTTGCCCGTACACACCTGCCGAACGGACTCCAGGCGCGGCTCTGCCGTATGCCAGCCTTCGGACTCGGATATCTGAGGACCGCAGCTGCTTGGTGTTCAGTGGCACCGTCCGATGGTCATTTGTGGCCTCCTCTGAGCGATATCAGCAGAAGCAAGGAATGGAAGATTCACGATGCGCAGGAGCATTGGGCGTAGGCTTCCCGGCGGTGCTGCTCACCGGGCGAGCCGACAATCGCGGAGATAGCTGGACAGATCGGCCGCGCGCAGCTTGTGCCCAGCAAGGTGGCGATCGACAGTTGCGGCTCGGTCCCATCGGTCTGCTGCGAGTCCTGTGGCGAATGCGAGTACTGCGGTGCGAAGTCGGTTGAGTCCGTCCTCGTCGAGCACCTTCATTCCTGCTGCTGCGGCGGCATCATCGGCGAGGCGATGTGCCTTGTGGACCATGACGGGTGTGGCGCGAGCGGTTGGGTCGTAGCGCTCCCTGAACCAGTTCATCGAGCCGGCAAGTTGGTTGGCGTCGCCTTTGTGGATCACTTGGGTCCTCGATCCGCTCTTGGCCTCGATCACCCAGAATCCAAGATTTCCCAGGGCCCACAGCACGTCCGGTCCCTCACCAAGGTCTTGCTCCGGGCGTTGTCCGGTGAGCCCGAGGTGGTCTGCGAGCCGGGCGAGCGCGTTCTCGTGTGCGTCTGTGCGTTCCTTGTCGAACACGAGGTCTTCGGTGAGCGCACGGAATCCTAGCCGGAGTTCTGCGGGCGTGCCGTAGAGCGATGCAAGGATATCTGCAGCCCGTTGTCCTTGTCCCTCACTGAGGGCGAGTCGTTCGTATGTGACACCGGACAAGGGCCGCAAGATCGACGGGTTGCTCTTGCGCGCCTCGACCAAGATGTGCTGGCTTTGCACAGGATCGATCTGATCGAGATAGGCGGCCCGCTGCTCAAGCAACCAGCCCTTCTCCCGGTTGTCGGCGACCGTGCTCGCAGCAACCTCCAATTGCTCTGCCGCAGCGCGGTAGTCACCATCAGTGGCTGCCTCGAAAGCCGCACGCTGAGCGACCGCCACGTCCGTGACATTGCCCGGTTGCGGCGGCACGGCCGCTAGCGTGAGCTTCGCCAGCTTGATCCAGCCTGGGTCGCGGTTGAGTGCCTGGTTCGCCACAGCCATGATCTTGTCGAGAGATTCTCCTTCGAGGTCCATAGCGACGGTGCGCGAAAGCTCGAGCTGGGCCTGGGTGGCGGGGCCGAAACGCGCAAACGACCTCGGGTCGGCGACAAGCTGGCTAAGTCGGGAACCGAGCAAGAACACGACGCAATGATCCTCGTTGCTTCGGACTCCGCGCCCTATGCCTTGCTCGATGCGCTGAATCTGTCGGTCATCAGTACCAGCACGACGCAGCAGTTGCGCTTCGAGGCGTTCGTCGCCGGTAGCCACCTCCGGCAGACCATCTAGCACCAGGACCCGGCACGCGTTGTCCGGAAGGTCGATGCCGTCGTACTTGTTGACGAACACAACAAGTCCAACAAAACCAGCCCGTAGATCCTCCACCGTCTGAGCCATGTCATCGGCATGTACGACTCGTTGGGCGGATCCAGTCCAGTTGGTGGCAGCACGGTCACTGGGTACGAGGACAACGACGTTGTGTTGGTGCGCAAGCTGCGCGATCCCGTCGCGGGCGTCCTGAAGAACTACCCCTGGGTTGATCTCCTGAGGCGCCAGGATCATGCGCTCGCCAATGTCGCCTGCGGTCAGCGGGCTAATAGGGGCTCGGACGCTTGCGGGGTCTGCCCCAAAGTCGCTCACAAGAATGCTGTCGTCAGCCAGAGTTGCCGTGAGGTAAACGCGATGCTGGGCGTCGGCGAAGCCGGTGACGTGGCGGATCGGCGGGCAGAACGGAGTGATCGTAAGGGTGTTCGCGGTGAACACCGCCCGACACAGGTGCAGTACGTCGGCGATAGCGGGCCAGACGTAGAAGAGCTCCTCGGTCTCACGGTGCCGGTGTAACTGGGCGCGTACAGCGTCGATCTGGTCCCTCCACGCCCAGAATGGGACACGAGCAAGCGCGCTTGGACTTTCGTCATCCAAGTCAAGTAATGCATTCGGAGCCTGTTCACCGATGGCCCCGCGGAACATCCGTAACAGGGGGTCGAACGCGTCGTGGCTGCGGGAGAGTCCGATCGTCAACTTCTGGCGGGTGATAGCGAGGGCCGCGTGGGCATCATCGATGACCACGCTCCCAATAGGTGCAGGTGGCCGGGTCGGCCGCTTGGAGGAGAAGACTGACCTTCCGTTGACCAGCTTGTAGGCGTTGATTACGGCGATCGCGTCACCCGAGAGGTACCGGGGATTGTCAGGGTCGTCAACCGTGGCGATACCGATACGGTCGGCTTCTTCTCTGACCTGCAGAGCGAGATACTTGTCTGGCGCGACATACAGTGCAGGTCCACGACCCTCGTTGAGATAGCTGCGCAGAATCACGAGACCGTCGATCGTCTTCCCGCCGCCTGTGTTCACCTTGACGACAAGATCACGTTCGTGGCGGCGTTCGTGCCACGTGGTCAGGATCTGGCCTTGCACGTCGCGGAGGTATCCGTAGCCCTTCGCCTTGTCAGGCAACGAGGAGTACAGCTCGCGTGGCTCGATCGGGGCTGCGGTGGTCTTCTCGGACAGGAGCTTCTCAAAGTCCATGCTCGCCTTCCCTCGCTCGCCATGACCCTCCTTGAATGTTCGATCTCGCCGGTGAACTGTTACGCCGACCGGCGGGTGGGCATCGGGACCTGCAGTTATGGCTAAGGACGGCCTTGCTGGCGAAGGTGAGCAGCCGTGGAGGGGATGCGGCCCTTCTCGTGCCACTGGCGGAGTACTCGACGACCGTAGTTGTTGGTTCCCGCAGCACGGTCCAACTCCGCGCCGGTCGGCATTCGACCGTGCGCGACCTGTGCGCGGAAGTAGGTCCACATCCGCTGCTCGGCGGTCGGTTCTGCTGACGGTAGAGAGTCGTCCGAGATCCCCGCGAGACGTACGACGCCGGAGTTCTCGTCACTGTTCTCGTTGCTCTCGGTTCCGGTCTCGTTGGCGCTCTCGGCGCGTCGGCGTTTCAGTGCATGGTTGAGCAGCTCGACCGCGAGGAGAAGTGCCAGTGGCGGACACGCCGCGACCGCCACGGCGAACACGCTCAACTCCGGCGCCGCGGCCACATTGGCGCAAAGCGAGAGCACGATGCCGAACGCGAACGCCAGCCAGGCCTTCCAGCGCCCGCCGCCGTGACCGGTCTTCCACAGCTCGACCGTCGCGGTGGTCAACAAGCCGTCCACGATCAGTGGCCAGATCGCCGCGGTCGTCTCGTCCGCGCCAAACCGGAGCGCGAACTCGTGCCCGTGTCGGTACGAGGCGTACGCCGCGCCGAGCGCGACCAGAGCCGTGCACGCGCACTGGACCCACAGCGAGCGATCGCGCCGGACGACAGCGGTCATCGTGCACCGCCTGCTTGACGACGAGCCTCGATGGCTGCCGTGGCTGACTCGGCGCACTCGTCGACGCACGCGTGGACCTGCGAGCCGGTCACCGAGCGACCAACAGGCACCGAAGCAATATGGACCTGCATGAAATTCGCTGCGCAAACCGGACAGGCCAAGCCGTCAGCTTGCAGTTCTGTCAGGCCGTAGATGATCCCGCTCGGGTTCATTCTTCATCGCCAGCGCGACGGCGGCGGCCGCGTGGGACCTCCACGGTGGCGGAAACTTGCAGCTCACGGCGGGTGCGGGACTGTGTCGACGTTGTACGAGGCGTACCGGGGGCACGACCTTCGGGCGAGGTATGTCTGCGGAAAGCGCAGACCGTACCTCTCCCGTGGTGTTTTCTGGGGGCCGAGCCCCAATGGCGCTTCCTTAGCTGCGTGGTTGCAGGTTGAGGTGGTGGTGGACGCGGGTGCTGGCCGGGACGTTCTTGCGGCGTGGGTAGCGGGGTGATCGTCGTTTGGTCGCGCGTGGGCTGCGGCGTCCGGGGCGGTGTGGTGTGAGCCGGTCGAGGATGTCTCGCTTGAAGTGATCAAGAACCTGGCGGAGGGGGGAAAGCCGCCGCGGGCGTGACCGTGCGGCGGGCGGCGTCGAGTGCGCGGGTGAAGCTGATGTGCAGCGCGGGTGTGTCTGTGGCGTGGGCGGTGGTGGCCATCAGACCGCGCAGGGCGTGGTGGACGCAGAGCATGGCCCAGATTTCCTGGGCGACGCCGTCGGGGCTGTGCGAGCGCAGCACTTCGAGTGCGCCGCCGCGTTGAGTGGTTTTCAGCTCTGCGAAGAGGGTTTCGGCCTGCCAGCGCTGGTGGTAGAGCCCGGCCAGCTCGAGAGCCGGGGCGGTGGCGGGGTCGGTGAGGGTGGTGGCCAGGCAGAACTCTTCGGTGTTCTGCTCGCCGGTGGTCTGGTCGGTGCTGGTGACGGTGTAGTGCAGCACCCGCATCCGGACACGAATACGGTTGCGGCCTTTGCCGCTGGTGAACGACGACAGGTAGGTGCCGTCCGGCAGAACTTGTTCGACGGGCAGGGCGAACTGGCCGGTCTTGATCCGCCACAACAGCTGCGCCCCGCGCCCGGTCATCGCAGTCCAGAGTGGACCGCCGGGGAAGTTGCGGTCGGCCAGCACCAGCATGTCCTGGCGCAGCGCGCTGGCCAGCCCGGCAGCGAGGTCTTGCTCGCCGGTGCGGTAGCCGCCGAACGCGGCGTCCAGCAGCGCATGGGTGCCGCACTCGGCCAGCGCGACCACGGTGACCTGCGGATAAGGGCCGATCCAGCCGTCCTTGCCGGACGGGCGGCCGAACACAGCGCGGTTGGCGTCGCTGTCGGGGACTTCCACGCCGGTGCCGTCCAGGCAGACCAGCCGCAGCCCCCGCCAGAACACCCCCGGCGCGCCGCGGGCACCGACCGGACCCGCGACGCGACGGAACAACGCTTCCAGTGGAGCGGGCCCCAGCCTGGCCCTGGCCTTGGTGATCGACCCCGTCGACGGCACCCGCCAGTCACCCCAGCCTCGCCGGGTGAAGGCCAGACCGTCGACCAGATTGCGCAGCACCAGGTCGTAACCACGACCGCGGAACAGCCACAACGCCAGCGTGAAATACAGCGTCAACCGCGCCGGCAACGACCGCTTCCGCAGCTCACGCGCCTGCGCTTGCTCGATCACCTCGTCCACCAGCGCGGGCGGGAACACCGTGGTCAGCACCCCGATCGCCACCCGCTCCGGCAGCCCGCCCGCGTCCTGCTCCACACCAGCCACAAGATCAAACTAGACGAAGATCATTAAGGAAGCGCCATTGGGGCCGAGCCCCCAGACCCCAGCCGGGGCGCTGCGCCCCCGGACCCCAGCATCGGGTCGTCGCTTCGCTCGACCCCGGTTCGACGTGAGCCGTTATTCCACATTGGAATCGGGGGATTGCTGTTTTGTGGGTTGTCGGGGGCCATGTGGATCGGCTTGGGCTTCGGCTGAGACGTGTATTTGGTGCGCGCGGTTTTGGGCTGCGTGGCAACCGTCTGGAGTGGACCCGTTCATGTTGACGGTTGGCTGCCGGGGGAGTCTTTCGACGGCAACATGACGAGCTGGAGATGTGGTGCTGACACACCCAGGGTAGTTGATCAAGGCCGAACGGCGGAGTGAGGTGGGGGCTGCGGGGCGATACGGTCGTCAAAGTTTCAACGACCGCGTCGGGAGCCTTTGGTGGTCCGGAAGTCCTTGTCAGTTCTCATGGTTCTGCTCACGTGTGCGTGCACGGTGGAGAGTCCGGCGCCGCCTGTGTCCACTCGCGGGCCGGTGCGGCCGCCTACGTTGATCACCGACGTGCAGGAGAACGTGCCGCGGTTCGTGCGTGAGGTGGTCGACGGTCGCACGGTTCTGCTGGACAGCGGGGAGCGAGTCCGGATCTCGTTGCTCGCGCCGCCGGCGGAGTGCTGGGCGGCCGCGGCGATCGCCTTCGCGACGAAGGCCTTGGTGGAGCGGCCGGTTCGGATGACGTCGGTCATTCCCGGCGAGGTGAACCTGTGGCTTGAGGACGGCACCGACTACGCGATGCTCGCCGTGCGGGAAGGGGTGCTGCGGGCGCAGGGTGCGGCCGGCGTGCTGGCCGACGCGGAAGCCGCTGCGGCGCGCGAGAACCGCGGCCTGTGGGGACTTCCCTGCAACGGGCTGGACGTGGTGGCCACGACGGCCGCCACGTCTCCCAAGCGTGTTCAGCCGCCGAAGCCGGTTGCGACGACGACCACTGTCGCCGCCGCACCGCCGGTTGTGGTGACGACAGCGCCACCTCCTCCGCCTGCTGCGCCGCCGTGCACGGTCGCCTATCGGGTCAGCGGGCAGTGGCCGGGCGGGTTCCAGGGTGGTGTCACGATCAGGAACACCGGTGGCGCGGCGATCAACGGGTGGACGTTGCAGTGGTCCTTCGGTGACGGTCAGACCGTGAGTCAGATGTGGAACGCGTCCTCGTCGCAGCGTGGCGCGAAGGTCAGTGCGACCAACGTGTTCTACACGGCGACGATCGCGCCAGGACGTGAAGTGTCGATCGGGTTCCTCGGGTCGTTCCGTGACAGGAACACCGCTCCCGCGTCGTTCACGCTCAACGGGACGGCCTGCGCGACGAGCTGACTGTTGGTCCTGGCGGATGGACATGGCAAGATAAATTAGTAATTAACTGCTGATTGATCATGTCAGGGACGAACCGTGCAGGTCACAAGGGTGGTGCCGCTGTACGTCGAGGTCGATCGCGCCCTCGGCGGACGCTGGACATCGCTGCGCACAGCCCACCGCGAGTGGCTGTGGCGCCGTGCCGATCCGGCGCGGTCGGGTGTCGAGCCCGGCGATCCGTTCGTGGACGCGGGTGGCCTGGAGGAGTGCGTCCCGACCGTCCGCGGCACTCCTGATCACGGTGATGCCTGGAGCAGGCCGTGGCACGAATCCGGTGTGGACTGCCCGGACTTCGCGTTTCGCCGGAGCATCGGCTCGCAGGACGGCGCCGTCGTCGCGGACTACGAACTGACGGCAGAGCCCGGCTACCGGTTCGTGTGGGCCGCGCACGCGCTGCTCGACGTCGGCGAGGCCGGTCGGTTGATCGCGCCCGCGGGCACTCCGGTGTTGATCACCGATCCGGCGCCGGTGTCGCGCGAGTGGCCCGCGGGTTTGGACCTGCTCGGGCCCGACGACGGGTCGGCGGCCGGGGCGGTGGTGGAGCACGGTCAGATCCGGGTGGTGGATGGAGATCATCAGCTGGACCTGCGCGTCGAGTGCGTCGATCAACCTGTCTCCGTCGCGTTGTGGCGCAACCTGTGCGGCTGGCCGGAGGGCGACCCGTATCGCAGCATCGGCGTGGAACCCATGCTCGGCCGCACTTTCGACCGCGATGACACCACTCGTCCGGTCGCGGTCGTTCCGGCTTCGGGAACTGTGCGGTGGCGCCTGACCCTCACCGCTCACGAGGAAGGAACGGTATGACGGACGTGCTGACCATGGGTGCGTTTCGCGCCGCCGGACCGTTCCGGCTCGGCGGTGTTCGACATCGGCGTGCCGCGACTGGTCGCCGGCCGAGGCGGCAAGGGTGATCCGGCTGGACTCACAAGGCCACGGCCGTCGACACCACGGGCGACGCGTTCGCCGTGGCGACCCCGGCGACTGGCAGGGGCTGCCCACCCACACCGACCTGGAACTGCTGGACCTGCAATCAGGGAGCACCGTCCGATGACGTTGACGCAGTGGAACTTCGAACAGCTCGAACTCGGCGAAGGCGCCCGCTGGATCAACGGCAGACTCGTCGTGGTGGACCTCCTGGCCGGCCGCGTGCTGGAAACCTCCGGCGATGTTCCCGCCCCGTTCAAGGAGATCGCGAAGCTCCCGGTTCCCGTCGGTGCCGTCGCGCCCGTGCGGGGCAGCGACAGGCTGATGGCCGCGTTCGGCACCGGTGCGGGTCTGCTCGACGGCCCCGCGCAGGAGAACTTCGCCGGCGACGGCATGCGGGTGAACGACGCCGTGGCCGATCCCGAAGGCCGGTTCTGGGTGACGACGATGGCCTGCGACGCCGAACCCGGCACCGGCGCTCTGCACCTCCTGGGCTCGCCGTCTCCCGTCCTGAAAGGACTGACGATTCCGAACGGGCCGGCGTTCTCGCACGACGGCAGGCTCATGTACCTCGCCGACAGCGCGCGTGGCGTGGTCCACCTGTTCGACGTGGAACGCGACGGCGAACTGGCTGCCCGCCGCGTCTTCCTGCACACCCCGAAGCAGACCCCGGACGGCATGACCACCGACGTGGCGGGCAACGTGTGGATCGCTTTCTGGGGCTCGTCGGTCGTCCGCCGTTATGGTCCGGACGGCAGGATGGACCGGGAGGTTCGTCTTCCCGCTCGGCAGCCCACGAGCGTCTGCCTCGGTGGACCGGACATGGGCCGGCTGTTCATCACCACCGCCAGGCACGGTTTGCGCCGTCCATCGCTGCACGACGGCGCGTTGTTCGCCGTCGACGTCAACGTCCCCGGCCGACCGGCGAACGAGTACCTGCCTGCTGTGGGCTGATCTGCCGACAGCAGAGAAAGAGGCGGGCGGCCCTGTCGAGTCGGCATCGTCAGTGGCATGGCAGACAACGAGAAGCTGTTCAGCGCTGGGCTGCGTGAGCGGTATCTGAGTCAGCGGGTGCTGATTCTCGACGGCGCGCTCGACGACGACAACGGGACCGCGCTGGCGACGCAGATGCTGTCGCTGGCGGGTGAGGACCCGCGGCAGGACATCGCGCTGTGGATCAACTCACCTGGCGGTTCGGTGCCCTCGATGCTGGCGATCCGGGACGTGATGCGGCTGGTGCCGTGCGACGTGGCGACGCTGGCGCTGGGATTGGCGTGCAGCGCGGGACAGTTCCTGCTGTCCGCGGGGACGCAGGGCAAGCGGTTCGCGTTGCCACACGCGCGAATCCTGATGCACCAGGGGAGTTCGGGAATCGGTGGCTCGGCCGTCGAGGTCGAGGTGCAGGCGGACGACCTGCGCCACACCAGGGACACCGTGCTCGGGCTCATCGCGGAGGACACCGGCCAGCCGTTCGACCGGATCTTCACCGACTCGCTGCACGACCGTTGGTTCACCACGGACCAGGCACGCGAGTACGGGTTCATCGACCACATCGTCAGCGATCTCGGGCAGGTCGTGCCCGTGCGCAACCACAGGCTGGGACTGCACTCGGGAGTTGTCGCATGAGCACCTACACGATTCCCAACGTCATCACGCGCGACGCTCGGGGCGAGCGCGTCATGGACGTGTACTCGCACCTGCTGTCCGAGCGGATCGTCTACCTCGGCACCGGGATCGACTCCGGCGTCGCCAACGCGTTGATCGCCCAGCTGCTGCACCTGGAGGCGGACAACCCGGACCTGGAGATCAGCCTCTACATCAACTGCGAGGGCGGCGACCCGGCGGCGATGCTCGCGCTGTACGACACCATGCGCTACATCGAGGCGCCGGTGGCGACGACGTGCGTCGGGCAGGCGGTGGCGGCCGGGGCCGTGTTGCTGGCCGCGGGTGCGGAAGGGCGCCGGGCCGTGCTGCCCCACGCCAGGGTCGTGCTGCACCAGCCCGCGGCACAGGGGCGCGGCACGATCCCGGACCTGATCCTGGCGGCCGACGAGGTGGTCCGGGTGCGCACGCAGCTGGAGGAGATCCTGGCCCGGCACACCGGCCGGAGCGTGCCCGAGCTGCGGCACGACACCGACCGGGACCGGGTGTTCGACGCACTGGGCGCCGTCGAGTACGGGCTGGCCGACCGGGTGCTCGAACGCCGGGGCTAGGTGTACTGACCCGAGACGTTCCTAACGTCTCGGGTCAGTACACCTAGGCCACCAGCGCGAAAGCCATGGCGACCGGGCCCGACGGACGGCCGACGGGGCGCGAGGTGTGGAACTGGGTGCGGGCGCGCTGGAAGTGGCGGACCTGGCCGGCGATGCTGATCAACAGGTCGGCCAGGTCGACGCCCAGCGCGCCGGTGACCGCGGCGATCATCTCGCTCGACGGCTCCTTGCGGCCGCGTTCGATCTCGGACAGGTACTGCACCGAGATGCCGGCCCGCTCGGCGACGTCGACCAGGCGGTCGCCGCGCGCCTCTCTGGTCTCGCGCAGCTTCCGGCCCAGGGCCTCGCGCCACAACGGCTCGGGAAGCTCGGGAGTGCGGTTGAAGTCCAGGATCTCGGCCATGTGGTCATGGTGACAGCACCGCGACCACCGCAAAGGGGCGTTCTGCTAGGAGCAGAAAGACGGCCCTAAAACGGCCCAAAGGTGGCCGAAAGAGCGCTGAGCAGGCTGTTCCCCGCAAGGAAACGACCACCAAGGGGAGACAAACAGCATGAGAATGCTCATCGGTCTGGGTGCCGCCACCCTCGCCGCGATCGCGATGCCCGCCGTTGCGCACGCACAGCCGCACACCACGGTGTACGTGCAGAACAACGTGCTGATCGTCGAGGCCGAGGCCGGCAAGACGAACAACATCACCGTCGGCCTGGACACGGTGAACCACCGGCTCACCGTCACCGACTCCGGCGACCTGCTGGCCGTCGGCGCGGGCTGCACGCTGGGTGGCGCGAACGCCAACTGCGTCTACGAGTCCGGCGCCACGAAGCTGATCATGTCGATCCAGGTCAGGGCGAACGACCTCAACGACCGCATCAACATCGCGTACGACAACACCAACGCCGACGCGATGCCCGCCCACGTCTACGGCGAGGCGGGCAACGACGTGATCGAGACCCGCGCCAAGGGCACGATCAGCGGCGGCGACGGCGTCGACCACCTGCGGCCGAAGCGCGGTGGCGTCAACGTCTACGGCGGCACCGGTGTGGACCGGGTCGACTACAGCGTCGGCAGCGCGTTGCACCCGAACTCGGGTGTCTCGGTGACCATCGGCTCCGGCACCGACGACGGCTACGACACGCTGGCGCTCAAGGACTACGTCGCGGGTGACGTCGAGAACCTGACCGGCACCAACTTCGTCGACCACCTGGTCGGCAACGGGCTGGCCAACAGCATCGCGGCGCTGGGCGGCAACGACCTCATCTGGGGCGCGGCAGGCAACGACACGCTCAACGGCGGTCTCGGGGTCGACACCTGCCTCGACGCTGAGGACGGCGACGTCCTGGTCAGCTGCCCCTGACCTGGGGAAAGCGCGACCTTAAGACCGCTTTAAGCGAGCGCGGCATCCTTCGGGTCCGCGGGCTGGGAGAGCCCGCGGACCCGAAGGGGGATGGAACGTGAAGGTGATGAGCACCGGCCTGCTCGTGCTGAGCTTGACCAGCCCGGCGGTGGCGCACGCCGCGACCGGGGAGGTCGTGGCGGTGCAGGCCGTCAGCCCGGCGGACTCGGTGGGCAAGACCGTGTCGGTCAGCTGCCCGAGCGGGACGAAGGTCGTCGGCACCGGCGGTTCGGTGACCGGTGAGCGGACCACGATCACGCGGGTGCGGCCGAGCGCGGACCTCACCAGCGTGGAGGTCACGGCGGTCGAGCACGGTGCGGGGACCGTGCAGCCGTGGGTGGTGAAGGTGCGGGCGAACTGCGCGCCCGGCGACTTCACGCTGGTGTCCAAGAGCGACACGAAGACCGTCGAGGCGAGCTGCCCCGCCGGTCTGAAGTCGGTTGGCGTCGTGGGGGAGACCGACGGCGTGCACCTGACCAAGCTCGCGCCCAAGAACAACCTCAAGGGCGCGGTGGTCGAGGCACCTGACACGGCGAGCGTCACGGCACACGCGATCTGCGGTACCCGGCCGGGGCTGGTCCTGCGCGGTGGCAGCCCTTCGGTCGTGATGACCAAGACCGCGTCGAAGTCCGTTGCGTGTCAAGGAGACGAGCAGCCCATCAGTGCCGGCGGTGCGGTCGCCGGCGCGATCATCGACGACGTCGTCCCGGACGGCTCCGGCGCGACCGTCACCGGTGAGGCGACGGACGCGCAGGGGCAGGCCATCCGGTGGTCGATCACGCCCTACGTCGTGTGCTCCCAATGAAAACGCCTGGAAAAGGCCGCGGGTCGACCTCGATGTCGCGCATCCGTGTGACGTAGGTCTGGTAGCACCTCCGAGCCTCGCCATGGCTCCCTGCGGCGGCGAGGACGCGCACCAGCATCAGGTGCGCCGGCTCGTCGTACGGGTCGCGTTCCAGTACGCGCAGGCAGTACCTGCTCGCCAGCGCGTACTCCCCACCGGACTCGGCTCGTGCGGCGAGCACCGCCACCACCTGCAGGTAGATCAACCGGGCTTCCTCGCGCAGGCGGACCGCCCAGTCCTCGTACGGGTCCTCCTCCAGGAAGTCGCCGTGGTACGCGGACTCGGCGGCCGCCAGCAGTGACTGGGCCTCCGACGAATTCCGTTGTGCCGCGGCGAGTCCGGCCCGTGCGTCGGCGAGGAACGCGACCACGTCGACGGGCAGCACGTCCGGGTCGAGCCGGATCGCGTCACCCTCGGCCACGATTCCCGTACCGGCTCTCAAAACACTGCGGGCCGTCGACAACGCCACCGCCAGCCGGTTCGCGACCTTCTCCGGTTCCTCGTCCGGCCACAGCAGGTTTCCCAGGCCCTCACGGGTGATCGGCCTGCCGCGCCGGGCGATCAGGATCTTCACCAGGTCCCTGGCCTTGCGCGACTGCCAGGCGGCGGGCGGCAGCGGTTCACCGTCGCGCAGCACCCGGAACCCGCCCAGCGTCTGGATGAACAACGCGGGCCTGCTCGCCTTCCGGCACGTCTCGGCCACCGCTGCGGCCGCTTCGGCGAGCACCCGCGCACCGAGGTCCGCGGCCTGTTGCCGTGCCTCACCGGCGAGCTGTTCTCCTGCCGCACCACCGATCAGCATCGCCTGAGCCGTGCGCACCCGGATCTCGCCGAGCGGGTTGCCGATCTCGCGCCACAACGTCAGTGCCTGGTCGAGCAGCACCGGGTCGCGTTCCAGCACTCCCCGCAACCGCAACGCCCGCGCGAACCCCGCCCGGTCACCACGCCGGGTCGCGATCTCCGCAGCCTCCTGGCACATGTCCTTGTCGTGGTCGAGCCACCCCAGCGCGAGCAGCGCTGCCACGTTCTCGCCGTGTTCCAACGCTTTGCGCGCGTGCTCCCGCGCCAGGTCGGGATCGTCGTCGGAGAACAGCTCGGCCAGCCCGACGTGGGCCAGCACCATGTGCGGCACGGTGTTCTTGGCTGAGGCGAGCCGCAACGCCTCGTGCAGTGCGAATCCCGCCAACGCCCGGTCGCCCCGCTTGCGGTGCACCTCGCCCAGGTAGACCAGCGGTGCCGCCGCGAGCCAGCTCCCGGCCTGGTCGAACACCTTCTGCGCCGCGAGGAAGTCGGCGGCCGCCTCGTCCAACCGGCCGAGCCCGAGCAACGCCTCGCCACGGTTGTGCAGCCCGATCGCCCGATAGGTGGCGAACCCGGTGACGTCCGCGAGCGGCAGCATCTCCTCGATCTCCTGCAACGCCGCCCGGTGCTCACCCGCCTCCACGTGGTGCGAAGCCCGGTTCGACCGGATCCGGATGGCACCGAGCACGTCGCCGGCCTTCTGCGCGTGGTCGAGCGCGATGTCGTAGTGCTCGGTCAGCTCGTCGCGTTTCCCTTGCGCCGCAGCAACCATCGCGAGCACGGTGTGCGCGGTGCCGATCGCGGCGTCGTTGGTCGCCGTCTTCAACGCATCAGTTGCTTTGGACGCCGCGGCTTCGATGTCGCCCAACGCCCAGTGCGCGCTGGCGGCCGTGCTCAGCAGCATCGACTCCGCCGTCGGATCAGAACCGTCCGGAACGTATTCATCGCAGATCTTCAAAGCGTCCTGCGGCCCGCCGCGCAGATGCTGGATCCACGCCATGCGCCACGCCAGTTCCGCCGTCAGCCCGTCCTCGGTGGCCTGAGTGAAGCGGTCCGCCGCCTGCAGCCACTCACCGCGCAACTGATGTGCGACACCTTCGAGCTGCCACACCGCGGCCGTGCGTTGCTCCTCGGGAACCAGTGCCGTCGCGGTGAGCACGGCGTCCGCGCCACCCGTCCGCAGCACGTCGTCGAGCAACGCCGTGACGCCGGGCCAGTCCTCCAGCGCGGCAAGGGAATCGACCGCGCGCACGTACTCGCCTCGTGAGGTGAACCACCGCGCCGCCTCCGCGTGCACTCCGACAGCGGGTTCGAGGAACTCCCGCGCCAACGGAACCAGCGCGAACCACCCCGGTTCCGCGCGGACGTGTTCGACGAACAACCCGCGCCGCGCCAGGTCGTTCAGGATCGCCGAGGCGTCGGAATGTCCCAGCCGCACCAGAAGATCGGACGTGAATCGATCGAACGCGGCCGCGGTCCTGAGCAGCTCACGCGTCTGTTCCGGTTCCCTGCCAACCACTTCGTCGACCAGATCGCCAAGTTCCTCCACGGTGCCCGTCTCGGCGACCAAACGCACCGCGATCGGCCACCCGCCGGTGACGTCGTGCACGTCGTGACCAGCGACCACAGTGGTCTCCTCGGCCGTGAACGCCAGCTGGGCCGCGTTGATCTCGGTCAGGTCCCCGTCGACCTTCAGCCGCCGCAACGAGAACGGCGGCAGCGAACGTCCGGACAGAACCATCCTGGCACTCGGCGGCAGTTGCAGGCAGAGTGCCTCCAGCAGCTGTACGGCCGGATCTCCTCGTCTGAGCACATGTATGTCGTCCAGGACCACCAGCACGTCCTCTGGCCAGGCGTCGGCCAGCAGTCCGGCGATGGCGTGCGCCCGTCCGGCTTCGTCCTCACCGGACAGTGCCGGGACACTGGTCCAACTGGCAGACAAGGCGATGGCCATCGGCTGCAACAGCCGATGGCCTTCCTGGCAGGTGTGCCACACGACCGGACGGTCGGTGTCCGCTTGCGTCAGCAGCGTTGTCTTGCCGTAACCGGCGGGTGCGACGAGAGTCGTGAGCCTCGTCGTGCAGAGCAGCCCCTCGAGCCGGGGCCGCCGGATCACCGTTGTCCTCCCACGACCCAAGATCGTCGCGCACGCCGTTGCGTTACACCAGAGTTTCCGCCTTCTTCCGGCGCACCCGCACCACGACCGCCACGGCCAGCAGCACCACGAGGACGCTGTAGGCGACCGCCGCGAACGGACTGGTCACCAACGCGCTCAAGGAGCCCTCGCTGATCTGCAACGTGCGCCGGACCTGTTCCTCCGCCATCGGCCCCAGGATCAGCCCGACCACCAGCGGCGCGACCGGATATCCGTGCCGCCGCATGAAGAACCCGGCGACACCGATGATCAGCAGCACGATCAGGTCGTCCACCACGAAGTTCACCGCGTAGGTGCCCAGCGCCGCGAACAGCAGGATGCCCGCGTACAGGTACGGCCGCGGAATCTGCAGCACCTTCACCCACATCTTCACCAACGGCAGGTTCAGCACGAGCAGCATCACGTTGCCGATGTACAGCGACGCGATCAACGCCCACACCATCGCCGAGTTGTTGGTGAACAGCAGCGGTCCGGGCTGGATGCCGTAGCTCTGAAAAGCCGCCACGATCACCGCGGCCGTCGCCGTCGTCGGCAGGCCCAGAGTCAGCAGCGGCACCAGAACACCTGCCGCGGCAGCGTTGTTGGCCGCCTCCGGACCCGCCACCCCCTCGATCGCGCCGTGCCCGAACTCCTCAGGCTTCTTCGAGAGCTTCTTCTCCGCCGCGTAGGACACGAAGGTCGACACGTCCGCGCCACCGGCGGGCACGGTGCCGATCGGGAACCCGATGAACGTGCCGCGCAGCCAAGGTTTCCAGGAGCGCGCCCAGAACTCGCGGGTCATCCACTTGCCGCCGACCGGGATCACCTCGATCGGCCCGTGCCGCAACCTCGACGCCACGTACAGCGCCTCGCCGACCGCGAACACGCCGACCGCCACCACGACCACGTCGATGCCGTCGGCCAGCGTGGACACCCCGAGGGTGAACCGCTGCTGACCCGACAGGGTGTCCGTGCCGATCAGGCCGATGAACAGGCCGAGCCCCAACGACGCCAGGCCGCGCACCGGAGACGAGCCGAGCAGCGCCGCAACGGTCGTGAACGCCACCACCATCAGCGCCACGTAGTCGGCCGGTCCGAGGGTCACCGCGATGTCCGCGATGGTCGGCGCCAGCAGCGTCAGCAACACCGTGGCGATCGTGCCCGCCACGAACGACCCGATCGCAGCGGTCGCCAACGCTGCCGCGCCACGTCCGGCGCGTGCCATTTTGTTGCCCTCTAAGGCAGTCACGATCGACGCTGACTCACCCGGCGTGTTGAGCAGGATCGAGGTCGTCGATCCGCCGTACATGCCGCCGTAGTAGATGCCCGCGAAGATGATCAGTGCCGCCGTCGGGTCCAGCGTGTAGGTCAACGGCAGCAGCAACGCCACCGTCATGGCCGGTCCGATGCCCGGCAGCACGCCGACGGCCGTGCCGAGCGTGACGCCCAGCAGCGCGTAGAGCAGGTAGGCGGGCTGCGCGGCGGTGGCGAAACCCTCCAGCAGAGCGGTGATGCTATCCATCGAGGAACGGCACCCCTTCGAAGATCCCGGCGGGCAGCGAGAGGCCCAGTCCGGACGCGAACACCACCTGCACGACCAGCGCCAGCGCCACCGCGATCGGCAGCGCGCGCCACCAGACCGCACCCAGCGTCCACGCCGCGCCGAAGAACAGCACGGTCGCCGCGACCGGCCAGCCGACCAGGTCGATCAGCACCAGATGTGCGATGAGCACGGCCACCAGCTTGCCCACGGTGACCCAGTCGGTGCGGCTGTCGACGGCGACGTCCTCGCCCTCCTCGGCCTGGCCGAGCTTGCCGCGGGCGGTGGCGATGATCGCCGCCACGCCCGTCGCGACGAGGAGAACCCCTACCGCGTAAGGGAAAGCACGCGGCCCGACCGCGTTGTCCGCACGCGCGGCGATCGTGGTCGCGTCGAGGAGGGTGAAAACCCCGATCGCCGCGACCAGACCGCCGAACACGTACTCCTCGACTTTTGCCGAGATCTTTCCTGAGATCACTTCACGAGCCCGATGCTCTGCAGCGCGGGGCGGATGCGGCCGATCTCCTTGTTCAGGAACGTGGAGAACTCGCTGCCGCTGAGGAACGTGTCGGTCCAGCCCTTCTTGGTCAGCTCTTCCTTCCACTGCGGGCTCGCGTGCATGTCGGTGACGAGCTTGGTCAGCCGGTCCTTGGCCTCGGGGGAGATCCCGCCCGGCGCCACCACGCCGCGCCAGTTCGTGAGCTCGACGCCCAGGTTGAGCTCCTTGAAGGTCGGCACCTTCAGCGTCGGGTCCTGGTTGGGGCCGGACGTGCCGAGCGCGCGCAGCTTGCCCGCCTTGATCTGCTCGCGGTACTCGCCGATGCCGGAGATGCCCGCGTCGACCTTCTTGCCCAGCAACGCGGCCAGCGACTCGCCACCGCCCGAGTAGGGCACGTAGTTCAGCTTGTCCGGCGAGATGTCCTTCGCCTTGAGCAGCAGCCCGGCGAGGATGTGGTCGGTGCCGCCGGCCGAACCGCCGGTGATCGACACGCCCTTGCCCTTCTCCGCGACGGCCGCCAGCAGGTCGTCGACCGACTTGTACGGCGAGTCGGCGGGCACCACCAGCACCTCGTCCTCGGCGGTCAGCCGCGCGATCGGGGTGGTGTCCTCCAGCCGCGCCGTGGACGCGTTGGTCTCCACCGCACCGACCATGACCAGGCCGGTGATCATCAGGTAGGAGGTGGACCGCTCGTTCGCGAGCTTCTGCAGGCCGACCGTGCCACCCGCGCCGCCCACGTTGCTGACCTGCACGGATCCGGCGAGCTTCGCCCCGGACACGGCCGCGGACATGGCGCGTGCCGTCTGGTCCCAGCCGCCGCCGGGGTCGGCCGGCGCCATGATCTCCAGCTTGCCGATGGCGTCACCGCCGCCGGAGCTCTTCGCCGCCTGACCGCATCCCGCGAGCACCAGTCCGACCGCGGTCAACGCGACCGCTCGTCTCCAGCCTGCACCCATCGAGCCCACTCCTCAGCTTCGTTGCCGGACGTTGGGCGGGAACGCTAGGTATGACGGCTGCGTAAACGTGTGCATCGGTCGTAAAAGACGTATTGGTCGTTTAGTTCGTGACGCGGTTCACACTGGTTGCGCAAGAATGCACTCCATGTTTCGCCGGTCCCTCTCGCTGGGCGTGTCGCTCCTGGTGTTGCAGGCGGTCATCGTGCTGATGACGACCTCTGCCGCCGGGCTGCTCGCGGCCAAGTTGCAGAGCGACCGCATCCGCGAGGCGTACAAGGACCGGATGCTGTCCGTCGCGGAGAGCGTCGCTCGGCTGCCCACGGTCGTGCAGGCGTTCGACTCACCGGAACCGTCCGCGACCATCCAGCCGCTGGCGGAGCTGATCCGCAAGGCCTCGCAGGTCACGTACGTCGTGGTCACCGATCGCAACGGCGTCCGGTACGCCCACCCCGATCCGAAACGCATCGGCGAACGCGTCTCCACCGACCCGAGCACGCCGCTGTCCGGTGAGGTGTTCGTCGGCACCGAGACCGGCACGCTCGGCACGTCCCTGCGGGCGAAGGTGCCGGTGCGGGCCGCCGACGGGCGGATCATCGGGATGGCCTCGGTCGGCATCCTGGAGAGCCAGCTGTCCGACGACCTCGCCGAGGACCTGCCCCAGCTGATCGGGTGGCTGGCGGCGGCCGCGCTGGTCGGGGTGCTCGGCGCGGCACTGGTCACGCAACTGGTCCGGCGCCGCACGTTCCGGCTCGAACCAGCGGAGATCGCGCAGCTGCTGGAGACCAGGGACGCGATGCTGCACGGCATCCGCGAGGGCGTGGTGGCCGTGGACGACCGCCAGCGGCTGGCGCTGGTCAACGACGAGGCGATGCGGTTGCTCGGTCTCACTGACGACCCCACCGGTCAGCCGGCGGAGGAAGTCCTCGACGACGGGCTGCTGGACCTGGCGCGGTCGGTGGACGACGTGGCGGACCGGCTCGTGCTGGCCGGGGAACGGGTTCTGGTCGCGAACCGCATGACCGCGAAGACACACGACCGTGCCGTCGGTGTCGTGCTGACGTTGCGCGATCGCACTGAGTTGCACGACGCGTTGCGCGAACTGGACGGCCAACGGACCGTGACGGAAGTGCTGCGGGCACAGGCGCACGAATTCTCCAACCACCTGCACGTCATCGGCGGGCTGCTGGACCTGGAGCGGCAGTCCGACGCCGTCGCCTACATCGAACGGGTCGGCGGCGCGGGCTCGCTCACCGCGGACATCATCGACGGCGCGAACGCGGACCCGGCGCTGGCGGCGTTGCTGCTGGCCAAGTCCTCCACGGCGCACGAACGCGGCGTGGAGCTGCGGCTGGATCCGGAGAGCTCGGTGGACATCCGGGCGGGCGACGACGCGTTGACCGTGCTGGGCAACCTGCTCGACAACGCGGTGGACGCCGTCGAGACCGGCGGCGTCGTGCGCGTGCTGGTGCGTTCGTCGGTCACGGGAGTGCGGGTCGTCGTGGACGACGACGGTCCGGGAGTGGCTGAGTCACAACGTGGTCGCATCTTCGACCTGGGCGTGAGTTCGAAGGATGTAATGGGAGCGCACGGCCGGGGGATAGGACTTGCATTGGTGTCGAGGGTGGTGACCCGGCGCAGCGGCCGGGTGGCGATCACCGACTCGGAGCTCGGCGGCGCGTCGTTCGACGTGTGGCTGCCGGAAACGGGGAACCGATGAGCGTGCGGACGCTGGTCGTCGACGACGACTTCGCGGTGGCCGCGATCCACCGGGGTTTCCTGGAGGCGATGCCCGAGTTCGAGGTGGTCGGCGAGGCCCACCGCGGCGGCGAGGCGTTGCGGGCGGTGGAGGCGTTGCGGCCGGACCTGGTGCTGCTGGACATCCACCTGCCCGACATGTCCGGGCTCGAGGTGCTGGCCCGGCTGCGTGCCCGCAGCGGGCCGCCGGTCGACGTCATCGCGGTCACGGCCGCCCGCGAACGGGAAACCGTGCGGCAGGCCATGTCCAGAGGCGTGGACAACTACCTGGTGAAGCCGTTCACGCGAACGGCGTTCCTGGACCGGATGCGGGAGTACCTGGCCCAGCGCATCGAGGTGCAGCGGCTGGGGCAGGTGCTGGACCAGGACGAGGTCGACCAGCTGATGCACCACCGGCCGCGTGCTTTGGTGATGCCCAAGGGGTTGTCGGCCGTGACGCTGCGGCTGGTGACGGACGCGTTGCGGGACAGCGAAAGCGATCTGTCGGCGCAGGAGGTGGGAGAGCGGGCCGGGATGTCACGCGTGAGCGCGCGCCGTTATCTGGAGCACCTCGTGACGATCGGGAAGGCCGAGGTGCAACCGCGGTACGGCATGGCGAACCGGCCCGCGCACGGTTACCGGCTGACCTGAGCGTCCCAGTCGATGCGGTAGTTCTGGTCTTTCGTGAACGCCTTGGCGCCGAAGGTCTTCATCACGACCGGCATGAGCAACCGGGTCAGGAAGCCCATCCCGCGCTTGTCGCTGTTGGTCCTGGCCGCGCGGGCCGCGATCCGTTCGACCCGCGGGCGCCGCAGCTGCTCGTAGGTCGCGAAAGCCGTCGGCAGGTCCGGGATGTCACGCAGGCACCTGGCCAGCTGCACCGCCGACTCGGCCGCCAGTGACGCGCCCTGGCCGGAGCTGGCGCTGGGCGCGTGGGCCGAGTCACCGACCAGGACCATCCGGTCGCGGTACCAGCGCGGCACGCTCGGCATGATCTCCAACGGGCCCGCGCCGATCACCTCGTCGCTGTGGGCCAGGAGCTGCTTCGCGGGAACGTCGTCGCCGTAGGCTTCGCGCAGGCGCTCGAACCACGTGGTGGCGGGGATCGCGTTGACCTCGGCCGGTGTCATCGGCCGGTCGACCGCGAGGTTGTTGAACCAGGCGATGCTGCCGTCCGGCTGTTCCCAGTAGCCGAGGAACGAGCTGCCGAACACGAAGTACATCGTCTCCGGGTCGCCGTGCACGCCGCTGTCCCTGGCGTACGAGCCGAACCCGAGCAGGCCGACGTACTCCGGTTGCGGCGCCTGGGGATCGATGATCGTGCGCACCGCCGAACGGATGCCGTCGGCACCGATCAGCACGTCGCCTTCCTCGGTGCTGCCGTCGGAAAACGTGGCGGTGACGCCGTTATCGCGACACTCGACGTCGACGAGCCGTTTGCCGTACTCCATCTTGATCTTCTGCGACACCGTGAGGTCGTGCAGCCGCTGGTAGAGCTCGGCGCGAGCCACCACCCGGCTCATGTCGCCCGTGATGCGACCCAGCGTGCGGCCCTTCGCGTCGGCCATCACCATGGTGCGCAAGGGTTCGCCGAAGTCGGGTGTCAGGCCGACGAGCCGCAGCGCCGCCAACCCGTTGGGCGCCAAGGACAGCATGCCGCCGATTCCGTGCGCACTCGTGTCGTACGCCTCGAAGACCACCGAGTCGATGCCGGCCTTCTGCAGGGCGAGCGCGGTGACCGGTCCCGCGATGCCGCCCCCGATGACTAACGCTTTCATGTGTTCCTCCCGAAAACCTCGTGCCACCGGCGCTGGTAGTCGGCCTGTGACAGTTCCCCCGTGAGCTTCTCGACCAGCCGCAGTTCGGCCTCCAGCACCGAGATCCGGTAGTCCTCCTCGACGAGGAAGATCCACTCGACCCCGTCGCCGGTGGCCTTGGCGACCATCGCGCGGGTGTCGTCGAGGACCTTGGTGAGCGCCGCGGCGCGGGTGTGGAGCAGTTCCACGGTCTCCGCCGGGTCCAGCACCGAGATCAGGGACAGCGCCACGCCGAACTGCGGGTACTCGTGGACCGGGTCGCGGACGAGTTCGCGCATCCAGTCGTACAGCTCGTCACGCCCGGTGTCGGTCAACGCGTAGACCGTGCGTTCAGGCCGTTGGGTGTCCTTGACGGTCTCCTGCTCGGTGACGAAGCCGGCCTTCAACAGCTGCTCGAAGACCATGTAGAGCGACCCGCGGTTGTACTTGATGTCGCGGTCCTTGCCCGTCTCCTTGAGCTGTTTGCCCAGCTCATAGGGATGCTGTGGGCCCATCACGAGAAATGCCAGCACAGCCAGGGCCAGCGGGTTCGACACCTTGCGACGCACTGCGACCTCCTTGGTCGATCTCAACTATCCGATGCTGACTAGTCGATGTCAACTATTTGATGCATTGGTCTATACCTCGTATTGACCGGGACACGTCCCGGTTCCAGACTTGGTGGTACAGGCCGCCTCCCTGCAAGGAGGTTCGGCATGCGCAGAACCCTCTCCAGAAAGATCCTTCCCCTGCTGGCGGCCCTGGTCACTCTCGCGGGTCTCGTGGTCGTCTCGCTGGTCAGCCCGAACGTGTCTCTCGCCGCGGGGCACGAGGACTGCCGCCCGGACGGTCTGTACCGCACGCCCGGCGTCGACACCCCGTACTGCGCCGTCTACGACACCGCCGGTCGCGAGAAGATGGGCGACAAGACCCGCCGCGTGATCGGGTACTTCACCAACTGGCGCACCGGCAAGAACGGCGCGCCCGCCTACCTGGCGAGCAACATCCCGTGGACCAAGATCACCCACATCAACTACGCGTTCGCGGGCATCGGCACGGACAACCGGATCTCGGTGGGACCCGCTGGCGCGAACAACGCGTCGACGGGCATGGAGTGGCCGGGCGTTCCCGGCGCGGAGATGGACCCGGCGCTGTCGTACAAGGGGCACTTCAACCTGCTGACCAAGTACAAGAAGCAGTACCCGAACGTGAAGACACTGATCTCGATCGGTGGCTGGGCCGAGTCGGGCGGGATCCTGAACCCGGACGGCACCCGCAACGCCACCGGTGGCTTCTACAAGCTCGCGCAGTCGCAGGCGTCGATCAACACGTTCGCCGACTCGGTCGTGGCCTTCCTGCGGCAGTACGGGTTCAACGGCGCGGACATCGACTACGAGTACGCGACGTCGAACAACTACGCCGGCAACCCGGACGACTTCTGGATCTCCAACGCCAACCGCGGCACGTTGTGGGCGGGCTACGAGAACCTGATGAAGACCTTGCGCGACAAGCTGGACCGGGCGGGTGTCGCGGACGGCAAGCACTACCTGCTCACGGCCGCGGTGCCGGCCAGCGGCTGGTTGTTGCGCGGCCAGGAGGTCTACGGCGTCACGCGGTACCTCGACTACCTCAACATCATGAGCTACGACCTGCACGGCGCGTGGAATCACTTCGTGGGCCCGAACGCGGCGTTGTACGACAACGGCCAAGACGCCGAGCTCGCGCACTGGCAGGTGTACACGACACCGCAGTACGACGGTCAGGGTTATCTCAACACCGACTGGGCCTATCACTACTTCCGCGGCGCGATGCAGGCCGGCCGGATCAACATCGGCGTCGGCTTCTACACCCGTGGCTGGAGAGGCGTCACCGGTGGCACGAGCGGGATGTGGGGCCGCGCGGCCCTACCGAACCAGGCGCAGTGCCCGCCGGGCACCGGCGGCACCGTGGGGTCGACCGTCCCCTGCGGCAACGGGGCGATCGGCATCGACAACCTGTGGCACGACGATCTCAACGGCATGGAGGTGCCGTCGGGCGTGAACCCCATGTGGCACGCCATGAATCTGCAGAACGGCATCACGCCGGACTACCTGACCAAGTACGGTCTCGACCCGGTCAACGACCCCGACGACCGCGTCACCGGCACCTACTCCCGCAACTACAACAGCACGATGGTGACCCCGTGGCTGTGGAACAGTTCCAAGGGCGTGTTCCTGTCCACTGAGGACGACGCGTCGATCGCGGCCAAGGCGAGCTACGTCGCCGGCAAGGGCATCGGCGGCGTCATGATCTGGGAACTGGCCGGCGACTACGCCTTCGACAGCGCCAAGAACCAGTACTACATCGGCGACACGCTGATCTCGAAGCTCAACGACGGCCTGCGCGGCGCCGCTCCCTATGGCGCGTCGAAGGCCGGCCGCACGATGCCTTCTTCCGTGCTCAACGTCAACGTGAGCGTGTCAGGGTTCGCGCTGGGCGACGCCAACTACCCGATCAACCCGACGATGCGGATCACCAACAACTCCACCACGACGATTCCCGGCGGGACCCGCGTCGAGTTCGACTACGGCACCAGCGCGCCGGGCAGCATGACCGACCAGTCCGGCTTCGGGCTCTCCGTGGCGACCCGCGGCCACAGCGGTCCCAACGTCGGCGGGCTGCGCGGCGACTTCCAGCACGTCGTCGTGACGCTGCCGAGCTGGCAGACCATCGCGCCGAACGCGTCGGTCGACGTCCGGCTGAACTACTACATGCCGATCGCGTCGCCGTCGAACTTCACGTTCACCTTTGGCGGCACCAGTTACGCCATCGCGGCCGACCTGCCGCGCGGCGGCGGCAACCCACCGACGACCACCTCGACCACGACGTCCACCACGACTTCCACAACGACGACAACCACCACGACCACGACCAACCCAGGCGGAAGTGCCTGGGCTCCCAACACCTTCTACGCCACCGGCGCTCAGGTGACCTACGGCGGCGCGACTTATCGCTGCCGTCAGGCGCACACGTCGCTCACCGGTTGGGAACCGCCGAACGTTCCGGCGCTGTGGGAACGCGTCTGAGGTCGTAGCCCGTCGCAGGGAGCGCCCCCTTGCCGTGACGGCAAGGGGGCGTCTGCGGATCAGCAGTTGGCGCTCTTCGTCGAGATGTCGCCGTAGTAGGTCACGGCCTTGCCGTGCAGGACCGCCTTGACGTCGTTGCCGTTGAGGCGCTGTTCGTAGTGCAGGTGGGTGTAGGTCTGACCACCGCTCTTGCCGACCGTGCCGACCCGCGCGCCACGGGCGACCCTCTGGCCGTCCCTCACCGCGACCGAGCCCAGGTGGGCGTAGTAGGTGGCCCAGCCGCCGCCGTGGTTGATCACGACGTAGTTGCCGTAGCCCGAGGCCGCGTAACGCACGTCGACGGTGCCGCCGGCGCTGGCGATCACCGGCTTGCCCGCGTCGGAGTCGCCGCTGCCCATGTTGAAGTCGATGGCGTACAACGGGTTGTGGTTCGACCGCGTGCCGGCGCGCCAGATCTGGCCGCACGGGAACGGCATCTCGAACGCCGGTCGGGCCATGACGTCCACAGTGGACTCTTGGGCGGTGGCGGTGGTCGTGAACGCGAGTGGTGCCAGCAGCGCGAGCGCTGCGACGGCCAGGCGACTGATCCTCATGATTGCCCCTCTCCAGGCGAAGATCCCGATGCCTGAAGGCTGGCAGCGGGGCTGGACCGGAACCAGAGAGGGAAATCCCTCACCTGTGGCATGATCGGCCGCATGAGACCTGGGGGCAGGATTCTTGCGCTGGTGGCTGTGCTCATGAGCCTGGCCGCGTGTGGTTCGCGGCCGGAGGCGTCGCCGAGGCCGGAGCCGGTCGCACAGCCGATCTCGCTGGTCGCGCCGACGTCCGCGGAACCGTCGTGCGCCACCGGGTTGCGGTTCACCACCGTCTTCACCAACGCGGCGACGGGTCTGCGCGTGATGTCCATCGAGATGCTCAACTGCGGCACGGAGCCCGTCGAGTTGAACGGGTATCCGCAGGTGAAGCTGTTCGACGAGCAGTGGCACCAGCTGGCGGTGGAGATCGTCGACGGCTCCGGCGGCATCGCCTCGGTCGACGGCTTCGACGACGCGCCGCAGCCGATCACGGTGCAGCCGGGCGAGCGCGCGAAGAGCGCGTTCCTGTGGCGGAACACGAACACGTCGATCGATCCGCCGCTGGTCGGCAGCCACGTCGACATGGCGTTGGCGCCGGACTCCGCGTGGCAGACCTTGCTCCCGGTGTCCCCCGAGAAGGGCATCCTCATCGACCTGGGCAGCACCGGGCGAATGGGCGTCCGCGCCTGGTACCGGTAGTGGAGCTGCGGCCCGCGACACCCGAGGACGCTCCGGCGGTCGCGAGGATCTGGTACCCCGGCTGGTGCGACGCGCACCTCGGCAACGTGCCGCAGCAGCTCGTCGACCTCCGGCAGGAAGAGACGTTCGAGTCGCGTGCGCTGGAGCACGTCGAGCACACCACGGTCGCGATCGTGAACGGCGAAGTGGCCGGGTTCGTGATGGTGCTCGGAGACGAGGTCGAACAGGTCTACGTCTCCGCTGCCCACCGCGGATCCGGTGTCGCGTCGGCACTTCTGGCCGCCGCCGAACAGCGGGTGGCGTCGAACGGTCGTTCCGTCGCGTGGCTGGCCGTCGTCGCCGGGAACGTGCGGGCGCGGAGGTTCTACGAGCGGCAGGGCTGGACGGACGAGGGCCTGTTCGATCACCAGGCACCGCACCCGGACGGTCCCGTCCCGGTGCCGGCCCACCGCTACACGAAGCCGTGTCCGGCGTGTTAATTCTTGTGGTAGCGCAGCACTTTCGTGTTTTCATGACGGCATGTCGACCACCGCGCTCCTGGGCTTCACGTTCATCGCGCTGCTGACCGTGATCACGCCGGGCCTGGAAACCCTGCTGGTGCTCAGGACCGCGCTGCTGGTCGGCCGGCGCGCGGCGATGGGTGTGGTGGTGGGCAGCACGCTGGGGTGCCTGGTGTGGGCGGCCGCAGGACTGGCAGGTCTGACGGCGTTGCTGCAGGCGTCCGAACTGGCCTACGACATCGTGCGCTGGCTCGGTGCCGCCTACCTGATCTACTTGGGTGCCAAGGCGCTCTGGAACTCCCGGCGTCCGGCCGAGATCGACGAACCCGCACCTGTGCCGTCGGTGCGCGCGGCTGTCCGCGTCGGACTGCTCACCAACCTGCTCAACCCGAAGCCGGGCATCTTCTACATCTCGCTGCTTCCGCAGTTCCTGCCCGTCGGACAGCCCGCGTGGGGCGGCGTGTTGGTGGCCATCCACCTCGGCATCGGCCTGCTGTGGTTCCCGATCCTGATCACGGTGGCCGGTCGGGTCCGTGCTTTCCTTTTGCGCCAAAGGACTTTGCTGGACCGCCTGACCGCATCCCTGTTCGTCGCGCTGGGACTGAAGCTGGCGTTCGAAGGGCGCTAGTAGTCCGGTCGGGTGAACATCGGCTACCCCGATCAGAATGCGCAATTTTGCCGATGCGTCCGCATCAGGGCGTGGGTGAGATTGATGGTCCGGCGTCGAGCTCAGCGTCGGACGGGCACCCCCGGTGGGTTGAGTCGGCCACGGTGATGACCGTGATCATCCGGGGGGAATTGATCGCGGGGCGTTGGCTCAGCACACCGGGTGCCCGTGCAGTACCGGCGTTGAACCGCCGTCAGCGTTCGCCGGTGGCGGTGCGGTGCCAGGCCGCGAGCGCCACCCTGTTCGGCAGCCCCAGCTTCGCGCGGATGTTGACCACGTGCCGATCCGCCGTCCGCGGCGAGATGAACAGCCGGGCCCCGATCTGCTTCGACGTGAGCCCGTCCGCGACCAGCCCGGCGATCGTGAACTCCTGCCTGGTCAGCCCACCCGGCAGCGTGGGCTTGACCGGCCGCCGCTCGGAGTCCGGCACCGGTTCGAGCGCGAACTCCATCGCCTGTTCCTGGCGCAGGTCGGCACCCAGTGTCGTGATCACCAGGTAGTCGTCGCCGAGCGCGCGGCGGACGGTTCGGTCGGCGCGGTCCAGCAGCTTGTGGAACGGGCTCATGCTGCCGAACGAGATCCGCGAGATCCTCTCCTGCGACCGCAGCACACCGAGCAGACGCGCCGCACGGTCGAATGCACCCAAGTCGGCACACGTGCAGGCGAGCAACCACAGGCTGTACGCGGGACCCCACGCGTCGCCGAGCCTCAGCTGGATCCGCAACGCCTCCACCGCCAGGGGATGCACCTGCGCCGTGTCGCCGTGCAGCAGCTCGTAGACGCCCCGGAGCCACAGCACCCAGGCGTGCGACCAGTCCGCGCTGCTGCCTTCGGCCAGCCTGTTCAGTTCGCTGATGGCCTTGTCCGCGGCCTCGGCGTCCATCAGGAAGACCGCCGCCATCGTGTGCAGCAGGTCGGTGATGAAGGTGTCGCCCGGCGATGCGAACTGGCGGGACAGCTCGACCACGTGCGCGTACAACGGCACGGAGTCCGCCGAGCCCTCCACGTAGAACAGGTGCGTGGCCTCGACGAACACCAGGTGCACGTCGGACATCGGCAACCGGGGCAGCGCGCGGGCCTCGTTCATCAACGGGATCGCCGCCGACATGTCGCCCTGCTGCTGAGCCAGGTAGGCGCAGTGCGCCAGCAGTGACGTCCGCAGTGGAGGTTCCGAGATCACCTTGCCCGCCACCGCGAGCAGGTCGCGGGCCTGGCCGAGCATGCCGGCGAACGACGTGAACCGGGTCCGCTGCACGTTCATCGCCATGACCGTGCCGATCTCGGCCAGGTCTGGGCTCTCCAGCGCGTACCCGATCGCGGCGCGGATGTTCGGCCACTCCTCGCGCAGCCGCCCCATCCACAGCGCCTCGTCCGGCGAGAACCACGAGCGGGCGGCCTCGTCCACGAACTCGCTGTAGTGCAGCACGTGCCGCCGCAACGGTTCTTCGGGACCCGCGAGCAGACGCGCGCCGAACTGCGCCACTGTGTACAGCAGCCGGTAGCGCGTGCGCCGGGTGACAGGGCTCGTCGTCGCCACCACGATCGACTTGCGGACCAACGCGGACAACGGCTCCAGCACGCCCGCGCCCACCACCGCCTCGGCGGCGGCCCGGTCGAAGTCCGCGGGGAACACCGACAGCGTCCCCCACAGCTGCCGTTCCTCGTCCGTGCAGTGCCGCGCCGACCACTCGAACGCCCGCTCCAGCGTGGCGTGGTGGGCCGGTCCGTGCGTGTCGCCGATCAGCAGCTCGAAGCGGCGGTCGAGCTGGTCGAGCACGTCGGTCAGCGACATCTCGGCCAGCCGCGCGGCCGCGAGCTCGATCGCGAGCGGCAGCCCGTCCAACGCCCGGCAGAGCGCCGTGACCTCCGGCAGGTCGGTCGCGGTCAGCATCGCGCCCGCCGCGTCCGCCCGTTCGAGGAACAGCTCCACCGCGTCGTCGTCCACGGCGAGCGGCGGCACCCGCAGCAGGTGCTCGCCGTAGACGCCGAGCTGTTCCCGCGAGGTCGTGAGGATCGTCAGCCCCTCGCAGTCCCGCAACAGGTGGTGCGCCAGGTGCCGCACCGCCTCCAACAGGTGCTCGCAGTTGTCCAGCACGAGCAGCAAATGCTTGTCGTACAACGACTCCACCAGCCGGCCGAGCCCGGCGTCCGGCGAGTTGTCGACGATCCGCAGTTCGGCGGCGACCGTACGCGCGAGCAACGTGGGATCCTTCAGATCCGCGAGCCGCACCTCCCAGACCCCGTGCTGGAACGCCCCGGCGCGGGTCATCGCACGCCCGGTCTCCACGGCGATGCGTGTCTTGCCCACTCCACCGGCACCGACCAGTGTGACCAGCCGGGCCTTGCCGAGGAGTGCCTCGGTCTCGGCGAGCACGGCCCGGCGGCCGATGAACGTCGTGGTCTGGGCAGGCAGATTGCCCCGCACGGTCATCGGCGCATCTTCGCTCAGTGACGCTCCGGTGTGATGATGAGGATCACCTCACCACCCTTTCGGACTAGCGAGTTCGACCGTGCGTGGTCGCGCGATCACGAGTCCTGATGATCATCTTGGTCGCCAGCCGCAGTCCCTGGCGCGCGTTGAGGTGCGGCAGGTACGCGCGGCTCACCGCGTTCGCGATGCGGGGCAGCGCCGCCGAGTCCGGGTACGCCATGAACATCGGCTTGTACGCGGGCTGGAACTTCGCCTTGAACGCGAACAGCGAACGGAACCCGTACACCGGCTCCAGCACTTGGCCGGTGAAGTCCAGGACCCGCTGCAGCGCCCGAGGGCGTTCGCCCCGGTCCAGCCGGGCCAGTGGTGCTCCCGACAGGCTCAGGAACCGTGCGCCCTCGGCCTGAAGTTGTTGTGCCGCAGAGGCGATCAGGAACTCCATGGAGCCGCGGAAGCCGTGCGTCCTGCGACGCATGAAGTCGAGCGTCCACCCGACGACCTCGCCGTCGGAGTACACCGGCAGCCAGCTCGTGATGCCGTGCACGGTGCGGTCCGCGTCCACCGCCAGCAGGCAGCGCACGCCTTCACCGGTCAGCTCCTCCAGGCCGCCCAGCGTGAAGCCCATCTCCGGCAGGCCCTTGTCCGCCACCCACTCCGCCGAGATCGACCGGATCTGGTCGGTGATCGCGAACGGCGCGTCGGCGTACGTGCACCACTCGGCGGTGATGCCCGCCTTGCCGGCCTTGTTCAGCGCCGTGCGCACGTCCTGCCACTTCTTGCCGGTGAAGCTCAGCGTGTCCAGCTCGATCACCGTGTCCTCGGCGACCTGCACCGCGGACCACCCGATGCTCTCGACCGCGTCCCGGGTCTCGCCGTCCACGCTGTAGAGGCACGGCGTCCAGCCGTTCTGCGCGCAGAACTCGGCGAAGCCGCGCACGGCGTCCACCCGCGCGGGACCGATGGGGTCGCCGACGGTCAGCGCGATCGTCGCCACCACCCGGTAGGCGATGGCCGTCTCGCCGTCCGGCGTGAACCAGTACTGGTTGCCGCGCCACGTCGTCATGTACGACAGCGACGAACCGCCGTAGCGCAGCATGAGCTCACGGGCCTGCGCCGCCTCCTTCTCGCACGACGACGGCCACGTGCGCCACGACGCCATCAGCAGACCCGCCAGCACGATCAGCCAGAACACCACGCCCGTGTACTCGAGCAGCAGCGTGCCGATGAACCCCTCCGCGGAGAACTGCAGCGGCACCAGATCGAGGTAGCCCGGCGGCAGGAACCGCGTCGGCAGGTCGGCGAGCAGCTCGGCGAAACCCGGCTCCGGCGTGAACTGGTCGCGGACCAGGTACCCGCCGAAGACGTACAGCGTGGACAGCAACGCGACACTGCCCGCCGTGAACCGCCAGAACTTCATCACGGCACGCCGAGGCAGACGCACAGCGAAGTGCTTGCGCGTCAACAACAGCACGACCGTGATCGCGAGCGGCGCCAGCATCGGAACGCCGAACGAGACCGCGAGCTCCAGTGCACTGGCATCCGGAAAACGCGCCACGTAAACGATGTACGAACCGATGAACGCCGCGAACGCCACGTTGAACACCAGCGCCGCCCGCCACGCGAACCGCCGGCCGCGCCGCAGCCCTTCCGCCAGCACGAGCAGCAGCAACGCCGGCAGCACCGACATCACGAGCGCGGGGAACCGGCCGTACGACAGCTGAACGACCATCGTCCGGCACAGCTCGATCATGTCCGAGCCGCACACCGCGTCGACGTCCTCCTGCGACGGTTGTGCGACCGCCACGACGTCCGCGAACCACCACAGCGGGCCGTTCGGGTACGGCGACATCATCGACACCACCGGCCCGAGAGCCGACGCCGCGAGCAGCAGCGCCACCAGCACACGCGTTTCCTGGAACGAGCGAGGCTTGTGCTCCGCCCCGCCCTTCAGGACAGCGTTTTTTGAGATGACAGCCCCGATCAGCAACCCGGCCACGCCACCGGACAGTCGGAGCAGGTCTTCAAGCCAACCCGAGTACAGCGTAAGCACCAGCACCGACAAGATCATCAGCAGTCGGACCCGGCGCCTCCACAGCGGCGGCATCCGGAACGTCAGCGCGAGCGCCAGGCCGACCCCGCCGATCGACGGCCCCGCCGCGACCTCGCCCACCAGCGACTCGAGCCAGCCCCAGTGCACGTCCCGCCCGACCAGCACCAGTCCGAGCCCCAGGAACGAGCCGATCACGTGCGAGGACAGGAAGATCGCCGCCGTGCGCAGCGCACCGAACGAGCGCTCGGCCAGCGGTCCGAAGACGAGCAGCAGCACGGTGGTCCCCACGTACCCCAGCAGGTCCATCGACCACAGCGCGGAGCTGAACACCGTCCACGGCGGACTGCCGGTCCCGAACCCGACGTGGCCGAGCAGCTCGTCGTTCGAGCTCCAGATCGCGCCGGTCAACGCCCCGACGGTCCAGAACGCGATGAGGAACGCGCAGGTCAGAGGAGCGGTGCGGAACAGTCTCGCGATCATCTGGCCAGCCCTGTCCGCTGTGCGAGCCACGGCAGCGAGCCGTAGAAGCCCGGCCGCCACACGTGCCAGTCGTGCGCTCCGGGGAGTTCCATCCACAACACGTCCATTCCGGCCCTGCGACAGGCCTCGAACACCTCGACCGCGGCCGGGCGGTAGATCGCGTCGTCCTTGCCCGCGACGATCACACCCGCCGTCTTGGGGAACTGCTGGCGGGCCAGGACGTCCAGCGGGTTCACCCGCGTGAACGCCGCCTCGTCGCCGTCGAACGCCGCCTTGACCGTGTCCGCCCGCGTGCCCAGCGTGGGTTCGCGCTGACCGCTGAGGTCGATGAAGTTGCCGTACACGTCTGGTGCGCGCACAGCGAGTTGCAGGGCGCACGTGCCGCCTTGGGAGAGGCCCGCGATGGTCCAGGCTTCGCGGCGTTCGTCGACCGTCAGGCGGTGCTTGATCCACGCGGGGACGTCACGCCCGAGGTAGGTCTCGGACTTGCCCAGCTTGGAGTCGAGACACAGCGGGTTCGCGGTCATCGAGCCGAGCTGGTCGACCACCACGACGATCGGTGCGAGGCCGTTGTGCTCGCGCGCGAACGCGTCCATGTTCTCGGTCAGCCGGCCGCCGTCGAACCAGTCGCGCGGCAGGCTGGGCTGCCCCGCCATCAGCACGATGACGGGGAGCTTCGGACGGGGCTTCGCGGCGTAGGCGGGCGGCAGGTAGATCCACGCCGGCCGCGCCGTCATCGCACCGGGGATCTCCGCCTCCGAGACCGTGCCCCTGTCCGGCAGGTCCGCCGGCTTGCGCCACACGTCGACCAGCTTCTGGCCGGCCGGCACCTCGACCACGTCGGACGACGGCTTGGCCACCTCGTCGAGGTTGACCCGGTCGTTCCTGAAGACGTCGAGCACCGCGCGTGCGGTGGGGTAGAGGCCGAAGTGCGCGTTCGTCGCGGTGATCGCGGAGGTCACCACCCCCAGCGCCAGGAGCACGCCGAACACCCGGCCGATCCACTTGCCCGAACGCAGCCGCACGGCCGCCAGGGTCAGCGCGACCAGAGCCGCGCCCAGCCACACCATCAGAACGACCGGTAGCGGCTCGGGCCAGGGCTTCCACACCTCGTTGACCATGATCGTCAGTCCGGTCACGAACAGTGCGCACGCCAGCACGACGATCGGCAGCACGCGGACCCACCAGGTCCGGTTCCTCCGGATGGCGAGGTACGTGAGGGCGAGTGCGGCCGCGACCGTGGCGGCCGTCGGGATCGGTCCGTTTACCAAGGACAGATCCAACGGGCTGAGCATGCCTCTCATTCTTCAGCAGCTCTTCAGGTATCCACATCGGAGGTTCGTCTTGGTTCAGAGCTGTGAACATCAGCCTTAAGAATGACAACCCGTCAGCCGGATGACGCGTCCCGCCACGCGCTCGTGAGCACCCGCAACGCGTCAGGATGCTCGGCGATCTCCGCAGCACGGGACAAATCGGACTCCGCCATCCCCAGTTGCCGCAACGAGGTGGCCGCACCGAAGCGTGCGGCCGTGTCGTGGACCTGTTCGACCAGGTCGACGGGCGCCGTGTGGGAGAGGAGCGCCGTGTGTGTGGCGGCATGCGGCAGTCCGAACGAACCGCCCAAGACGTGCGCGAGCTTGTGGTGCAGTCCCATGGGGACGGACGCGAGGCAGGTCCCGGCGAGCCACGCCGAGGACAGCAGGGCGGTCCGCGCTTCCACTGTGGACGGGTTTCCGCCCAAAGCGGACAAAATGCCATCAATCGCCCTGGTCGCGATGGCGTCGATCAACGGGTTCTCGTTGCCTCGCGCGCCGACGGCGTGCGCGAGGGCGTTCAGCGCGCTGGTCACCGTCACGTCGATCGGCAGGTCCAGCGTGAGGTCGACGTCGTAGATCACCGTGTCCGGCTGGATCGCCGCGTCACGCCGTGTCTTCTTCAGTCCCGAAGCTGTCTCCCCGAGCACTGGAGTGACCTCGGAGCCCGCATAGGTCGTCGGAATGATGATCTGAGGCACGCCGGCGCGCACGGAGAGGGCCTTGGACAGCCCCGTGCTCGATCCACCGCCCACCGACACCACGCAGTCCGCGCTGTGTTCCCGCAACAACGCGAGCGCGCGCTCCGTGACCTCGACCGGCGTGTGCATCGCCGCGCCGGTGAACCGCGCCGTGAGCAACGGACCGAGTTCGGCGGCCACCCTGTCCCCGCCGTGCCGGGCGATCAGCAGGACCCGTGCCGCGCCCAGCCGTTCGGCCTCGGCGCGCACGGTGGCAGCGGTGCCGCGGCCGAAGACGACGCGGGTGCGCGCGGGTTCGAAGGTGAAGCTCACGAAGGTCGAATATTCGGCACCGGGCGTAGCGGGCGCAACCGCTGAGGATCAAGCCTTTCGGCTCTGACGAGTGATCTCGTCACTCCATAGCGTGAATCTTCATGAAGCGTGTTCGTGTTGTAGTGGCGCTGGCGGGGGCCCTGACCCTGCTGCCACTCCCTGCCACAGCGGCGACACCGGCATTCACCCTGTCCGGCGGCGTGTCCGCACCGATCCACTCGATGGCCGACGCGGTCCGGGAGACCGTCTACGTCGACTCGGGTCTCGATCTCGACGGCGACGGTGCCCGCGACCGGGTCACCGCCGACATCATCAGGCCGTCCACGACCGGGCGCGTGCCCGTGATCATGGACGCCAGCCCGTACTACCAGAGTGCGGGCCGCGGCAACGAGAGCGAGGTCAAGACCTACGACTCCGCCGGCGTGCCGGTGAAGTTCCCGCTCTTCTACGACAACTACTTCGTGCCGCGCGGCTACGCCGTCGTGCTGGTCGACTTCCTCGGCACGAACCGGTCGCGCGGCTGCGTCGACGTCGGCGGTCAGTCGGAGATCACGTCCGGCACCGCCGTCATCGACTGGCTGAACGGCCGGCGCACCGGCTACAGCTCCCTGACCGGCACGGCGACCAAGACGGCCTCGTGGTCGACCGGCGCCGTCGGCATGATCGGCAAGTCGTGGGACGGCTCGATCGCGAACGGCGTCGCGTCGACCGGGATCGACGGGCTGAAGACCATCGTGCCGATCGCGGCCATCAGCTCCTGGTACGACTGGTTCCGCTCGGACGGCGTCTCGTTCACCGGCTACGGCACGCCGACCAGCCTGGGTTCGAACTTCGAGAACACCAACGCGCGCTCGCGGTGTGGTGCAGTGCGCACGCAGATGACGAACGGTGCACCTTCCAACGGCGACTACACGGCGATGTGGCAGACACGTGACTTCGTGCGCAACGCCTCGCGCGTGAAGGCGTCCATCTTCGCGATTCACGGACTGAACGACCTGAACGTGAAGACGCTGCAGTACGGCCAGTTCTGGGACGCGGTGCCGGCGTCGGTGCCGAAGAAGCTGTGGTTCTCGCAGACCGCGCACGTCGACCCGTTCGACTTCCGGCGCGGTGAGTGGGTCTCGACGCTGCACCGGTGGTTCGACCGCTGGCTGCTGAACGTGCCCAACGGCATCGAGAACGAACCGCAGGTGTCCTCGGAACGTGCGCCGGACCAGTGGGCGGACGACCAGACGTGGCCTCCTGCGGGCACCGTCAGCACCGTGTTGCGTCCATCTTCTTCGGGCCTCGGCACGGCAGCGGGCACAGGCACGGCGGCGTTCACCGACAACGGCAGTGGCACGCCGACGAACTGGCTCTCCGGTTCGAACACGGGCCGGGCGATCTACTCGACCGCACCGCTGGCATCAGACCTGCGCGTCGCGGGCACCTCGTCGATCACGGTGGGCGTCTCGTCGTCGACGCCGACCGCGCACCTCACGGCGTACCTCGTCGACTACGGCCCGGCACGGGTGCGGACCGGCGAAGGCATCCGGACCCTGACCACGGAGTCGTGCTGGGGCGAGAGCCGCACAGGCGATGACGCCTGTTACCGCAACACGGAGGCAACGGCGGGCAACGTCGACGCGCAGATCATCGCGCGCGGGTGGGCAGACCTCGCGAACTACGCGTCGCTGTCGGCGCCGCGCACGATCACGCCGGGAACCAAGTACCGCATGATGTTCCGACTGTCCACAACGGACCACGTCATCCCGGCGGGGCACCGGCTGGGCCTGCTGATCGCCGGTACCGACTCGAGTGCGACCTCGCGCCCGAGTCAGCCGCCCAGGCTGACCTTCGACCTGGCGGACACGTCGGTGCGCGTCCCGCTGCGGGGCTCGGTGCCGTCGGCGTCGGCGGTCCCGCTGGTCGCCAACAGCGTTTCCGCTGGTACGAAGAGCGATTTGGGCTAGGCCGGGTCTGGTGGGTCCGTTCGATGAGAGTCGTGTCCGAGCGGGTTCCTGACGGTGCCGCCGCGACCTCCTCATACCGGGCGTGTTCGGTGGTCGCGGCGGTGCCGTCGGGGACCCCCTCGGGCGCGGCTGTCGCGAACGAGGCCCGCCAGACGCGGCCTTCTCGACCGGACTGTCGGTGCCGCTCGCTAGCATCGGCGGCATGGGTTCAATCGACGGTGTCGTTCTCGAAGACGCGCTGCAGGTTCTGCGGCGCGTCTTCGGGTATCCCGAGTTCCGCGGCGACCAGGCCGACATCGTCGAGCACGTGATCGCGGGTGGCGACGCGCTCGTGCTGATGCCGACCGGTGGCGGCAAGTCGCTGTGCTACCAGGTGCCCGCCCTGGTCCGGAAGGGCACGGGCGTGGTGATCTCCCCGCTCATCGCGCTCATGCAGGACCAGGTGGACGCACTGCGTGCGCTCGGCGTGCGCGCGGGCTTCCTGAACTCGTCGCTGTCGTGGGACGAACGCAAGATGGTCGAGGCCGAGTTCGTCAACGGCGAGCTCGACCTGCTCTACCTGGCGCCGGAACGCCTGACGTCGGACGCGACCCTGCGCCTGCTCGACCAGGGTGAGATCGCCCTGTTCGCGATCGACGAGGCGCACTGCGTCTCCCAGTGGGGCCACGACTTCCGGCCCGACTACCTCATGCTGGCGCACCTGCACGAACGCTGGCCGAAGGTGCCGCGCATCGCGTTGACGGCCACCGCGACGGACGCGACGCGCAAGGAGATCCTGACGCGTCTCGAACTGGGCGACGGCCGCCAGTTCGTGTCGAGCTTCGACCGCCCGAACATCCAGTACCGCATCGTCGCGAAGAAGGAACCCAAGAAGCAGCTCCTCGACCTGCTGCGCGGCGAGCACGACGGCGAGGCGGGCATCGTCTACTGCCTCTCCCGCGCGTCGGTCGAGAAGACCGCGGAGTTCCTGGTGGCCAACGGCATCAAGGCCCTCCCGTACCACGCGGGGCTCGACGGGTCGGTCCGTCAGCGCAACCAGGCGCGGTTCCTGCGCGAGGACGGTCTGGTCATGGTCGCCACCATCGCGTTCGGCATGGGCATCGACAAGCCGGACGTCCGCTTCGTGGCCCACCTCGACCTCCCGAAGTCGGTCGAGGGCTACTACCAGGAGACGGGCCGCGCGGGCCGCGACGGGTTGCCGTCCACCGCCTGGCTCGCGTACGGCCTGCAGGACGTGGTGCAGCAGCGCAAGATGATCGAGTCGTCCGAAGGTGATCTGGCCTTCCGGCGCCGCTCGCAGGCCCACCTCGACGCGATGCTCGCCCTGTGCGAGACCATCACGTGCCGCCGCACGATGCTCCTCGACTACTTCGGGCAGACCGGCGTGCCCTGCGGGAACTGCGACACCTGCCTGACGCCGCAGGAGTCCTGGGACGGCACGGTCGCCGCCCAGAAGGTCCTCTCCACGGTCTGGCGGCTGCGCAACGAGCGCGGCCAGAAGTTCGGCGCGGGCCAGATCATCGACATCCTGCTGGGCCGCAAGACCGCCAAGGTCATCCAGTTCGACCACGACCGCCTCAGCACGTTCGGCCTCGGCGAGGACCTGAACGAGAGCGAGTGGCGCGGTGTCGTCCGCCAGCTCCTCGCCCAGGGCCTGCTGGCCGTGGAGGGCGAGTACTCGACCCTGGTGCTCACCGAGGCCAGTTCCGACGTCCTGGGCCGCAAACGCGAAGTCCTGTTGCGCAAGGACCCGGTTCCGGTCCGCTCGACCACGCGCACGGCCTCGGCGAGCGCTCCCAAGGCGAAGGTGGAGCTTCCGGCGACCGCGGGCCCGCTGTACGAGTCGTTGCGCGAGTGGCGCGCTCAGCAGGCCCGCGAACAGGGCATGCCCGCCTACGTGATCTTCCACGACGCCACCCTGAAGTCCATCGCCGCCTCACGTCCCGCAACGCTGGCCGAGCTGGGCAACGTGAGCGGTGTGGGTCAGGCGAAGCTCACGAAGTACGGCGAGCAGATCCTGGAGGTGGTGGCCGGCGGTGGCCCCGCACCGGCTGCCCCGCCCGCCCCCAAACCGAAGCCCAGGACGACGAGCACGGGTGGCGCGGCGTGGGGTTCGGGCGGCTCGGCGGCGGACGAGTGGCCGGAACCGGAGGAACCCGACGAGCCGATGGACTGGTAGCGGCTCAGACCGCCGCGAGAGCCTGGGCCACCACCGGCATCATTCGGTGCAACTGCCTCAATGCCGTGGCCTGGGCATGGGCCGGATCGTCCGACACGACGTTGCTGCCGAAGCCGACGAGCAGGTCACCACGAGCCAGGAGCGCCTGGCAGTTGAGCTGTCCCGGCTTGATGTCCGTGGCGGTCTCGCAGAAGGCGTAGAACCCGTCGAAGCCGGTCGGCGGTGTCACGGCGACGTCAGGCGTCACCGCTCGCTCGGGCTTGCCTGCCGTGCGGGCGTAAGTGGCGCAACTCCGCGCCTTCGCCTGGATCTGCTCGACCACCATGGCAGCCTTGTCCGCCGACAACGCGTGCACGTCCTGCCACACGACTGTGTGCTCGCCGCGCCACAGCCTGTTCCGCGACACCTTGAACCCGGAGCTGATCTTGAGGCCGCCGCACACCGTGGACACCTCTTGGGTCGTGTCCTCGTATCCACCGGGTGTGGCCGGATGGTCCCTGTTCCACGGCGCGTCCGGCAGGAACGCGTCCTTGGGCACATAAGTCTTCTCGGCCCGGGCAGCCAGTTGGTTCCACTGGTCCGGCACGGACACGGACGACGAGGTCGGCGATGGGGACGACGGCGGCGCGGCAGCCTCCTGCGCGCCGCATCCAGCCAACAGGACAGCCAAGATCAGAAAACGTCGGAACACGCTCTTACCCCCAGGTCGAGAGGGGAGCATACGTTCCTCAGGTCACCTTCTCGATCTGTGCGCGCTTGATCACGCTCTTCCCCGACTCGCCGACCAGATCGAACGCCGCGCTGTTCAACACCACGCAACCCGTCCCGACCCCGATGATCCGCACGGTGGTCTGCCGCCCGTTGTCGAGATTGGTCACCCGGACCGATGTTCCGACCGGCAACTGCGACGAGAATGCTCCGGCCGTCCCGCCGACTGGTGACAACCCGATGGTCGCGCCGTCGCACACGACCTGACCGACAACCCCGGAGGCACGAATCCGCGCTGTGGAAGACCGGGTGGGCGACGGCATCGGTGCCGGTGCATTCCCCACGATCTCCACCCGGACCCGCCGGAGAACGCTTTCCGCACCGCCCTGCCCCGAATTTGTCGAACGCAGCGAATCGAAAGCCGCTGTGTTCAGCAAAGCGCACCCGGTCGACACCCCGGTGACCGAAACGGTGATTGCCCGCCCGTTGGCGAGATTGGTGACCCGCAAAGCCGTCCCGACGGGGAACTGGTCCGACAGCGCGCCGGCGGGCCCGCCGGACTCCACCGAACGCACCTGCTGCCCCGCGCAGACCTCCTTGCCCGCCACCCCCGCCTGTGACGAGGGAGTGGCGGAACCAGCCAGGGCGAAGGCCGTACCCCCGATGGCGGCGGCGACCGAGAACACCCCGGCGCCCGCGATCCAGCCCTTCGACCAGCGCATGTGCAACACCCGACCTTTCTGCCAAGCCGTACGGCCCGCAGATCGGGAAGGTTCAACGACGCGTGGCCCGGACCAGCGCTGTTGGGTCACACGACGCCAGATGGTCGCGCAGGGCAACGTGCACGAACCGGTACTCGCCGTCGTCTCGGGTGAGCAGCAGGCGGTCCTGGGCGACGTGCAGCAAAGCCTTGCGGCGGAACGACAACTCGCCGAGCGACAGGGGTCGCGTGACACCTTCGGCGGCGACTTCGGCGAGCGCGTCGAACGGCCAGACGTAGTCGCGGGCGGCGGTCGGCGTCACCAGCAACCCCAGCGCGACGCCCAGCGCGGTTCCCCACGACCCCAACGTCCCGAGCCCACCCAGCAGACCGACCGCGCCGAGCACCGGAACGGCGGGCTGAACCCACCAAGGGCGCCCGACGCGCATCCGTTGCTGCTGCACCGTGCGCACCGTGCGCCACACGCGTCCCACGGCTGCCGCGAACACACCGCCTGCCACGCCTGCGGAGAAACCGACCCCCATCCCTGCCAACACCACGTAGGGGCTCGTCCAGATCATCGAGACTCCCGGCGCGGCGGCGATCAGCACGGACCACGGCGCCGGCGCTTTGCCCGGCACGAAACCCAACGCCAAGAAGAATGACGCCACCACCACGAACACATACGCCACGATGTACGGCCACGGCGTGCCAATGCCGCCAAGCCACAACCCGGCGAGCCCGATCAACAATCCAGCCAACGCGCCTGCCAGAAAGCCAAGTGCGGCAGTCAGAATGCCGTGCGCGCGTCCGGGCGGGTGGAAGACATACGGCAGTTTGTTCACCAGCACGAACATCGAAGAAGCCGCGATCACGAAAACCAAAGCGGGCCACAATCCGAGTTGCACACCCGTCATGAACGTCACGGCACACACACCACCGGCATATGCGGCAGGTACCGCGCGTATGAACAGCAACCACAACGGACGCGTCGGCAGCAGCGGAAGCCATGCACGGCGGTGAGGCATGTGCACGGGCGCACCGAGGTCTGGTCTGCCCAACCGTGCGAGGAACTTCAACGCGCGGATTGTGGGGCCCGCAGCGCGTTGGCCGGAAAGCCGCTCCACGACGAAGGAACCCACGAAGTCGTCGCCGATCGTGTCGACCTGCTTGTCCAAGTGGGTCAGCGCCAACAGGTTCAGCGCCAGTGGTGAGTCGAGCCGCTGCCAGATCTCCGGCGTCAGCGCCGATTCCAGGCCGTCCAGCCGAGGGCTGACCGACGCGATGTACTCGAGCACCTGACCGCGTGACAACGGTTCGACGAGCACCGCCGGCAGGTTCTCGATGGGTTCCGTCGAGCACACGACCGAGGCGAACGGCGCGAGTTCGGACTCGCAGTGCGCGCGGTCGATGAGCGGCACCTCGTCCAGGCCGTCGATGAGCACGGCCACCCGCTGACGGCGCAGCCAGATCGTGCCGGCCGAGCGGCTGATGCCGTACCGGCGGTTCATCTCGCGCAACAGCCACGCGGTGAACTCGGTCGGCTTGCGCGTGCCGTACGCGCGCCACGTAGCCAAGTCCACGACAACCGGAATCGGTGCCTCAGGGTCGTTTCGCGCGCGTTCGACCAGCACCAGGCAAAGTTCGCGCAACAACGTCGAACGCCCGCTGCCGACCGGGCCGACCAGAACCATGGTGTGACCGAGGCGGTCGTAAACGGCTTCCAGGTCCGAAGAGGAGACCTCCTCGCCCACTGCCCGCACGGACAGCTTCGGCTGCCGCAGCACGCCCAGCTTGATCTGCGTCTGCGCGGCCAGCGAGGAGGCGAGCAACGCCTTCACCCGCGTCTCGACGCGTCCCAGCGCGGCGGTGCGGCTGCTCGTCTCATGACCCCGTCCGCGTTCCCAGAGCGCGAGACCGATGGCGACCAGCACCATCGCGCCGACCAGCGGCCACAGCCACCGCCCGAACTGGCCGAGGAACTCCGGCGTGGCCCCGCCGGTGCTCACACTGATGGCCGCCGGAAGCAGCAAAACGACGGTGACCAGGCACAACGCGGCCAACGCGGTCAGCCGTGCCGCCCTTGTCACCCCGCTCGGATCCACCTTCACCTCCGCGATCCCGGCGAACGACGGTAACCGGGCCGCCGGGATCGCGGAAGTGAGTCAGAGGCGTTGCCAGAGGGATGCCGCGTTCGGCGGTTCCCACGTCGTGATCGATGTGTGCCCCTGCAGGCACTGATAGTCCAATCCGGCGTAACTCACACGCGAACCAGCCGCATAAGCAGTCCCAGACGCCCACGCTGGGTATGCCCCGCCGTCGGGAGGTTGCGTCGTTGTGGTGGTCGGCTGTGATCCACACGCCCCGAAGACCTCGAACTCCCAGAACGAGAACCCGTAGACAGTTCCTCGATTCATGCCGTTGAACCTCACATATCGCGCGTTACCGGAGACTCCGATGTCCTCCACGCCGCCTGCGCCGGTGGCTGTCGTGTAGGCGTTCCGCCACGAACTGCCGTTGTCGGACAGCTGAATCGAGTACGCCCGGCCGTACGCGGCCTCCCAGTTGATCCGCACCCGCGACAGAGCTCGTGACGACCCGAGATCGACCTGCCACCAATGCGGTTCGCTGTGCGCGGACGACCATCGCGTCGAGGTCGAACCGTCCACCGCGAACGCCGCCGCCTGGTTTCCGCTCTCCACACTGGACGCCGACGTCGGCCGGTTCTGCGACAACACCGGCCCGCACGTCGGAGGGGGCGTGGTCGTGGTCGTGGGTCCGCCGCCGGATCCCCGTGTCCACACGCCCACGTGGTCCACGACCATCGGAATACCTGGCACGATCCCCGGACCCGGCGTGCGCGTGCCGGAGTAGTTGTCGGGGAACTCGCCGCCGATCGCGACGTTCAGGATGATGAAGTACCCGGCGTGCCCGGTCATCTGGTTCCAGGTGTCCGCGGGCAGCTGGTTCTGGTTGACCTGGTGGAACAACTCGCCGTCCACGTACCACCGCAGCTGCTGCGGCGACGTCGAGGCGTCCCACTCGAACCGGTAGGCGTGGAAGCCGCCCTGGCACGAGGCGCCGGGGCACGGCCGGCTGTTCGCGATGCCGTTCTTCTCGTTGCACGGCCCGCCGGGCGAGACGCCGCAGTGCAGCACGCCCCACACGCGGTTGACGCCGTTGACGTTCTCCATGATGTCGAACTCGCCGACACCGGGCCAGTTCCACCAGTTCCCGCGATACGGCGAACCCAGCGCCCAGAACGCGGGCCAGTACCCCAGCGCGGCGGCGCCAGAGACGTTCGGCATCTGGATCCGCGCTTCCATCCGCAGCACGCCACCGTTGGGCGCCTTGAAGTTCTGCGCGTTCGTCTCGATGCGCGCGGACGTCCAGTTTCCCGCGCCGTCACGACGCGGCGTGATGCGCAGGTTCCCGCCGCCGTCGAGCGACACGTTCGCGGGATTGCTGGTGTGCGCGGCGATCTCGCCGGTGCCCCAGTTCCCTGGACCGCCCGGATAGCCGTGACCGAGCGAGAACCGCCAGTTTCCCCCGTTGGGCAACGAGTTCGCCGGTCCGGTGAAGTCGTCGCCGAACACCTGCGTCCACCCGGCAGGGGGAGGTGGAAGCGCGGCTTTGGTGTCGTGAGCGACAGCGACCAGCGTGCTCAGGGTGAGCACGCTGGCCGCTGCCAGGGCGATGGATGTTCGTTGTCGAGTGAGCCTCATTGCCAACCCTCCGAACGAGCGCGTGAGAGCGCTCCCACGAACGATGGTGGCAGGCCTGTCAACGGTGAGGAGGCATCACTTTCGCCGGTACCGGTTCCGTGCGGTCACTGCTGCTGATCGCCGAAATTCCGGAGGCCTTCCTTGAGCTTGTCCTCGCCCTTGTCGATGTGCTCGCTGTGCTTCCCGCCGGTCTTGTCGTCGGCGAACTGCCCTGCGCGCTCCACACCCTCATCGACCTTGTCGCCGTGCTGGCCGATCATGTCCTTGGCCTTGTTCTTCAGATCATCGAGTCCCATAGCTGTATTACCTCCCTATGGAATCTGGGTACCCCGTCTTGGATTCGATACACGTCACTGGATCGAGTGAAGTGCGGCCACCGGGCTCACCCGTGCCGCACGGCGGGCAGGCAGCAGCCCCGCACCTGCTGTGAGTGCGGCCAGGACGAGCACCACCACGCCCACGGCGACCACGGGCACCTGCAACGGCCATTCGACGCCGAGCGAGATGATCGCGAGCCACGCGTAGGGAATCCCGATGACGAGTCCGATCAGCGCGCCGACGATCCCGTACAGGCCGGCCTCGGTCGTGACCAGACGGCCGAGTTCCTTGCGGGTCAACCCGATCGCGCGCAACAGCCCGGACTCTCGAGTCCGTTCGAGCACCGACAACGCCGTGGTCGAGCCTACTCCCACCACGGCGATCAACATGGTGAGGAACAGCAGCCCGACCGCGATCGCCACCAATGTGGTGAACCAGTTCTCCTGGGCGAGCCGGCGGTCGGTGAGCGACTCGACCTCCAGCCCGGCCGGCACGCGTTCCTTGGCGCCGTTCGCGAGCACGCCGACCGGCTCACCGTCCACATCGGAGGCGTGGAGCAACGCGCTGCCGAGCGGAACTCCGCCGAACACGGTGGCCGCCACCGTCATTCGCACCCCGTTGACCTCGGCCTGCGATCCGGCGGCCAGTCCCAGCCTGCTCGCGGTGTAGGTCGACAGGATGATCTTGTGCGGACCCATGTCGCGGAGGGCACCCGTGTCGACCTGGAAGTCCGAGAGGTCGCGGAGCTTCAGCATGTCGAGATCGGTGCCGTTCATGGTGAGCTGGCCGTTCGCGGTGGTCACGGTGATCTCCGCGCGCCGGTACGGGAGCACGTCGGTGAGCCCGGCCGCCCGCAACACCGGGACGTCGACAGGTCCGGTGATCTCCAGATCCGCCGGGTAGGCGCTGGCCATCTCGGCCTTTCCGAGCCCCTGCAACGTGTTCGCGCCCGTCAGCGTCGCGATGATCAGGCTGACACCCAGCGCCACCACCGCGGTGACCGAAGCGGCCCGGCGTGGCGCACCGCCGACACCGCTCACCGCCAGCGAGCCGATCGTGCTGCGCCGCAACGGAACGCTGATCAGCCGGAGCACCGGCGAGATCAGCGCCGGCCCCAGCGTGATCAGCGCGCCGAACGCCAGCGCGCCGCTGATCGTGGTGCGCAGCAACAGGTCCTCGGTCATCCCGGCCGGTCGCCGCTTGCTCGCCAGCCCCTCGACCGCGACGTTGACCAGCAGCACGCCCGCGCCCGAGGCCATCAGGATCCCTGACACCCAGCGCAGGCCTCCGATCCGGCTCTTGGTGTCCTGAACAGCAGAGGTGCGCAGTGCCTCCAGCGGCGAGACCTTGGCCGCGGACCACGCGGGCGCCAGCACGGCGAGTGTCGTCAGCACGAACGACCCGAAGACCACGATCAACGCGGGTGTGAGCGGAAAGCCCGGCGCGACCAGGCCGGCCAGCGGCACGAGCTGTCCCGCGCCCACCGCCAGCGCCACGCCGGCGACCGACGCCAGCAAGCCGGTCAGCGCGCCTTCGGCGATCAGTCCCCGCGCCAGTCGTGCTCGCGAAGCACCGACAGCCCGCAGCAACGCGAGCTCCCGCATCCGTTGCGCGAACACGATCCGGAACGTCGAGGTGGAGACCAGTGCGGCCACGATCATGGCCACCGTGACGAACGCGCCGAGCAGCGCGAACACCTCGACCAGCTTCGCCGCCTTGACCGCGAGCGACCGTTCGGTGATGTCCTTGGCGAGCACCGTCGAGTAGGCGAAGAACGCGGCGATCGAGATCGACAGGACGGGCAGGAACCTCCTCACGCGGCGACCGCCTGAACGACGCGCCCGTCGGCCATCCGCACCACGGCGTCGGCGTAGGAGGCGGCCCGGTCGTCGTGCGTGACCATCACGATCGTCTGGCCGAAATCCCGCACGGCCTGCCGCAACAGGTTCAGCACGTCCGCGGAGGACCGCGAGTCCAGGTTCCCCGTCGGTTCGTCGGCGAAGATCACCTCCGGCCGCGTGACCAGCGCACGCGCCAGCGCCACCCGCTGCTGTTGCCCGCCGGACATCTCCGAGGGCCGGTGCGACAGCCGTGACGACAGCCCCAGCACCTCCACGAGCTGCGTGAACCAGGCGCGATCGGGCTTGCGCCCTGCCATGTTCAGCGGCAGCAGGACGTTCTGCTCGGCGGTCAGCGTCGGCAGCAGGTTGAACGCCTGGAAGACGAACCCGATCCGGTCGCGCCGCACCTTGGTCAGCGTGTTGTCGGAGAGCCGTGTGAGGTCCTTGCCGCCCAGCAGCGCGGCGCCGGACGTGGCCGTGTCGAGCCCGGCCAGGCAGTGCATCAGGGTCGACTTGCCGGAACCGGACGGTCCCATGATCGCGCTGAAGGCGGCGGGCCGGAACCCGACGGTCACCCCGTCGAGTGCTCGAACCGCGGTGTCGCCGGAGCCGTACACCTTCACGAGGTCGACCGCGGCGGAAGCGTAGTTGTTCACATGACGAGCCAATGGCAGAAAGCGACGGAAAACCTCCGTCCCGAGCACGGCCTGCCTCTGTCTTTCGGCCGATCTGCGGAACACGGGCAACTGCATAAGGTCATGGCCATGCTCTGGAGGTACGGCGCGATCGCCGCGCTGATCGCCGCCGCGTTCGTGGACTGGTACTACGGCCTGTTCAGATCGCCCGGCCTCTACCCGTGGACCGGCTGGGCCGCGTTGGCGTGCATCCTGCTGCCCGCGTTCGCCTGGCTGCGCCCCAACCGTGCGCTGGCCGCTGTCGCCGCCACCGCGTGCTTCACATACACGCTGGTCAACCCGCTGGAGAAGGAGTTCGGGCTCGCCGAGAGCCTGGCGCTCACCGGGGTGCTGGCGGTCACCACCTACCGCGCGAAGTCCTGGCGGGACGCGCCGCTGATCGCCTGGATCGTCATCGCGCTGGTCACCCAGCCGGTGCGGTACCCGCTCGGCAGCACCGAGCTGACCCTGGCGATGGGCCTGCTCGTCGTCGCGATCGGTGTGCTCGCGCTGGTCGGCTACCTCCGCCTGCTCGGCAACGCCAGGGAGAAGCAGGTCGCGGCCGTCAAAGCCGAGCAGAAGGCCGAGTTCGCGAGGGACCTGCACGACTTCGTCGGTCACCACATCACCGGCATGGTCGTGCTGGCCCAGGGCGCGAGCAGGATCGTCGAACGCAACCCGGCGCAGGCGAAGCAGGCACTCGACCGCATCGACGAGGCCGGCGGCGAGGCGATGGCCGCGATGCGCCGCATGATCGGCATGCTCCGCGACGACGCCCCCGTCGCGCCGGTCGCGGGCATCGTCGACATCGAGCCGCTGATCGAGGCCGAACCACGGGCCACCCTCGCGATCGACGGTGACACCGGGGACCTGCCGCTCGAGGTCGCCAGCTCGGTCCACCGGGTCGTCATGGAGTCGTTGACCAACATCAGGAAACATGCCCAGGAAGCGACCAAAGTGGACGTTCGAATCCAGACCACACCGGACTGGGTCACCGTCAAGGTCTCCAACGACGGCAGGCCCGCGAGGCCGGGCAACGGCTTCGGCCTCATCGGACTCACCGAGCGCGTGCAGGCGCTCGGCGGCAGGATCAAGGCGGGTCCCGGTATCGACGGCGGCTGGGTCGTCGACGCCGCACTCCCCACCGGAAAGGCCACTGCGTGATCAGGGTTCTCGTCGCGGACGACCAGGCGATGGTGCGCACCGGGTTCGGCATGATTCTGGGCGCCGAGCCCGACATCGAGGTCGTGGCGGAGGCGCGGGACGGCGTCGAGGCCGTGGCCGAAGCACGGCGTACCAAGCCGGACGTCGCGTTGATGGACATCCGCATGCCGCGCATGGACGGACTCGAAGCGCTCAAGCAGATCGCGAACGACGTCCACGTGGTGGTGTGCACGACGTTCGACCACGACGAGTACGTACATACAGCGCTGAAGAACGGCGCGTGCGGGTTCCTTCTGAAGGACGCCGGCCCGAACCTGCTCATCGAAGCCGTTCGTGCAGCCGTCACGGGTGATGCGCTCATCAGCCCGTCGATCACCGTCCGACTGTTGCAGCACATCAACGCTCCGGCGACGCAACAGCCGCACAACCTCTCCGCGCGCGAGCTCGACGTCGTGAAACTCGCCGCAGTGGGAAGGACGAACGCCGAGATCGCGCAGGAGCTGTTCATCTCAATAGGCACGGTGAAGACGCACCTGGCGAGCGTTCAGGCCAAACTGGACGCGCGCAACCGCGTCGAGATCGCCGCCTGGGCGTGGGAAACCAGGCTGGTCGGCCAAAAGTAGGACCCAGAACCGGTCTGCGGACAGAAGTCCTGTTCCCCTGAAATCACCAGAATTCGAGCCATGAAGAAACTTCTCCTGCTGATTCCCGTGCTGGCGCTCGCCGCTTGTGGCCAGAAGAGCTACACCTACGAGGCTTTCTACGACGTGGAAGGCACGGGCAAGGCCGAGATGACGCTGGTCGTCCCCGGTGGTGCCACCGAGACGCAGACCGTCGACCTGCCGTTCAAGGACCGCGCGATGCTCGCCAACGACCTCGGCAAGATCACGCTCACGGTCAAGCCGCAGAACGGCCAGGCCACCTGCAAGTTGCGCGTGGAGAAGGAAAAGGAGATCACGAACGCGGGCAGCCCGGCGACGTGCGAGTACGACATCACCGAGGCCACCGACAACTGAGTGATCCGTTAAACCTTGCCGGTCACCGCCGACTCCACTAGGAATCGCGCATGAGGCGAATCGCAGCTGGCCTGGCAGTGGCGGCACTGGCCGCTGGACTCATCACCACCGGAACGGCTTCCGCGCAACCATCTGCAGAGCCGTCCGGGCAGTCCGGTGCACGGCCTGACTGCGGTTACACCGTGACGCCGGACGAACCACCCGCTCGTCCGGTGTCCGTTCCCCACAACCCGTGGTTCACCAAGGGCAAGGTCCTGGTGAAGGTGAAGACGAACCAGGGCGACCTCCCGCTGGTGCTCGACCGCACCAAGGCCGCCTGCACCGCGCACAGCTTCATCCACCTGGCACATCGCGGTTTCTACAACCAGACCGAGTGCCACCGCCTCACCGCGTACCCGACGCTGAAGGTGCTGCAGTGCGGCGACCCGTCCAACACGGGCGAGGGTGGCCCCGGCTACAAGTACAAGGACGAGCTGCCCACGGACCTGCAGCCCGCGCCGAACGACCCGACGGGCCTGCGCCGCATCTACCCGCGCGGCACGCTCGCCATGGCCAACGCCGGCCCGGACACGAACGGCTCGCAGTTCTTCCTCGTGCAGAGCGACAGCGTCCTGCGCCCGAACTACACGGTGTTCGGCCAGATCCTGCCGGAAGGCCTGAAGACGCTCGACAAGATCGCGGCGGGCGGCATCGCGGGCGAGAACCCGCTGGACGGCCGCCCGAACATCAAGTCCGAGCTCAAGCGGGTGCTCCCGCTCGGGCTCTGACCGAAGCGCGCCAGCACGTGGTGAGCAGCAGGTGTGCCGCGTGTTCGAGGCGCTGTCGCGGCACGTAGGCGCCGGGTGACTGGCCGAGCACCTCGGTGAACCGGGTCGCGAACGCGGAACGTGAGAGTGCGGCGATGCGCGACAGCTCCTCGACCTGCCAGTCCCGTTCGGGAGTGAGATCGTCGATCTCGTCGAGGTGGCTTCACGCGTCTGAGAGCGCCCAGCCCGTCAGCGCTCCGTAGAACGCGTCCGAGAGCCGCCGGACCACCTGATCGTCAGGTAGTCCGGCGGCTTTCGTCAGGTCGATGATCTCGCGCGGGTCGAACAACGCGTTGTGCAGAAACCGTGCCACGGACAGCAAAGCGTCCGGCAGCGCCAGATCGATCAGCACTCCCCGCAACGCCCGGTCCCACGCACTGCACGACAACGACGTCATCACGTCGGCGGAGTGCAGCCGTTGCAAGAACCCGTGCTGCGACCAGAACCGCACGATCACGGGGCCGTGCACGTTCTGCATCTTCACCCAACGCGCGGCTTGGTGTTCGAACAACTCCTTGCCGGTCTTGCGGGATCGTTCGCCGTGCTCGATCAACGACGCGATGACGTCCTCGTGGTAAGCGGCCACAAGTGCTTCCACGGATGGAAAGTGGCGATACGCGGTCGCTTGTGAAAGCGCCGCCTCTCGCGCGATGGACTGCATCGTCGCCGTAGCTGGTTCAGCCCGCAGGACGTGTGTGGCCGCATCCAGCAATCGCTTGCGGTTGCGGCGCGCGTCACTGCGGCTGCTTGTCTCCTCCGGCAGAGCGTCCTCCCACCCGCGAACCCCGTTGGGAGTGCAGGATAAGGGGAACGATCAACGGAATGAGGCGATTCCGGTCAACGCGTGGCCGATGGATAGCAGGTGGATGTCCGAGGTGCCTTCATAAGTCAGCACGGATTCCAGGTTGTTCGCGTGGCGCAACGGCGAGTACTCCAACGAGATGCCGTTGGCGCCGAGGATCGTCCGGCTTTCCCGCGCGATCGCGATGGCCGACTCGACGTTGTTGTACTTGCCGATGCTGATCTGCTCCGGCTTCAAGGTGCCGGCCTCCTTCAGCCCTGCGAGGTGCAACGCCAGCAGCATCGCCGTGCTGACCTGCACGGACATGCTCGCGAGCTTCCGCTGGGTCAGCTGGAAAGCGGCGATCGGCTTGTCGAACTGGATGCGCGTGCCGGCGTAGTTCAGCGCCGCCTGCAACGAATCCCGTGCGGCACCGACAGCGCCGAACACGATCCCGAAGCGGGCCTCGTTGAGACACGAAAGGGGAGCGCGCAAGGAAGTCGCGAGCGGGAGCCGAGCGCTTTCCGGCAGCCGCACGTCCTCCAGGACCAACTCGGAGGTGACGGACGCTCGCATCGACAGCTTGTTCTTGATGTCCCGGGTCGAGAATCCGGGAGTGCCGCGGGGAACGAGGAATCCTCGAATTCCCTCCTCGGTCTGCGCCCACACCGTGGCGACGTCCGCCAGACCGCCGTTGGTGATCCACATCTTGGTGCCGTTGAGCACCCAGTCCGACCCGTCCCGCACGGCCCGCGTGCGCATCCCGGACGGGTTGGAGCCGAAGTCCGGCTCGGTCAGCCCGAAGCACCCGATCGCCTCGCCCGCCGCCAGTCGCGGCAGCCACTCCTGCTTCTGCTCCTCCGAGCCGTACTTCCAGATCGAGTACATCGACAGCGAACCCTGCACGGACACGAAGCTGCGGATCCCGCTGTCCACGGCCTCCAGCTCCAGGCAGGCGAGTCCGTACGCCAGCGCTGAAGTGCCCGCGCACCCATAACCCTCGAGGTGCATGCCCAGCACGCCGAGCTTGCCGAGTTCCTGTGCCAGTTCGCGCGGCAGCACGCCCTGCTCGAACCACGAACCGATGTGCGGCCGGACGTGATCGGCCAGGTACGCCGCGACGGTGGCCTGGATGTCGCGCTCCTCGTCGCTCAGCAACGACGGGATGTCCAGCAACTGCAACGGGTCCTGCACTGGGTCCGGCACTTCACTGCTCCAGCTTCGGTGGGCGCAGCCGGTAGGTGACCGGCGTGCGCGACAGGCGGATGGGGTTCGCGACGAGCGTCATGTCGTCGATCGTCGCGGTGGGCTTGAGGTCCAGCGACTCGGCCAGCGCGAACGCGCGCGCCACGTCGTTCACCGGACCGCACGGAACACCAAGGGGTGTCAGCGTTTCGAACCAGTGCTGTGCCGGGCGCGCTTTCAGTCGTGCCGAGAGGATCTCGAACAGCTCGTCGACGTGCTGGACCCTGTCCGAGTTCGTCGCGAACCGCGGGTCCGTGGCCAGCTCCGGCACGTCCAGCACCGAGCACAGCCGGCGGAACTGCCTGTCGTTGCCCACCGCGAGCACGATCGGCTGATCGACGGTCGGGAACACCTCGTACGGCGCGATCGACGGATGCCGGTTGCCCATCGGCTTCGGGATGGCACCGGCCAGGGTGAAGCCCGCACTCTGGTTCACCATGCTGGACAGCAGCACCGTCAGCAGGTCCAGCTCCACGAGCTGCCCCTGCCCGGTCGCCTCCCGGTGCCGCAACGCCGCCAGGATGCCCACACAGGCGTGCAACCCCGTGAGGACGTCGACCAGCGCCACACCGGTCTTCACCGGCTCGTACGGACCGGGCCCGGTCACGCTCATCAGCCCGCCCACGGCCTGCACGAGCAGGTCGTAGCCGGGCAGGTCCGCGCCCTTGCCCGAACCGAACCCCGAGATCGAGCAGTAGACGAGGTCGTCACGCCCCAACGACTCGTAGTCCAGCCCGAACTTCTTCATGGTGCCCGGTTTGAAGTTCTCCACCACCACGTCCGCCCGCGCGATCAGCTCGCGCGCCTGCTCCCGGCCCGCCCTGGTCGACAGGTCGATCTGCACGGACGTCTTGTTCCTGTTGACCGACAGGAAGTACGTCGCTTCGTCCTCGTGGTGCGGCGGGCCCCACGTGCGGGTCTCGTCGCCCCGGCCCGGTTGCTCGACCTTGATCACCTCGGCACCGAGGTCGCCGAGCATCATGGTCGCGTACGGTGCCGCCAGCACCCGGCTGAAGTCCGCGATCACCACGCCTTCGAGCGAGCTCATGCGACCCGCCCCCGCAGCTTCATCGCGGCCAGCACCCGGTCCTGCGCCAGCTCGCGCGCGGCCACATGTGTTGTGGTGCCCCGGTTTCTCGCCTCGACGATGACGTTCGCCGCGTTCGCCCTCAGCTTCGAGGACACGGCGTCCAGCACCGTCGCGGGGTTCACCGGGAACGGCGAGTACCGCGCGTCCATCCCGAACGCCGCCGCGACCACGCCACCGGCGTTCGCGATGAAGTCCGGCACGACCGTGATCCCGCGTTGCGCGAGAACCTCCTGCGCCGCAACGGAAGTCGGCAGGTTCGCGCCCTCGACCACCAGGGTGGTGTCGAGCTCGCCCGCGAGTTCCGCGTCGATCACGTCCTGCATCGCGGCCGGCACCAGCACGTCGCACGGCACCCGGAGCTCGGCACCGAGCTCGCGGACTCCGCCGTACTCCTTGACCGCGAGGTCGCCGATCTCCGCTCGCAGCTTCAGCAGTTGTGCGACGTCCAGCCCGTTGGAATCCACCAGCGCACCGTGCACCGACGACACGGCAACGACGACAGCGCCCAGTTCGGCGAACCGCTTCGCCGCCGCGGCACCCACCGCACCGAACCCTTGAACCGCCACGCGCTTGCCGCGCAACACCATCAGTTCGTCCGCCACCTCGGCCACGCCGAACCCGGTGACACCCAGCTCGTCGTACGGAAGACCGCCGAGTTGAGCCGGTGCGCCCATCATAGCGCCGCGGTCCGACAGTTCGTCCTGGACGATCGCCGCGTCCCGTTCGGTGAGGCCCATGTCGAGCCCGAGCACGTACTCGCGCGGCACCTCGTTGGAGAGCTTGCGCGCGAACGCCCGCAGCGCTGCTTCCTTGCCGGGAGAAGCAGGATCGAACACGATCCCGGCCTTGGCGCCGCCGAAGAACAGGTCGACCCCCGCCCACTTCCACGTCATCACGCGCGCGAGACGGGCTATCTCCGCGACCGTCACGTGCGGGCTCATCCGCGTGCCGCCCTTGCCCATGCCGCGCGCGGTGTTGTCGATGACCAGCACACCTTTCATCCCGGTGCGCCGGTCGGACACGCAGACGACCTTCTCAGGTCCCCACTCGTCCATGAGCTGGAGAACGTCCATCAGCATTCCCTCACACGCAGTTGAGTTCCGGGCGCGCCTGGTCGGCGGCGAACCGGGAGGCGTCCAAACTGGACACGTCGACGAACGGCTCGCGGCCGAGCACGAGGTCGCGCACGACCTCTCCGACCGCGGGGCCCTGGAGGAAACCGTGCCCGGAGAAACCCGTGGCGTAGAAGAACCGGCCGGCCGAGCCGATCAGCGCGTTGTGGTCCGGGGTCACCTCGTACAGCCCCGCCCACCCGTTGCGCACGCCCACGTCCAGCAGCTTCGGCGCACGCCTTCCGATCGCTTCGGTGAGCCGCGGCAGCCACGCGTCGGACATGTCCAGCTTGAAGCCCGGTGTCTCGTCCGGGTCGGACATGCCGAACAGCAGCCCGCGGCCCTCGCGGTGGAAGTAGAAGGTGCTGTCGAAGTCGATGGTGAAGGGCACCACCCGATCGTGTAGTTCGGGCATGGCCTCGGTGAACATGATCTGCCGTCGCAACGGGGAAACCGGCAGGTCAACGCCCACCATCTCGCCGATCGACCGCGACCACGCACCGGCCGCGCAGACCAAAGTTCCCGTCGAAACCTCTCCGCGGTCGGTCTGGACGCGAAAAGTGTCAGACCCCGTCCCTACGATCGATCTCACGGTGGTTCTGGTGTGGAAGCGGGCACCAAGCCGGCGGGCCGCGGTGGCATAACCGAGGACCACGGACTCAGGCGTGCAGTGTCCGTCGTCCGGGGAGAAGGTCGCCGCGAGCAGGCCGTCCGTTTCGATCAACGGCGACATCCGTCGTGCTTCCTCGACAGTCAGCATCTGGCTGCGCACGCCGAGGGAGTTCTGGAGGTCGACGTTGCGCTCGAACGCCGTGACGTGTTCCCGAGAGGAAAGGAGGAACAGATAGCCGACCTGGTGCAGATCGATCTCCTGCCCCGGTCGCTGCGGAAAGCGCTGGAACAGTTCGATTGATCGAGCTCCGAGCCTGATGTTCAGCTCGTCGGAGAACTGGGCGCGCACCCCACCCGCTGCTTTGCAGGTGGAGCCGGAGCCCAGCTCGTCCTTCTCCACGACCACGACATCCCGGATGCCTGCCTCGGCGAGGTGAAAGGCGATGGACGTCCCCATCACCCCGCCGCCGATGACGACGACCTCGGCCTGACTTGGTAGCTCAGGCCAGCCGGTAGTCAAGGTTCGCCTCGATCGCGAGAGTGTCCATCTGCGCTTTCTGCAGCTTCCCTGAGTAGTCCCAGTTCATGGACTGCCAGCGGGTGAACTGGTCGAGCACCCAAACGCCCGACTGCCGGGAGCCGTTGCCGCTCTTGCCGTTACCGCCGAACGGCAGGTGCGCTTCGGCCCCGGACGTCGAGTTGTTGACGCTCACCATGCCGGCGGAGATGCCGGCGCGGAACCGGAAGGCCTTGTTCGGGTCCGTGGTGTAGATCGAGCAGGACAGGCCGTAGCCCGGCTTGTTGCCGAGCTCGATCGCCTCGTCCAGGTCCGAGTACCTCATGACGCCGACGATCGGGCCGAACGTCTCCTGGAGGAACAGCTCGTCGTCGGCACGCACACCGGAAACGATTGCGGGGTGGTAGAAGAAGCCGTTCTCACCAGTGAAACCGTTGCGGGGGCTGGCAGCCGAGATGCGGCCGGTTGGGCCGTGCACCGTGTGGTGCTCGCCGATCCAGCCGAGGTACTTCTCGTACGCCAGGGCGAACTTCTCGTCCAGCAACGGTCCATAGAGGACATCGCCCGTCGGGTCACCCACGGTGGCGCCGGCGACGGCCTCGACGAACCGGGACAGGAACTCGTCGTACACCGACTCGTGCACGATCGCCGTGCCGAGCGAGGTGCAGCGCTGGCCGGCGGAACCGAAGCCGGCGAACAACGCGCCCTGCACGGCCAGGTCCAGGTCGGCGTCCTCGGTGACGACCATCGGGTTCTTGCCGCCCAGCTCCAGGCACGGCGTCTGGAGGTGGCGGCCGCACAGTTCGCCGATCCGCACGCCGACCTCGCTGGACCCGGTGAAGCCGACCTTGTCGACCAGGCCCTGCTGCAGCGACTGCTCCAGGCCGTCGAACGTCTCCGACCCCTCGGCGAAGACGATCTCGAACACGCCGGCCGGAATGCCGGCGGCCTGGAACACGTCGTAGAAGGCCTGGGCCGACGCGGCGGAGTACTCGGCGGGCTTCCACACGACCGAGTTGCCGCACAGCAGCGCCGGGATGATGTACCAGGACGGCACGGCGACCGGGAAGTTGCCGGCGGTGATGATGGCCGCCACGCCGACCGGGTTGCGGAACGTGAAGAGCTGCTTGTCGGCCATCTCGGACGGGACGGTCTGCCCGTAGAGGCGCCTGCCCTCGCCGAGGAAGAAGTTGGCGGTGTCGACGATCTCCTGCACCTCGCCGCGGGCCTCGGCGAGCGGCTTGCCGATCTCGCGGGTCACCAGCTGGGCGAGCGGCTCGAAGTTCGCCTCGACGAGCCGGCCGATGTTGCCGATGACCTGTCCACGCACGGGCGCGGGCACGCGGGCCCATGCGCGCTGTGCCGCTTTCGCCCGCTGTGCTGCGTCGACGAAGGTGCGGCTGGTCCCGAGCTCGATCTCGGTGACCACGTCGGAGGTGTTCGACGGGTTCGTGGAGACATAGGGCATGCATCCACCCTGGTAGCTGCCCGATGGATTCGCCAGGGGTTGCAGAATGAAACCTCGCGAAGTCGAGCATAAGCTGACCTGGTGCTCAACCCGGTCCATCTCCGCACGCTCGTCGAGGTCGTGAAAACGGGCTCGTTCGCCGAGGCCGCGCGCCGCCTCGGCTACACGTCGTCGGCCGTCTCGCAGCAGATCTCGGCGTTCGAACGAGCCGTCGGCGTGACGCTCTTCGAACGTGAGGCGCACTCGATCAGGCCGGCGAGCGCCGCGCTGCTGATCGCCGACCGCGGTGGCGAGTTGCTGGCCGCGTTCGACGGCTTCGAGCACGAGGTCAAGGCGATGGTGCAGGGTCTGCGGGGCCGTCTGCGGATCGGCACGTTCCCCACGGCCAGCTCGCGGGTCGTGCCCAAGGCGGTGGCGAAGCTGTCGGCGGACCTGCCGGACGCCGAGATCCGTCTCGACGAGGCCGAGCCGGACGACGTCCTGCCGCTCGTGCTGACCGGTGAGCTCGACCTCGCGCTGGTCTACGCCTACGACCTCGTGCCGCAGACATGGCCGGAGGAACTGACGGTGTTGCCGTTGCTGGACGAGTCCCTCCTGGTCATGGTGCCGGCCGAGCACCCCGCCGCGAAGAGCAACCTCAAACTCGAAGATCTCAAAGACGAACGCTGGATCGCGTCACGTGACGGCACCTCTGGAGCCACCTGCCTCACCCGTCTGTGCGCCGCGTCGGGGTTCGCTCCCAAGATCGCTTTCCGGAGCAACGACTACGAGGTCGTGCAGTCGCTCGTGGCAGCCGGTGTCGGCGTCGCACTGGTTCCCGCGCTCGGCTACAAGGGGCTGCCCGGCACGCACGCGATGCCGTTGCGCAGCAAGCCCTTGCGCAGGCACGTGCATGTCGTTCACCGCACCGCGAACACCAATCCGTTGCTTCGTGACGCGGTGAACGCACTCCAGGAAGTGTGTGAAAACGCGGTGGGCGGCTACATATCGCAGCCATGAGCCCGGCGGCTATTCACCGGTCTGGCCGTCCGCGAGTTCGCGGAGCAGATCGAGATGCCCGACGTGCCGTGCGGTCTCCTGCGTCACGTGGGCCAGGATCCACCGCACGGTGAACTTCTCGTCCGCCGCGCTGTCGTCGGGTCCGCGCTGCTTCAACGCCTCGGCGTTGTCCCATTCCTGGCGGTAAGCCTGGATCAACGACTCGGGTGTGTCGTCGTCCACGAGATCCCACGACGGATCAGGATCGCCCTTCCACAACGACGGCAGATCCAGTCCCGCGCCCGCGATGCACAGCCAATACCGTTCCACCGCGACAAGGTGCTTGAGCACGCCGAGCGCGGTCAGCTTCGGCGACGTGACGACGGGGGCCGCCGCGGCCTGGTCGCGGGTCAGCCCGTCGGCCTTCAGCACGGCGGTCTCGCGGAGGAAGTCCAGGAACTCCCAGGCGAGCACGCCTTCGTCCGTGGCGAGGTTCGCGGGCCAGGTTCGCGTCATCCGGCGAGTTTGTCAGCGGTCAGTAGTAGCGGCGCAGCTGGGGCCAGATGACGTCCCATGATTCCGTTGGGGCCGTGCACATCCAGAGTTCGGTGCCGTCTTCTTCGTTCTCGATGACGTTGTGGTGCTGTGCGACGCGCTTGCACCCCGTGAACGGCGCTGTGTTGAAGCCGACGAGCAGCACGTTCTTGTTCAACGTCACCGGAGGTCCCCAGTCGTGGAACGACATGTGGCCGGAGTAGACCTGGATCAGCGTGAAGGCCGAGATCGCCCCGGCCTGGCCGTAGTTGCGAGTGATCACGACGGGCTGATCGTTCGACCAGTAGGCCTTCTCGACGGTGTTGGCGAACTCGTTCCAGCCCACCTGCTCGCCGGGCTCCTGGTTGATCGCCAGGATCGGGCCGATCGCCTCCTTCGGCAGCACCGGCAGCGAAACGACCACCGCGGGCACCACGCTGGCGACCACCAGCACTGCGCCGATCACCTTGCGACGCAACAACCATTCCTGGGCCTGCCGCGAGCCCGCCGCCAGCAGCACGAGCAACAACGACACCGCGTAGTACGGCTTGCCGCCCGTGATCAGCGTCATCGCGCACAGCACCGGGTACGCGAGCGCGATGGAGCGCAACGTCTTGTCGCGCCACAGGTTCCGGAACCCGATCACCCACACCGGCACCAGGAACGGCGACAGCAGAAGGATCTGCATCGGCACGAACATGACGCGGTTCTCGAAGCCGTCGTCCTCGCTGATGCCCTGCGCGACCGTGAGCAACGGGAAGTCGTGCGACGCCTGCCACGCCACCACCGGGGCGGCGATCACCATGCCCACCGCGATGCCCGCGGGCAGCCACCACGTGCGGAACACGCCTCGCGGCCCGGTGACGAGCAACGAGATCGCCAGCGCCGCGACCAACAGCAGCAGCAACCACTTGTTCGCGAGCCCGACCCCGATCGCCGCGCCGATCGCGAGCCACCACCGGCCGTCGCCGGACTTGAGCAGCCTGATCGTGAAGTACCCGATCAGCGTCCAGATCAACAGGTCGAGCGTCGCGGTCGACAGCATGTGGTCCACCGCGAGCACGTACGACCCCGTGGCCGACGCGGCCGCGGCGAACACCGCGCCACCACCGAGTTCCTTGGCGATGAGCGCGACCACGACCGTTGTCGCGAGCGCCATCAACGTCGCCACGACCCGCAGCCCCGTGGGCGTCTTGCCGAAGAACTCCGTCGAGACGTCGGCGAGGAACGGCGTGATCGGCGGCTGGTCCACGTATCCCCACGCGCGCCGGTCGCCGGCCGCCATGAAGTAGAGCTCGTCCCGGTGGAACCCGTAGCGGCCGGACACCGCGGTCAGCACCACCGCCTGCACAGCGAGCACGATCCCCAGCCCACGCCTCATGGGCGGGACGGTACCCAGCGGAAACCTGATCAGGTGGCGTTTTTGCGGTACCAGCGGGGCGATGTGTTGATCGGCGGCTTGAGGCTCGCGTCGACCACGATCATGGTCGGGCCCGCCGCGTCGGAAAGGGCTTCGCGGAGCCCGTCGAAGCCGTCGATGGTGACCGCGGGAATCCCGAAGCTCTCCGCCAGCTTCGCGAAGTCGGGCCTCGTGAGATCCACCCCGCTGATGGCGTGGTTCGCGACCTGCTGGTCGTACCGGAGCATCCCGTACCCGCCGTCGTCGACGAGCACGATGGTCAGCGGCAGGTTCTCCTGCCTGAGCGTCGCGAGGTCTCCGCACGCGAACAGGAACCCACCGTCGCCCACCACCGCGATCGTCCGGCCGTCGATGGCGGCACCGAGCGCCGCCGGGAAGCCGAACCCGAGCGTTCCCCACCCGACGGGATAGGCCAGTCCGCGCGGTTTGGTGACGTGATGGAAGCCGCCGATCCAGTAGCCGGGGATGCACATGTCGGCGACGATCGTGGCGTCGGTGTCTTCGAGCGCCTTCAACAACTTCACGGCTTCGGGAGAGTCGGCTTCTGCCAGTGCCCGCACTTCGGCGTTGACCGCTTCGACGTCCACGACGGCCTCTTTGCCGCTCACCATCGCCGCGAGCGCCGCCGTGACAGCGGCCGCGTCGCCTTCGATCGTGACGTCGGCGGGGTAGTTCTTGTTCGCCTCGGCCTTGTCGATGTTGACGGCCACCAGCCTGCGCGGCTTCGGCTGCAACCAGTTCTGCGTCATCATGCCGTCGAAGTCCGTGCCGATCGCGATGACGAGATCGGCGTCGTCCCACAACCTCCCCACGGGCGGTGCGTGCACCGGCCCCCGCACGACCTGAGGGCTGTCAACAAGACCGCGAGCCCCGTACGTGGTGATGATCGGCGCCTGCAACCTGGCTGCCAGCGCCCCGATCGCCGCTCCGGCTCCCGACCGCGCCGCGCCACCACCGGCCCAGATCAGCGGCCGCTCCGCCGCGGCGATCAGTGCTCCGGCCTCGGTGAGATCCGGGACGAGGTGGGTCTGTCCGGCCTTCGCCACCGTGTGGCGGGGAACCTCGGCGGACAGGAAATCCGTTGGCACGCCGAGGTAAACCGGTCCGTGCGGACTGAGCACCGCCTGCTGCACCGCCTTGTCGGCGCACGCCCCCAGGTCCTGCGCGGCGGGCACGTCGAACGCCGCCTTGGTGACCGGCCCGAACATGGCCTTCTGATCGCGGGTTTCGTGCAGCACGCCCCGGTGGACCCCAGGCCGCCGGAGCGTGGACGGGATGTCCGTGGCGATCACCAGTACCGGGCTGCCCGACGCCCACGCCTCACCGGTGGCGCCCAGGGTGTTCGCCGCACCGGGCCCGGTGGTCACGACCGCCACGCCGAGCTTGCCGGTGGTCCGCGCGTAGCCGTCCGCCGCGTAGACCGCTGTCTGCTCGTGCCGGACCCCGACCATGCGGATGCCGGGATGCTTCCGCAGCGCCTCCCAGATGGCGAGGTTGTGCACACCCGGCAGGCCGAACACGACCTCGACGTCGTGCGCGGCCAGCACTTCCAGCAGAACCTCGGCACCCCTGGGCATGTGCTCGACGCTAAGGCCTGCTTACGACCTCGACAACGGGTCAGCAGCAGGTCTGGTGCTCAGGCTCACGTGCACCACGGCTCGTGCGGACGTTCCGATACTCGGCGTGAGAACGACTTGGCGGAAAGTGCCGGTTGTTCGATCGGGTACGTGCGGAATCGAGGAAGTTGAATCCGCATCCATGGCCGTGGTGTGTGAGTAAATCGACGTCGCCACGTGCACCATTTCACCCTCTGGGGTGAATTGGTTGCTCGGGTCGGCCCAGGGCGGCGGACCTGTTCGGCAGAGCGTGCGAACCGCGGCCCGCCGCCTGTCCGTGCCCTGTGGCTAGGCGAATTCCACCTGGGCCAGCACTCCTACCGGCCCCGACGCCGGGTGCCGCGCCTTTTCTGCGAAGACCGAATTGAATAAGAGCGTCGAGGTGGAGTGGCGACTCCCGTTTCCCGGCGATTCGCGACTCCGTGAAATGGCCTTCGGATGATTGACGACTGAACCATGTTCAGGGAGTGGCCCCTTGTGCCACGATGTGCGGCGACCGCACGACCTGGGGGTAGGAGATGCTGTACTTCGGTGGGCTGTTCGGAGTGGTGATGCTGTGCGTGACGGTCTTCGCCGTCGTGGACGTGATCACGACCGACGAAGGCTCGGTTCGCAATCTGCCGAAGATGCTGTGGCTTCTTCTGGTCTTGCTGTTCCCGTTGGTGGGCTCGATCGCGTGGTTCGTGGCAGGCCGTCCGGTGGGGACCGGACGTGCGCGCCTCGGTGCGTATGAGCGCGAAGCTTCTTCTTTTCCCGAGTACAACCGGCCGGGGCGGTTCGCGGCCACCAATCCTGACGACGACGAGGAGTTCCTGCGCCGCTGCCGTGAGCGCGCGGAGGAACAACGACGCAAGGGACGCGAGAACCAGTGAGGAAAGTCCTGCTGTTCTTAGTTGTTCTGCTCGCCGGTTGCGGAGGCAACGCGCAGCTGGCGGCCCCACCCAAGGCGCCGCAGACGTCCACTTCGGACAAACTGGCGCCCGCCGAGTTCCAGGCACGCTGGTGGACGTGGGCTTCCCAGCCCGCGAACTCCAACCCGGTCTCCGACACCTCCGGGCGCTTCTGCATGCGGGAACAGCCCGTCGAGGTCTGGCTGCTCGCCGGTTCCCTCGGTGCCGGCCCGGTCGAGCGGCAGTGCCGCGTTCCCGCCTCCAAGCCCCTGCTCGCGCCTGTCGTGAACCTCGCGAGTGATGTAGCCGGCTGCGAGACGTTCATGAAGGGCGCGCAGGGCGAGGTGCTGATGGACGGTTCCACGCTGGCGTTGACGAGGGTGTCCGCCACGCCGTTCACCTACGAGGCGCGCGCGGGCAACCCGTTCGGCGCCCAGGCCGGCCGGGTCAACTCGGTCGGGTGCGGTCTGTACGCGTGGATCACCCCGCCCGCGTCCGGTGAGCACGAGCTCGTGATCCGCGGGTCGGCCGACGGCAAGGACGTCGACGTGAAGTACAAGCTGATCGTGGGCTCGGACTGAACCCGTCGCCGGAGAAAATCGCTGTGCTGATCCGGTAACGTGGTCATCGGCGTCGAGCAGACGTGAGGCTGGAGCCGCTCCCCGGCAGTGAGTGGCACGTTCCGCCGCAGTGTTCAGCAACTCCTGCTCACTGAAGCGAATCGACCACGTAGACGCGTGCACATGCGTCCTTGTCGGCCGAGCCGGGCGGCGGAAACGAGGACTGCTGTCATGGCACGTCTGTCCACTACGGACCAGCTCGCCGATCTGCGGCGCACCTACACGGGCGAGAACCTGTCCCAGGCGGTTCCGGCCGTCCGCGACGGGGAGATCCCGCTGCCCGACGCGACCACCGAGGCCCAGCACCAGCTGGAGGCCAAGGTGCTGATCGCGGCGTGCACCGCGGCGAGCATGCTCCAGCTGATGCCGCCCGCGAGCATCGTCAGGCCCGCCCACGCGTTCCGGACGGTGGAACCGGGGGAGACCCTCAAGCTGCACCTGAACGACCACGCTCTCGGCCCGCTGCTGTTCGAACTGCTGCCGCGCACCGAGGCCGGCTTCGGCATGGGTGTCGCGGGACTCGCGCACCGGCAGTACCGGCGGTCGGCCGAGCTGACCACGGGTGACGCCGCCGTCGTGCTCGCCGGGGTCGACGAGAAGGCGTGGGACCTCGGCATGCGGTACGTGCGCTGGATGCACGAGTTCCGCGGCGTCGAGCACGTCGACGGCGGCGGTGCCGACGAGGAGATCTCGGAAGCGGCCACTGGGAGCGCTCTACTGCGCCGGGTACACCTGTGGCATGACGCGAGCTGGCTACGAGCACTTCCGCTGGGAACAGGGTGGTTCGTCGAGTGGCCCGGAGGACCGGAGGAGAGCGAGATCAGGGAGAAGCTCGCCCACCCGCGGTTCGGCACGACCCGCGAGATCACGCTCCGGAGAGCAGAAGCGCCCACCGAGGACGTCGAGGAGGGCATGCGGACCTATCCGTGGCCTGAGGAGTTCGTGTCTGCCGTCACGGCTGGTGAGCCGGATCAGGGACCTGCCCGCCGGTAGACTGCGCTTTCGCCCGCAGGAACGATCGTCAGGAGGACCCCGGTGACCCAGCAGGCTGCCGAGGCCCAAGCCGAAGCCACGCGCAAGGCCCCTCGTGTGCTCGTCGCCGAGGACGAGGCGCTCATCCGTCTCGACCTCGTCGAGATGCTGCGCGAAGAGGGCTACGACGTGGCGGGCGAGGCCGCAGATGGCGAGGAGGCCATCAAGCTCGCGACCGAGCTCAATCCCGACCTGGTCATCCTGGACGTGAAGATGCCCAAGGTCGACGGGATCGAGGCGGCGCAGCAGATCGCGGGCAACCGGATCGCGCCGGTCGTGATCCTCACCGCGTTCAGCCAGCGCGACCTGGTCGAACGCGCTCGTGACGCCGGTGCGATGGCCTACCTGGTCAAGCCGTTCGCCAAGCGGGACCTGGTGCCCGCGATCGAACTGGCCATCAGCCGGTTCAGCGAGCTCGCGGCCCTCGAACAGGAGGTCGCCGGGCTCACCGAGCGCCTGGAGACGCGCAAGGTCGTGGAACGCGCCAAGGGCATTCTCATGACCAAGCAGGGTCTGAGCGAGCCGGAGGCGTTCCGCTGGGTGCAGCGCACCGCCATGGACCGCCGCACGACGATGAAGGCCGTCGCAGAGGCCGTCATCGAGAACTTCGGCTGAGTTCGAGCCACACGGAGTCCGTCTGCCGCCCTGGATCCTCAGGGCGCAGGCGGACTTCGACGTTGTGGCTGCCCCTCAGCGAGATCTCCAGCTCGTGCCGGCCACCGGCACCACCCGGCATCGGCAGCGTCGCGACGTGACCGCTGTCGACGTACACCTCAAAGCCCGCTATCGGGGCCACTGAGCGTGCGTGGGCGGCGTCGAGGGTGATCACCAGCGTCGCGTCGTTCGGGGTCACACGGACGAACTCAGCCGTCATCACGGGCAGAACGGGCGCGGGCTCGCCCGGCGCGGCCTCCAGCTTCACCGGCGACCGGCCCGGCACCTCCAGGTAGCTCTCGACCACCTGGGCCTGCGACGCGCCGGGCATGCGCAGCACGAACGGCGTGAGCGCGTCCGGTCCGGCCGGCCCGAGCAGCTCGGCCGGCACGTCCCCGACCAGGGTCAGCTCACTGTCCTGTGCCCCGGACCAGCCGCTCACCACCGGGCGCAACGGCAACCGGGCCGAACCGAGTTGCGCGACCAGGCCGTTCGGGTCGCCGCCGTCGCCGAGCCGGACCGTTGCCCGCAATCGCGCTGAAGGAGTCGCACGCAACGGTGTGCGCGCCACACCGATGCCCGGCGCCTCCTCCTCGGGCTCCAGAACGCGCAACGTCCCCGCCACGATCGGCGTCTCGGTCACCTCGGGCAGCGGCTGGAGCGGCCCGGTGATGCCGACCGCGTCGATTTCCACGCGTCCGGGATAGCTCGGCGGCGGGGTCACGGCGATCAGGACGCTCGCCTCACGCCACTTAGGCACGGCAGGTGAAGTTGCGACTTGTGCGCCGTCTTGCAGAACGCGCACACCGTTACGTGTGAGCACTACTTCGAATCGATGCAGAACGCCCGCACCGCGCGTGCCGGATGCGACGGAGTCGTCCACCACCACCCGAATCGCATCAGCGGGAGGTATGGGTCCGACGCGGTCCGGTGTTCCGGGGACCAGGTCGAGCACGAGTTTCCCGCGCGGTCCGGCCGCGTCCGTCACGACTGCCACCCGGCCCAACTCGTCTGAGTCGTTCAGCTGAAGCAACGTCCGTGCGCGCAACACGGCCGTGTCGTTGCCGCATGGCATGTCGATCACCAGCCGGCCGCCCGATCCAGAGCTGGGATTGACGCAACCTGGCCTGCCGCTCAGGTGGTAGCGGCGTTCCAGGAACGTGTCGTCGAAGTCGTCCAGCCACCCGCCGACCGCGCGCCGCCACCCGTCGTCACCAGGACGTTCCTCGGATCTGGCGGCGAGAGAACGCTGGCCGAACGCGTCGACGGCCCGCACGTCGGTGCGTCCGGAACCCGCGATCTCGGGCGACGCGACCAGCCTGCCGAAGACCTCGTAGCCTGTCGCGCCGGGCACGGGTGCCCATTGGATCCTGCCCTCGCTGCTCCATACGGAGGACGGTGCGTTGAGTGGAGCCGGTTGAGACGGCAACTTGACGAAATCCGCCGCGAACTTCGTCAGCCGAACTGGCTGTGAACTGGGCTTCGTCGCTGCATCATCGGTCTGGCGCAAGACCAGCACCGCGGCGCCGAGCACGACGGCGGCGCCGACCGCTGCGATCACCCGGCCACGCGGAGTCATTCGCCCAGGTTATGGCAGCCGTCCAAAGAGTGAACGAAGGTTACGGTATGTGACATTGCTTAAGTGAAACATAACGCCGCGTTGCGTTATGGTCACGAGCCCATTGGCTTTGATGACTGGGGTCACAGTCATCGCCTAGGTTCCGGCCATCCCTCAGGAGAGGGTGATGGAGCGGTGCGCGGAGAACTCGCGTCGCCGGGAGCAGGGATAGAGGAGGGACATCACGTGCGTAAGCACTCTGTGAAGTCCGCTGCGATTGTCGGCGCCACGCTGCTTGTCGTCGCAGCCTGTGGCTCGAACAAGAATGAAGGCGGCACTGCGGGGGGCAGCTGCGACACGTCGAAGGGCACCTTGACCGTCGGCGTGGTCGCCCCGCTGTCCGGCAACCTGTCCGCTCTCGGCCTCGGCATCAAGCAGTCCGCCGAGCTCGCCGTGGACGAGGCGAACAAGAAGTGCACGGTCAAGGGTTACAAGCTGAACGTGTCCGCTCAGGACGACGAGGCCAACCCCGCCAAGGGTGCCCAGGCGGCCACCAAGCTGTCGACCGACCCGAACGTCGTCGGCGTCGTCGGCACGCTGAACTCTTCGGTCGCCCAGACCGTGCAGCCGATCCTGAAGGAAAAGAAGATTCCTCAGGTGTCGCCCGCGAACACGAACCCGACGCTGACCAGGGGCAACGACTTCCTGACCGCCCCGAAGCGCCAGTTCGACAACTACTTCCGCGTCTGCACCACCGACGACCTGCAGGGCCCGTACGCGGGCAACTACCTCGTCGAGAAGGCCGGCAAGAAGAAGATCGCCATCATCACCGACGGCAAGACCTACGGTGAGGGTCTCGCCGCCGAGCTGTCGAAGCAGGTCGCCAAGAAGGGCGGCACGATCGTCGGCTCCGAGAAGGTCGGCGAGAAGGACACCGACTTCTCCGGTGTCATCTCCAAGATCAAGGCGCTGGCCCCCGAGGCCGTCTACTACGGCGGTGAGTACCCGGTCGCCGGCCCGCTGTCGAAGCAGATGGCGAGCGCGGGCCTGAACGTCCCGCTGATGGGTGGCGACGGCATCTTCGACGGCAAGTACATCGAGCTCGGCGGCAAGGAAGGCGACCTCGCCACCTCCGTCGGCGCGCCGACCGAGTCCCTGGCCACGGCCAAGGCGTTCGTCGACGCGTACAAGGCGAAGTTCGGCAAGGAGGACTACGCCGCCTACGGTGCGTTCTCCTACGACGCCGCGAACGCCATCATCGGTGCGCTGGCCAAGACCGTCGACGGCGCTGCCTGGGACGAGTCGAAGCGTGACTCGATGCTGACCAACGTCGGTTCCTACAGCGGTTCCGGCGCCACCGGCGAGGTCAAGTTCGACCAGTACGGCGACAGCACCAACAAGGTTCTGACCGTGTACCAGGTCACCTCTGGCAAGTGGAAGGACGTTCAGACCGGCGAGTTCACCGGCTGACGACTACTGATCACTGATTGAAGCTACGGCGGGGGCGGGCGTTGTTTGCTCGCCCCCGCCGTCTACGGAGGTAGTCGTGTCAGTCCTGCTTCAACAGCTGGCCAACGGGGTCATGCAGGGCGCGTTGATCGCCCTGATCGCCCTCGGGTACACGATGGTGTACGGCATCATCCAGCTGATCAACTTCGCCCACGGCGAGGTTTTCATGGTGGCCTCGTACGGAGGCCTTGCCACGTTCACGCTTCTTCCTGACGACCTCAAGAAGTCGCCTGCCGTGGCCCTGCCGCTCATGTTCGTCGGCGGCATCGTGGTGGCGGTCGTCGTCGCCGTGATCATGGAACGGTTCGCCTACCGGCCGCTGCGCAACGCGCCCCGGCTCGCGCCTCTCATCACGGCGCTCGGCGTCTCCGTGTTCCTGCAGGAGGCTGTGCGCGTCTTCTACCCGAACGCCAAGTCGAACCTGCCCTACCCGAACGTCTTCCCCGAGGGCAACCTGTCGCTCGGCCCGGTCAACATCTCGTGGACCGGTGTACTGCTCGTCGTGCTCTCCGTGGGTCTCGCGGTCATCCTGCAGACCTACATCAACCGCTCGCGCATGGGCCGCGCGATGCGGGCGACCGCGCAGGACCCCGACACCGCGAAGCTGATGGGCGTCAACCCCGACCGCGTGATCGTGCTGACGTTCATCCTCGGTGCCGTGCTGGCCGGCGTCGCGGGCATCCTCTACGGCGGCTTCCTCGGCAACATCAACATCGACATGGGCTTCCAGAACGGCATCTTCGCCTTCACGGCGGCCGTTCTCGGCGGTGTCGGCAGCATCCGGGGCGCGGTCATCGGCGCGTTCATCATCGGTCTGATCAAGACCCTGGCCGGTCAGTACATGCCGGGTGGCACCCAGTACGACTACGTGTGGATCTTCGTCGTGCTGATCCTCGTGCTCGTCTTCCGTCCGCAGGGTCTGTTCGGCGAGCCGGAAAGGGTGCGCGCATGAGCACGAGCACTGTGTCCACCTCTTCTGGATCCACGACGGTGGCGAAGCGTTCCGCGCTCGCGCCCCTGGGCAAGCCGTTCGCGGCCGCCGCTGGTGTCCTGGCGATCGTCGCGGCTCTCCTGCCGTGGGTCACGTTCACCCTCAACGACGGCAACTGGCCGGACAAGTCGACGCTGCAGTTCTTCGACGCGCCGTTCGCCGTCACCGGCTTCCGCTGGCACGTCCTGCTGATCGGCGTCCTCATCCTGGTCGCGACGTTCGCGCCGGTCCCGTCCAAGGGCCGGGTCGTCCGGGCCCTCGGCTGGGGCCTCACCGTGGTGGCGTTCGTCAACGCCGCGTACATCACGGTCAAGGGCGGTGGCCTCGGTGCCATCACGGCTGTCGAAGGTGCCACCGCGTTCGGTGCCGTCGTCGGTCTCGTCGCCGGTGTGCTGGCGATCCTGGCGGGTTACGGCATCGGCATCGGGCCGGTGGGCGAGTGGAATTTCAAGGTCTCCACTCCGGTCGCGTACCTGGTGCTGCTGGTGTCGTTCGGCGCGGTGCTGTACGCCGTCGCCGCGATGCTGACCACCGGTGGTGTCGGTTCCGCGAACCCGTACGCGGGTGCGATCTTCCTGTCGTTCCTCGGGTTCGCCGGTGGTCTGATCGGCGCGCTCAGCGGGGTCGGCTTCGTCCGCTGGCTCTCGGCGCTGTCCGAGCAGCACCGCGTGTTCAGCGTGATCGTGCTGGCCGCGTGCGCGCTGCTGCTGCCGTTCACCGACGCGGGCAACGAGTACTGGATGACGGTCGCGGCGAACATCGGCATCTACGCCGCCACCGCGATCGGCCTGAACATCGTCGTCGGCCTCGCGGGTCTGCTCGACCTCGGGTACGTGGCGTTCATGGGCATCGGTGCCCTGGTGGCAGCGAACTTCTCCGGTGCGGCCACCGCGCACTTCGGCATCCACCTGCCGTTCCCGGTCGCCGCGGCGGCCGCGGCGATCGTGGCCGGCATCTTCGGCGCCATCGTCGGTTCGCCGACGCTGCGGGTCCGCGGTGACTACCTGGCGATCGTGACGCTGGCGTTCGGTGAGATCTTCACCCGCTCCGCGCAGAACAACATCGGTGGCATCACCAACGGCTCCAACGCCATCCCGGGCATCCCGCCGCTGTCGCTGTTCGGCACGGAGTTCAACAAGTCGATCTCGATCGGCGCGGTGAAGCTGCCCGCCGGTGTCCTCTACTACGTCCTCATCGTGCTGCTTGTGGCGGGGACGATGGCGGTGTTCGCGAACCTCAAGTTCAGCCGCATCGGCCGTGCCTGGATCGCGATCCGCGAGGACGAGGACGCGGCCCGCGCGATGGGCATCCGCACCGGCAAGATGAAGATCCTCGCGTTCCTCATCGGTGCCACGCTCGCGGGTCTGGCGGGCGCGGTGTTCGCGCACAAGAACGGCACGGTGTCCTACGAGTCGTTCAAGTTCCTCGAGTCGGTCACGCTGCTCGCGGCGGTCATCCTCGGCGGCATGGGCTCGATCCCGGGCGCCGTGCTCGGTGCGGCACTGCTGTTCGTGCTGCCCGAGAAGCTGCGCGACTTCGAGGACTACCGCCTCATGATCTTCGGCCTCGCGCTGATCCTGATCATGCGGTTCCGGCCGGTCGGCCTGATCCCCGATGCGCACAGGCGCGCCGAGATGGCGGAGCGCGCCGACGAGAACGCCGAAGAGGCGCACGTGGAGGCGAAGAAGGCATGAGCACGCCTGTACTGGAAGCGCGTGACGTCTCGATGGTCTTCGGTGGCCTCAAGGCGTTGAAGGGCGTCACTCTGACGCTCGAAGAAGGCAAGATCGTCGGCCTGATCGGCCCGAACGGTGCGGGGAAGACGACGTTCTTCAACTGCCTGACGGGTCTGTACACGCCGACCACGGGTGAGGTGCTGCTCAAGGGCAACGTCCTGCCCGGCGACCCGGCGAAGGTGACGGACGCGGGCGTGGCCCGCACGTTCCAGAACATCCGCCTGTTCCCCAGCATGAGCGTGCTGGAGAACGTCATGGTCGGCCGGCACGTGCGGATGAAGCAGGGCCCGCTGGCCTCGCTGTTCCACGGCCCCGCCTACCACCGCGGTGAGAGGGCGGCCCGCGAGCGGTCGCGGGAGCTGCTCGCGTTCGTCGGCCTGAACAACCTGGACGACGAGCTCTCGCGCAACCTCCCGTACGGCGACCAGCGCCGTCTCGAGATCGCGCGCGCGTTGGCGACGGACCCGGCAGTGCTGCTGCTGGACGAGCCCACCGCCGGCATGAACCCGCAGGAGACGGAAGCGACGCAGCAGCTGATCTTCCGCATCCGCGAGACGGGTGTGTCGGTCGTCGTCATCGAGCACGACATCAAGTTCATCTTCGGGCTGTGCGACACGGTCTCCGTGCTCGTGCAGGGCGAACTGCTCGTCGAGGGCAGCCCCGAGGTCGTGCGGGCGGACCCGAGGGTGGTCGAGGCCTACCTCGGCAAGCCGCCGGAGGAAGTCGAGCACGACATCGAGGCCGCCGCTGCTTCTGCTGAGGAGGAGCAGGCATGACCGCGCTGCTCGAAGTCCGCAACCTTTCGGTCGCCTACGGCGCCATCGAAGCTGCCCGCGACATCTCGTTCACCGTCGAGGCCGGCCAGATCGTGTCACTGATCGGCTCGAACGGTGCGGGCAAGACCACGACCCTGCGCACCATCTCGGGTCTGCTGCGGCCGGCGTCCGGCGAGATCCTGTTCCAGGGCAAGCCGATCCACAACGACCCGGCGCACGCGATCCTCGGTGAGGGCATCGCCCACTGCCCCGAGGGCCGCCGGCTCTTCCCTCGGATGACCGTGGAGGAGAACCTGCATCTCGGTGCCTACGTCCGCAAGGACGACGGTGTCGCGTCCGACATGCAGCGCGTGTACGACCTCTTCCCCGTGCTGGGGGAGCGGCGGCACAACAAGGCCGGGCTCTTCTCCGGTGGCGAGCAGCAGATGCTGGCCATCGGCCGCGCGATGATGTCCAAGCCCCGTCTGCTGATGCTCGACGAGCCCTCGATGGGTCTCTCGCCGATCATGACGCAGAAGATCTTCGACACCATCAAGGAACTGCAGTCGCTCGGCACCACCATTCTGCTGGTGGAGCAGAACGCGCTGGCCGCTCTGGCGCTGTCGGACCACGGGTACGTGATCGACCTCGGTCGCACCACTCTGGACGGTCCGGGGCGCTCGCTCCTGGTCGACCCTCAGGTGCGCGACGCGTACCTGGGTGAGGCTCACTGAGATTCGGTTTCAGGAGCGGGGCGGAGGAGGACTTGTCCTCCGCCCCGCTTTCGTTCATCCGCGGTCGAAGTCGGCCAGGATGCGGGGCAGCGCCAGCTTGGCGGCTCGGCCGTGGTTCACGTCCGGGCCCAGGTCGATCAACGTGCTCCTGGCGCCGTGCTTGGCCAGTTGCCGGTCGCAGTAGGCAGAAGTCTCGATCAACGTGTCGCGGTCACCGCTCGACGAGTAGATCGACACCGGAACCGCCGGGCGCCAGTCGCAGTAGCTGTCGGCTTCGCGCATCTTCGCGCGCAGCACTCCGGTCAGGTGCCGGAGACGCTCGAGGTAGGACTCCGTGAACAGCTCGGAGACCGTGCCCGGCAGGTGCGCGAAGATCTCCTCGTTGCGGTGGTCGCCGTCGAACAGGGCCTCGATCGACGGGTCCCTGAACGCCTCGGCCGGGTCGGAGTACAGGTGGTGGATCCGGTTCCAGGCCACCGTCCAGTACGCCAGGTACGCGACACCGTTGGCGATCTCGCCGTTCAGGGCCTTGGAGAGGATCAGGGTCGGCTTCATGGGGCCGCCGATCGGGGCCAGGCCGCCGACCTCGAACTCGCGGCTGCCCCGCAGTGCCTGTCCGATCGCCATGGCGGCGTGGCCGCCCTGCGAATGGCCGGTGAGCATGACGCGCGGGTCGGGTTTGCGGCCCCGTTGCGCGGCGAGCTGCCTGGTGGCGCGCAACGCGTCGATCGAGGCCGTGACGGTCGACGGGCCGTCGACGTACGGGTGGTGGCCAGGGCCAGTGCCCAGGCCGAGGTAGTCGGGCGCCGTGGTGAGGTAGCCGGCGGACGCGAACAGCAGAGCCGCCGCGCGGTCGTTGCCGTCGGTCATCGAGGCGACCGAGCCGCGGTAGCCGGTGGTGCCGTGCAACCAGGTCACCTGGCGCGGTGACCTGTCGTTGTTGCGCGGCACCGCCACCAGGGCACTGGCCGTTGTCGGTTTTCCCTTGGTGTCGATGGTGCGGTACGTGATCCGCTTCGCGTCCACGTCGAATCGGACGCGTGAGGCGTCCAGGTCGTAGTCCCCCAGATACGTGACCAACTGGGTGGTGTCCATCGTGGACACCGGGACGACGTCGAGGAGTTCGCCGCGCGTCGAGTGGGCAGAAGCCGTGGCCGGAACCAAAGAGGTGGCCACGACGCCGCACAGGACTGCTGCTGTCAGTCGAGTCGTGAAGGTCATGCCCCAACGATGTCGAGGTGATCTTGGTTGGACACTGGGGCTGACCGCAGAGTCGGGGTGGGGCTGACCCCAGTGCTCAGGCTCCCGGCGGCTTCGGGCGGAGGATGCACGTGAGGCGGGCGGTGCAGGTGCGCTTGCCCTCCTCGTCCGTCACGACGATCTCGTAGGTCGTGGTGCTGCGGCCGAGGTGGATGGGGCGGGCCACACCGGTGACGAGGCCCTCGCGTGCCGCTCGATGATGGGTGCAGGACAGCTCGAGGCCCACGGCGATGGAACCGAACTGGTGGGCGTGCATCGCGGAGCCGAGGGAGCCGAGCTGCTCGGCGAGGACCGCGTTCGCGCCGCCGTGCAGCAGGCCGAACGGCTGGCGGTTGCCCTTGACCGGCATCGTGCCGATCATTTCCTGGACATCCCATTGGGTGATTTCGATACCCATGCGGACGTGCAGTTGCTCGTCGGCGAACTCGGCGGGCAGGTCGGGGGTCACGCGGGCTCCAAGGGCTCAAGCAAAACTGTCAGACCCCCACCCTAGACTCGGGGCTGTGACTTCCTCAGACGTGAAACGACTCCTGCTCATCGATGGTCACTCGATGGCCTACCGAGCGTTCTACGCCCTGCCCGCCGAGAACTTCGTGACGAAGACGGGCCAGGTCACGAACGCCGTGTACGGGTTCACGTCCATGTTGATCAACATCCTGCGCGACGAGAAGCCCACGCACGTCGCGGTGGCGTTCGACGTGTCGCGCAAGACGTTCCGCTCCGAGCAGTACCCCGAGTACAAGGCCGGTCGCACCAAGACGCCGGACGAGTTCCGCAGCCAGGTGTCCCTGATCAAGGACGTGCTCGCCACCCTCCAGATCCCCACGATGGAGAAGGAGAACTACGAGGCGGACGACATCATCGCGACGCTCACCACGCAGGCCGTGGCGCAGGGCGTCGAGGTGGAGATCGTCACCGGCGACCGCGACGCGTTCCAGCTGGTCAACGACCAGGTGACGGTGTTGTACCCGGTCAAGGGCGTCTCGGAGATGGGCCGGTTCACGCCCGCGTACGTCGAGGAGAAGCACGGCGTGCGGCCCGACCAGTACGCGGACTACGCGGCGGTGCGCGGCGACTCGTCGGACAACCTGCCGAACACCCCCGGTGTCGGCCCGAAGACGATCATCAAGCTGCTCAACCAGTTCGGCGGGCTCAACGAGCTGGTCGACCACATCGACGAGGTGCCGGGCAAGGTCGGTGAGGCCCTGCGCGGCAACCTGGCGAACATCATCATGAACCGCCAGCTCACCGAGCTGATCAAGGACGTGGAGCTGCCGTACACGATCGACGGCCTCGAGGCCCGGCAGTGGGATCGCGACGCCGTGCACCAGCTGTTCGACGAGCTGGAGTTCCGCGTCCTGCGCGACCGTCTCTTCCAGACCCTGACCACCGCGGAGCCCGAGGCCGAGGAGGGCTTCGAGGTCTCCGGCGGCGCGATTCCCGCGGGCACGCTCAAGAAGTGGCTGGACGAGAACGCGCGCCAGACGCGGGTCGGTGTCGCGCTGCGCATCACGACCGACCTGGAGGGCGTCGCGCTGTGCACGGCCACCGGTGAGGGCGGATACGTCGACGTCACCGAGCTGAACGAGGCCGACGAGCAGGCGCTGGCGGCCTGGCTGGCCGACGAGAGCGTGGCCAAGGCGGGCCACGACCTGAAGCTGCCGTTGCGTCGCGTGCGCGCTCGCGGGTGGAAGCTGCGCGGCCTGAGCTCGGACACGGCACTGGCCGCCTACCTGGTGCGTCCCGGCCAGCGTTCGTTCGCCCTCGACGACCTGGCGTTGCGCTACCTCAAGCGCGAGCTGCGCGCCGAGGAGTCCGGCGACGGCCAGCTGTCGCTGCTCACCGACGAGTCCGAGGAAGCGCAGAAGGTCGCGACCAGCACGATCCTGCGCGCGCGGGCCGTCGCCGAGCTCGCCGACCGCCTGGACACCGAACTCGTCACCATCGGCGGCGCCGAGCTGCTGGCGAACCTCGAACTGCCGCTGATGAACGTGCTCGACGAGGTGGAGGCCGTCGGCATCGCGATCGACGTCGAGCACCTGTCGGAGCTGGAGGCGCACTTCGCGGCGGGCGTGAAGCAGGCGGCGCAGGACGCGTACTCGGTCATCGGCAAGGAGATCAACCTCGGCAGCCCGAAGCAGCTGCAGACGGTGCTCTTCGAAGAGCTGAACATGCCGAAGACGAAGAAGACCAAGACCGGCTACACCACGGACGCGGACGCGCTGCAGAACCTCTTCGAGCAGACCGAGCACCCGTTCCTGCAGCACCTGCTCTCGCACCGCGACGTCACCCGCCTGAAGTCCACTGTGGACGGCCTGCTGAAGTCGGTGGCCGACGACGGCCGCATCCACACGACGTTCCACCAGACCATCGCCGCCACCGGCCGGCTGTCCTCGACGGACCCGAACCTGCAGAACATCCCGATCCGCACGGACGAGGGCCGCCGCATCCGCCAGGCCTTCGTCGTCGGCGACGGCTTCGCGGAGCTGATGACCGCGGACTACAGCCAGATCGAGATGCGGATCATGGCCACGCTGTCGGGTGACGAAGGTCTGATCGCGGCCTTCAACAGCGGCGAGGACCTGCACACCTACGTGGCCTCGCAGGCGTTCTCGATCCCCACCGCCGAGGTGACGGGCGAGATGCGCCGCCGCATCAAGGCCATGTCCTACGGCCTCGCGTACGGCCTGTCGGTGTTCGGTCTCTCACAGCAGCTGCGCATCCCGACCGAAGAGGCGCGCGAGCAGATGGAGGCCTACTTCTCCCGCTTCGGCGGCGTGCGCGACTACCTCAACGAGATCGTCGAGAAGGCCCGCAAGGACGGCTACACCGAGACCGTCCTCGGCCGCCGCCGCTACCTGCCGGACCTCACGTCCGACAACCGGCAGCGTCGCGAGATGGCCGAGCGCATGGCCCTCAACGCCCCCATCCAGGGCAGCGCCGCGGACATCATCAAGGTGGCCATGCTGGGCGTCTTCCGCGCGCTGGAGGAGTCCGGCCTGCGCTCGCGGATGCTCCTGCAGGTCCACGACGAACTGGTCCTGGAGGTCGCGGACGGCGAGCGCGAGGCCGTGGAGGCCCTGGTGCGCGACCAGATGGGCAACGCCTACCCGCTCCAGGTCCCGCTGGAGGTCTCGGTCGGCGTGGGTCGTTCCTGGGACGACGCCGCTCACTAGACGCAGGACCGGCAACGCCGTCCAAGCCCGTGGCCTGGACGGCGTTGCCGTGTTCGTCTCAGGAAATCTCGCTCAGCAGCTCGGGGTGCGGCAGACCGAACTTGTGCATCACGGGCGCGGAAGCTCGTGCGGTCCGGGCCGTAGCCGTACCCGTAGTCCTGCTCGCCGTTGCTGGCCAGCGCCCACTCTCGGTCCTCGGAGTCAGAGGTCGTGGCCGCGGCGGGGCACCGCGACCGCGGTCAGGATGAAGCCCGAGGACCTGGGCAGGCTCGTCGAACAGGTCGCCAAGGTGGCCACCCTGGTGCGCATGGACGGTGCGCGGGTCGCGGCGAAACGGCTGATGGGGCTCTGATCGCCTGATGTGGACGGCGGCAGCGTGGTAATCCAGCGGTATGAAGATCCTTGCCGTCGCGTTGCTCCTCGTTGTCGCCGCCTGCACGACCACCAAGGAAGGCGCGCCGACCAGGGAGGCCTGGCTGACGGGCAAGCTGACGTTCCGCGAGGTGAAGACCGAGGCCCCGACCGCGAAGCCGTCGTCCGGTTACCCGGCGCCACAGCAGAAGGCGGACGACCCCGCGGTCCGGTCGGCGAAGGCGACCAGGCAGAGCGCGGACGACCAGGTCCGCGAGCAAGCGCTCGGCGCGTTCGACTGCAGTGCGCCGGACCCGTTGGTGGGCAACGACGACGCGGTTGCCCCGCTGGTCACCTGCAACGCCGGTGACGTCAAGTACGACCTGGGCCCGGTGTTCCTGGACGGCGACCGGATCACCGAGGCGGAGCCCGTGCCGAGCCCGGACGGCGGGCACGTCGTGTCGGTCGAGTTCGACTCACAGGGTGCGAAGGTGTGGGGCGACTTCACCACCGGTCACGTGGGGAAGCAGGTGGCGATCCTGATCAACGGACGGGTGCTCAGCGCGCCGACGATCCAGTCGCCGATCACCGGTGGCGCCGCGCAGATCTCCGGCAGGTTCACCGCGAAGGAAGCCGCGCAGCTCGCCGCACAGTTGAGCGGAAGGTGAACCGGACCAACTGAGACGTACGTGTTGTGGGTGTCCGCGCATGAGGGAGACCCGCGATGTCGTACCAGGTTGGGCTCGATCTCGGATCCGCAGGCACCACGGTCGCCACCGACCGCGGTGTCACCACCAGCAGCGTCCGGCGCCGGCAGGCCGCGGCCAGGGAAGTCACGAAGGTCCTCGACGACCTCGCGGAACGGCACGGGGAGCCGCCGAGCCGGGTCGCCCTGACGCATCCGCTGACCTGGCCGCACGAGTACCTCGAACAGTTCCGCAGCGACCTGATCGACGAGGGGCGCGCGGACGTGTTGTTCGTGCCGGCACCGCACGCCGCCGCGATCGCGTTCGACGACAGTGCGCAGATGCCGGAGCACAGCACGGTCGCGGTGTTCGACTTCGGCGCCACCGGGTGCGACATCACGTTGCTGCGCAAGCAAAGCGTGTTCCTGCTGACCGGGCGGCCGGAGCGGGTCGAGATCGGCGGATTCGACCTCGACGACCTGGTCGCGGAGCACGTGATCGCGAAGATCCGGGCGCACAGCCCTGAGCTCGTGCGGAGCTGCGTGGAGGCGAAGGAACTGCTCGGCAGCTATCCCGAGGTGCGGATTCCGGTCGTGGTCGACGCCGAGGTTCGCGAGATCAGGCTCAGCAGGCTGGAGTTCGAGTCGATCATCCGGCCGTCCGTCGAACTCGTCGTCGACGCGCTCGAACGCGTCGTCCGGACCGCGGGTCTGTGTGAGCCGGACGTGATCCTGCTCGTCGGCGGGTCGGCGCGGATTCCGTTGGTGGTCAAGGAGATCGTGGAACGGCTGCACATCCCGGTGATGCGGGCACCGGACGGCGCGGCCGCGATGGGCGCGTTGCTCGAAGCCAAGCAGCTGGAGCCTGAACCGTCCGACGAGACGACCGTCTACGTGCCGGTGCCGCGCGAAGAAGAGAAGCCGAAGCGGCGGATTCCGACGACGCCGTTCATCGCCATGGGACTGCTCGTGGTCGTCCTCGGAGGAGGATGGGCCGCGCACGAGGCCATGGACCGGCCGAAGGTGCAGGTGGAGACCACCAGCGTCGTGCTCAAGCCGCCAGGAACCGCGGAACTGCCCCGGATCACCGGCTGAGCGCGCGGATCTCCTTCAACGTCCGGTCGATCTCCTCCGGCGTGTTGAGGATCGCGGTGCCGATCCGCGCGTACGGGATCCGGTAGGCCGCCGTGGTGATCTGGACGCGCTTCTGCTCCAGCCGCGCCACGACCTCGTTGCCGGTCTGCCCGGCGACGTCGAAGCACACCAGGCCCGCGGACATCCGCGGGTCGCGCGGCGTGTGGATGACGACGCCGGGGATCTCGGCGAGCCCGTCCTCGAACCGCGTGGCCAGCTCGGTGATCCGGGCCGCCACGCGGTTGCGGCCGAGGCGTTGGTGGAACTCCACGGCCGCCTTCACCGCGTAGTAGTGCTCGAACGCGTGGAAACCGCCCGGCCCGAGCGACGCTGTTTCGCTGCGGTTGCTCAGGCTCGGCAGCAACGGCACGATCTCGTTGCTCACCTGGGGGTTCACCCAGACCATGCCGGTGCCGCGCGGCCCGAACAGCCACTTGTGCGTGCCCGCGACGAACACGTCCGCACCCATGCGCGCGGCGTCGTCGTCGACCGCCGCCAGTCCGTGCACGCCGTCGACGACGAGAAGACAGCGGTCTTCCGGTTTGCGGCCGTTGTTGGCCTCGGCGACGACCTGCGCGCACGCCCGTACCGGCATCTTCACGCCAGTGCTCGACTGCACCCACGTGACGCCCACGGCCCGTGTCTGCGGTGTGATCGAGTTTCGCAGCCTCGACGCGACCTCGTCCTCGGTGACCTTCGCCGAACTCTCGTAGAGCGTGCCGATCCTGACCTTCGCGCCGACCCGGCCCGCCGCGAGCTGGGCGGCCTGCTGGTGCCACGAGTGGTCCTGGTCGCTGAGCAGCAACTCCTGGTCCGGGCGCAGTTTCAGGCCGCCGTAGACGATCGAGAGCCCGATGGTCGTGTTGGGCACGAACGCGATGTCTCCGGGATCGCCGCCGACGTACTGCCCGAGCGCGACGGCGACCTCCTGCGCCTGGCCGGTCATCAGGTCGTGCGAGTTGGCGTCGAGCTTGCGCTTGAAGCTGTCGACCGCGTTCCGCACCTCCCGCGGGTTCGACGCCAGGTAGAACAACCCCAGGTTGATCAGCGTCGGGTCCAGCCGGAACTCGCGGCGCACGGCACCCCAGTCCACTCCCTGCGCGGCCGACGCCGCGGTCGGCGTGACGGCGAGAAGCCCGGTCCCCACGAGGAAGTCACGACGATCCATGCCTTCCATAGAACCGCTCGCGGACGTCGTTGGACAGCTGTTTCTTCTCCGGGGCGAACGGAATCCCGGTGTTCAACGCCTTGGCCCCGATCGTGCACAACTCGCCGAGCATGCCCACCCCGATGGACAACTGCGTCGGCGCGTGCCCGCCGATGAGCAGCCCCAGTCCCAAACTCACGCCCAACGACGTCACCCACACGAGCAACGTCCACGGCGTGTAGCGCTGCCACAGGTGCCCGTCGCGTTCGAACAGCCTGATCGTCATCCCCCGGAACGCGCCGAACGCGAACCCGGCGAAGAACGGCAGCAGGTAGATCAGCTGGAACTCCTCCACGGCCCGGATGCCGAAGAACAACAGGAACGCGGGCGGCGCGAGCAGGTCCCTGGCGTTGAGCGGTTCTCCCCTGAACCTGCGCACCAGCACGTACAGCACACCCGCCGCGATCAGCGCATACGTCATTGCATCCCCCTTAGTAGCATGACCCTGCTACTTAAACTAGCAGGGTCATGCTACAAAAGGGAGGTGTCACCTCGAGTCGTCGATCCCGTCGCCCGCCGCCAGGCCGTCGCCGAGGCGGTGTTCCGCGTGGTCGTGCGGGACGGCGTCGAGCAGGCCTCGCTGCGCAACGTGGCCGTGGAGGCGGGCCTGGCCATCGGCTCGATCCGGCACTACTTCGACAGCCACGACGACATGATCATCTTCGCGGTCGAAGCCCTGATCCAGTCGACAGACCAGCGCGTGATGGACCACGTGCGGTCGCTCGCGGGCCGCACGGACCTCCGCCGCCCGGCCGAACGCGTGCTGTCCGAGGTCCTCCCGCTCGACGACCGCCGGCGCGACGAGGCCGTGCTGTGGCTGGCCTTCGCGACCGCCGCCCGCACCCGGCCGTCACTGCTGCCGCACGCCGAACGGCTCTACGACGGGCTGCGCGCGTTGTGCCGTCGGGCGCTGACCGTGATGTCCGAGGCCGGCACCGCGGCCGCCGGCCTCGACATCGCGCTGGAGACCGATCGGCTGGCGTCACTGCTGAACGGCCTCACCGTCGACGGCGTGCTGCACCCGGACCGGATGACGCCGGATCTCACGGTGTTGTTGCTGCGTCGGCACCTCGACTCGTTGCGGTAGCTTCCACGACCCAGACCGGCAGTTCGGGCAGGTCGTTGACGCCGGTCAGGACGATGACATCCCGCTCGAACCTGGTGATCTCCCACCCTGCGCCTTCCAGCGCGGACCGCAGTTCGGGCTCGGTCACGTCGAACGGGCTTCCCTCGACCGCGAGCGAGGTCAGGTTCAGCAACGCACCGTCGACAGCCGCGTTCCGCAGGGCCGCTGCCAGGCCGGGGCGCTGTTCTGCCGGCACGCAGTGGATCAACGCGCTCGCCAGCACGGTGTCGAACCGCCCGGCGAACGCCGCCGAGTCGCCCACCACCCACTCGACGCTCCCGGAATTGTCAGACCTGCCTGAGAAGATGGGAGTGGGGCCTTCGATCTCCCCCGAAGGGGGCGAGACGGAATCGATTCCGCGGGCCCGAGCCGTCTCGATCGCGGTCGGCGCGATGTCCACCGCCGTCACCCGCAGCCCGCGCGACGCCAGGAAGATCGCGTTGTCGCCCGTGCCGCACCCCGCGTCCAGCACGTGCCCGCGGAACCGTCCGGCACGCTCCCAGTCCACGACGACCGGTTGCGGCGCACCGATGTCCCACGGCACGCCCGCGTGCGGCATCCCCTCGACCAGTTCGCCGCCCCGGTAGAACTCCTCGAAATCAACCATGTGATCAAGGTTGGCGGAACCGGAGCTGATCCATCGGCCATGAACGCAAATGCGGCGGAATCCGCCACCAACTAGCGTCCGGTAGGTGGAATCCATCGATCAGAGGCTGATCCACGCGCTGCAGATCGACGGCCGCGCCCCGTTCGCGAAGATCGCCGGAGCCCTCCGGATCTCCGAACACACAGCCGCTCGCCGCTACCACCGGCTCAGGGAACGCGGCATCAGGGTGCGGGGCGCGCTCAACCGGTTCCGGCTCGGCCACCACGCGTGGACGCTGCGGCTGCGCTGCACCCCGGACGCCGGACCGACGCTGGCGCAAGCGCTCGCGAGGCGCCCGGACACCTTCTGGGTGCACCTGATGTCCGGCGGCACCGAGATCTCCTGCCTCCAGCAGGTGGAGAGTCCGGACGAACTGCTGCTGGACCGCCTCCCCAGGCGCTTGGTGGACGTGAGCGCCCACAACATCCTTCAAGGCTTCGCGTCGCCGGGCACCTGGCGCGGCATCGCGTGCCTCACCGACGACGAAGCGACCGCCCTCAAACCGGAGGTCGCACCAGAACCGCCGACCGGGCTCACGGACCTGGACGAGGCGCTGCTCGTCACCCTGGCCCTCGACGGTCGCGCCGGGTACGCCGAGCTCGCGACACGAGCCGGCACGTCCGAGTCGACCGCCCGCAGACGGGTCGAGCACCTCAGGCGAACCGGAGTCCTGGAGCTGCAACTGGACGCCGACCCCGCCCAGCTGGGCTTCCCCACCCAGGCCAGGTTGTGGATGCGCGTGCAACCCCAGCACCTCGAAGCAGCGGGAGCGGCCCTGGCCACCCATCCCGAGGTGTACTTCGCGGCCGCCACCACGGGCCCGGCGAACCTGGTCGCCAGCGTCACCTGTCGCAGCGGCGGTGACCTCTACCGATACCTGACCGAACGTGTCGGTGGCCTCGCCGGCGTGCGGGAGCTGGAGACCGCTCCGGTACTTCGCACGCTGAAACGTGTCGAAAACATCGGGGAATGAGGCATTCTCGTAGCCGCACCGAAATTCACTGGGGGATGGGGGTGTGAGCGTGAGCGCGCTCGTACTGGGGCCGATCGAGGTGTGGATCGGGGAGAGACAGGTCAATCTCGGCGGACCGAAGCCGAGAACGTTGCTGGCCGCGTTGTTGTTGCAGCCACGTCAGGTCGTGCCGGTGGAACGGCTGATCGACCTGATCTGGGATGAGTCACCGCCGCAGACGGCGGGCGCGTTGGTGCACACCTACGTGTCGTCGTTGCGGCGTGCGGTCGGCCAGTCGCTGGTCACCAGGGCACGGGGATATCTGCTGGACCTGGACAGCGACGTGGAGCAGTTCACCGAACACCTGACCACGGCACGGCAGGCGGAACGGGCGGACGATCCCGCCACGGCGATCACGCACTACCAGCACGGGCTCGCGTTGTGGCGTGGACCCGCGTTGCACGGTGTGGAGGCGCAGTTCGCCCGTGGGCACGCGATGGCGCTGGACGAGTCCAGGCTGAGCGCCGAGGAAGGGCTCAGCCGGTGCGAGATCGCGCAGAACCGGGTCGAGGACGCCATCGCGCGGTTGTCCGCGCTGGCGAACGCGCACCCGGCGCGTGAGGACACGCGTGAGCTGTTGATGAGGGCGTTTCATCGCGCTGGACGGCAGGCGGACGCACTCACCGTGTACCGCGACGCCCGCGAGTACCTGCTGGACGAACTCGGCATCGAGCCGGGGGAGAAGCTGCGGGACCTGCAGACGGCGATCCTCAACGGCACGCTCGAGTCCGCGCCGAGGACCGTGATGGTGGCCGCGCAACCGATGGTCATCACGCAGCCGGTGGTCCCGCACCACCTGCCGCCCGACATCAGCGACTTCACCGGGCGTCAGGAGGCGTTGAAGCAGGTCCTCGCCCTCACCGAGACGCGCGGGGAGAGCACGGCGACGCCGACCGTGGTGGTGTCCGGGTTCGGTGGGGCCGGCAAGTCCGCGTTGGCCGTGCACGCCGCGCACCTGTTGCGGAAGGTGTATCCCGACGGGCAGCTGTTCGCGGATCTGCGCGGTGCGGGCCGGGATCTGGAACCGCAGGAGGTGCTCGGGCGGTTCCTCGGGCTGCTCGGCGTTCCCGGCCAGGACCAGCCTGCCGCACCGGACGAGCGCGTCGAGCTCTACCGGCGCACGGTGGCCGAGCGGCGGCTGGTGATCGTGCTCGACAACGCCCGCAGCGAGGCGCAGGTCCGGCCGTTGTTACCGGGCAACGCGAACTGCTTCGTGATCATCACGAGCCGCAGCAGGCTCACCGGTCTGGAGGGCGCAGAGCCGATCGAGCTGGGGTTCCTCAGCGACGAGATCAGCGAGGAGATGCTCGGCCGGATCGTCGGCGCCGACCGTGTCGGTGCGGAACCCGAAGCGGCGCAACGGATCGCGCGGTTGTGCGGTGGGGTGCCGCTGGCGTTGCGGGCGGCGGGCGCGAAGTTGCTGGCGCGGCCGCACTGGCCGTTGAAGACGCTCGCGAAGAGGTTGTCCGACGAACGGCGAAGGCTCGACGAGCTGGAAATGGGCGACCTCGCGATCCGGTCGTCGCTGAAGCTCAACTACGCCGAGCTGGATGCGAACCACCGCAAGGCCTTCCACCTGCTGTCGTTGCTCGACCTGCCGGACTTCGGCGCGTGGGTCGCGGCGCCGTTGCTCGACATCTCGCCGTACGACGCGGAAGACGTCGTGGAGCACCTGGTCGATCTGCGGCTGGTGGACGTCGCGGGGGTCGACCAGATCGGACGGGTGCGTTACCGGTTTCACGACCTCGTGCAGCTCTTCGGTGCCGAGCAGGCCGCGGAGGAACCCGCGACGGAGGCCGTGACGCGCCTGCTGGAGACGTGGCTCGCGCTCGTCGAGACCGGTGTGCGGAAACTGCCGCGGGTGACGCTGGGGTTGCGGCCGCGGCTGCTCACCGAGGTGGAGCCGGATCCGCGGCTCGAGGAGGACGTCGAGGAGGACCCGACCGGCTGGCTGCACTCCGAGACGGACGCGGTGGTGCGGGCCGTCGAACGCGCGCACGACCTCGGCGTCGACGAGCTCACCACGACGGTGATCACGTCGCTGCTGTCGTCGCCTTTCGCGGCACGCAACGAGTTCGGCAACTGGCAGCGCACGCACGAGGTGGCGCTGCGGTCGGCCCGCGAACGCGGCAACCGGCGGGCCGAGGCGGTGTTGCTCGCCGGGCTCGGGCAGTTGCGGTACGAGCAGGACGACTTCGCCGCGGCGCTGGCGAGCTTCCAGCAGGCGGCGGACATCGCGGCCGCCATCGACGAACGGGCGACGCTCGCGGTCGCGTACGTCGGCATGGGCACCGTCCGGCGCGACCTGGCGGAGTTCGCCGCTGCCCGCGAGCTGCTCGACCAGGCGATCGCGTTGGGGGACAACGAGGTCGTTGCGGCGGCGAGCTACGGTGTCGGCGCGATCCACTGCGATCACGGTGATCTGGCCGAGGCCACCCGAGCGTTCGAACGGTGTGTGGCGCTCTATCGGGCAGAGGCGGACAAACGCGGGGAAGCCTTGGCGTTACGTGGTTTGAGCCTGTGCCACCGAGCGGCGGGGACGTTCGCGGTGGCGGTCGAGTTCAGCCGGGAGGCCGAGCAGATCCTGCGCGACGTCGGGGACGAACTCGGTGCCACGTACGCGGCTCAGTCACTGGCGAAGGCCTCGATGCGGGCGGGTGAGCTCGACGACGTCGACGATCTTTTGGCTGAGTGCGTGGAAGTCTGCACCCGGCAGCGCGACAGGTTCGGTGTCGCGTTGATGACCAGGACGCTGGGCGAGGTCGCGCTGGCGCAGGGCCGGGACGAGGAGGCCACGGCACTTCTGGAGGACGCGCTGAGCCAGTGGACGACGCTGGGGTTGCCGATCTGGCGCGCACGCACGATGCGTGACCTGGCCGCGGCGATGAACGACGACGAGATGTGGTTGCGGGCGAAGCAGTTGTTCGCCCAGCTCGGCGCGCGTGAGGCCGGCGAGCTGGAAGGGCTGAGCGCCGGTGAGTGGCGCTCAGCCCTAGTAGTG